>NZ_BAABRU010000004.1:0-300000 GCF_039545135.1 Herpetosiphon gulosus | reverse complement strand
ACAAATAATGAATATGGCTTCGATTATCTGCGCGATAACATGGTGCAGCACAAAGATCAATGTGTGCAGCGTGAATTGCACTATGCGATTGTTGACGAAGTAGATAATATTTTGATCGACGAAGCCCGTACTCCCTTGATTATCTCTGGCCCAGCCCAAGAATCCAGCGATAACTATCGTCGGTTTTCTTCGTTGGTGCGTGGCCTCAAGCGCTCAAGCATTTCGCCAGATGAAGTGCGCAAGGGCTTGAAAGACGATTTCGATGGCGATTATTGGATCGACGAAAAATCACGCTCAATTACCTTGACCGAATCGGGCTTAGAGGTGATGGAAAAACGCCTCAATTTGCCTGATGGCGAAAATATGTACGATGCCAAGAACTTTGAATTAACTCATTATTTGGAAAACGCCCTCAAGGCCGAATATGTTTTCCATCGTGATGTTGATTATGTGGTGCAAAATGGCGAAGTCGTGATCGTCGATGAATTTACAGGCCGGACAATGCCAGGTCGGCGTTGGTCAGATGGCTTGCACCAAGCGGTTGAAGCCAAAGAAGCGGTCGAAGTGCGCCGCGAGAACGTCACCTTGGCAACCATCACCTTCCAAAACTACTTCCGAATGTACAATAAACTTGGTGGCATGACTGGTACAGCGATCACCGAAGCTGAAGAATTTAGCAAAATCTACAATTTGGAAGTGGTGATTATCCCGACCAATCGCCAAGTCGTGCGCGAAGATTATCGCGACCATATTTATGCCTCGCAAAAAGCCAAATATCACGCCGTACTGCGCGAAATCAAAGAGATGCACGCAGTTGGCCGCCCAGTTTTGGTCGGTACAACCTCGGTCGAAAGCTCCGAAATTGTCAGCAATTTGCTGAAGCAAGAAGGGCTTGAACACTATCTTTTGAATGCTAAGCAACACGAACGTGAAGCTTATATCGTGGCTCAAGCTGGTCGCACGGGTGCGATCACAATTGCGACCAACATGGCTGGTCGGGGAACTGACATTTTGCTGGGCGGCAACCCCGATGGTTTAATTGAGGAACATCTCAAAGCTCTTGGCACAACCATTGCCGATGCAACGCCTGAGCAACTAGCCCAAGTCCAGGCCCAAGCTAAAGCCGATGTCGAGGCTGAGCGTAAAGCTGTGATGGAAGCTGGTGGCTTGCACATCATCGGCACTGAGCGCCACGAAGCTCGCCGGATTGATAACCAACTCCGTGGTCGGGCTGGCCGTCAAGGCGACCCGGGTTCGTCGCGCTTCTTCATTTCACTTGAAGATGAGTTGATGACCCGCTTCGGACGAATTGACACGATCAAGCGCTTGATGGAGCGTATGTCTGATGGCGATGAAGAATTGCCACTCGAATCGGGCTTGCTCGATAAAGCGATCGAAAGTGCCCAAACTCGGGTTGAAGGTTATAACTTTGATGTGCGTAAGCATGTGGTCGAATACGACGACGTGGTGAACAAGCAGCGCGAAGTGATCTACGCTGACCGCCATGCTATTCTTGGCGGCGAAGATATGGGCGACCGGATTCTTGAGATGGTCGTTGATGAAATCGACATCCATGTCGAAGAATTTCTCGATAACCGCGAGCTAGACAAGCCCGATCTCGAAGGATTCTTGCGTCAGTTGTATTCGATTGTGCCCCAACTCAAAGCCCAAGAAACTGAATTGGCAGCCCGCTTCAAAGGCAAACAAGCTGATGAAATTGGCGAAATTGCTACCGAAGTGGTGGAAGAAGCCTACAATCGGCTTGGCGAAGAGTTGGCAACCCAATACACCACCTTATTACAACGCGGAGTTCAGCCAATTCCTGGGGTCAGCGGCCCAGAAGCCTTCTTTGCCCACTTCGAGCGCCAAGAAATGCTGGGGGCAATCGATCGCGAATGGATCGATTATCTAACAGCGGTTGATGAAATGCGCCAAGGCATCGGCAACGTCGCAATTGCCCAACAAGATCCATTGGTAGCCTTCAAACGCGAAGCCTTTAAGATGTTCGACGAACTCAAAGGCAACATTCAAAACCGGATCGTCTACAACTTCTTTACCGACGCTGCTAACTGGCAAGTGCGTTTGCGCCAAGTTGAGCTTGAAATGGAAGCCCGTTTGGCTCTGGCTCAAACCGCTGGTGGTTCAGAAAACGCTACTGAAGAAGCTCCCAAGCCCGCCAAACGTGGAGTTGGTGGGGCGGCGCGACGGGTCAGCAATGCCGCAGGCCAAGCTGCACCAGCCCGCCGAATTGTGATCAAAATCGGCCGCAATGATCCTTGCCCATGCGATAGCGGCAAGAAGTTCAAAGCTTGCCATGGCTTGCCGGGCAAAGAAGCCGAACTTGAGGCGATTTTGGCGGTCAAGCATACCCATGCTCAAGCAGTTGGCAAAAAATAGCATTTGACATAACTAATCATCGTTGCTAGGCCGTGGGGTGTTTTTGCTCTACGGCCTGTTTATTTAAGAACATAGAACCAAGTCAGAAGTCAAAAATCAAAAGGCAACATAGTAGGGGTCAGGATTCAGGGGCGAGGGGTCAGAATGAGCGGCGAGAATCTAGGAAGTACAGAGGCAACAGCAGCATAATCATCAAAATCTGTGCTAATCTGTGGCTTGAAACTGCTCTTCATGTGCTTCGTGGATCAATCTGCGCGGTTCAGCAATTATTGGTTAAAATAGCTATTTGTAATAATCTTGATGGATAGAGATCTGCATATGCGAATTGTAGTTAAACTTGGGACGAGCGTTTTGACCGACGGAACCGACCGTTTGCATCGCCCACGCATGGTCGATTTGGCGCGTCAGATGGCCCAATTACGTGATGTTGGCCACGAAGTTGTCTTGGTTTCTTCAGGCGCAGTGTTGGCTGGCTGGGAGCGCTTGGGCTTTCCCAAACGACGGCGTGAGTTGACCCATAAACAGGCGTTGGCGGCAGTTGGGCAGGGCCGTTTGATGCATATTTATGGTCAATTATTTGAAATTTACGATGTGCCTGTAGCTCAAACGCTGCTTACCCGCGCCGACTTGCGTGATCGAGTGCGCTACCTGAATGCCCGCGCCACCTTATTAACTTGCTTGGAAATTGGCGTATTGCCAATTATCAATGAAAATGATGCAGTGGCAGTTGATGAGATTCGCGTCGGCGATAATGACACACTTTCAGCTTTGGTCGCGAATTTGGTTGATGCCCAGTTATTGGTCATTTTGAGCGATATTGCTGGCTTATATAGCGCCGACCCACGCCATAACCCTGAAGCAACCCTGATCGACGATGTTGCGGCGGTGAATGAACAGGTTTATGCTTTGGCAGGAGCGGCGGGTTCGCATCGTGGCACTGGCGGTATGTTCACCAAAATTCAGGCTGCCGAATTGGCGACCCGTGCTGGCACAACCATGGTGATTGCTGCTGGTAACGAGCCGAACGTACTTGTGCGCTTGGTCGCTGGCGAGAGTGTTGGCACACGGTTTCGGCCAGTCAGCACCCGCTTGGAAAGCCGCAAACGCTGGATTATGGCTGAGCGCGTGCGCCAAGCCCATATTGCAGTTGATGCAGGTGCAGTTCAAGCCCTCACTCAGCAAGGCCGTAGCCTGTTGCCTGCTGGAATTGTGGCAGTTGAAGGCGAATGGCGACGCGGCCAAACTGTAGCGATTGTCGCGCCCGACGGCCAAACGATCGCCTGTGGCCTATGCCAATATGCCGCCCACGAAGTTGCCCAAATCAAAGGCTCGCGCACCAGCGATATCGAAAGCATTCTCGGCTATTCTTATGGCGCTGAAGTCATTCACCGCGATGATATGGTAGCCTTTGTTAAGGATGAATTATGAAGTGGGAAAAGGGATGAAGAAGGAATTTTTGTGGCTTCAAATTGATATCTCGGTTTTATCAAAAGCTGAAGGATGGTGGATTGCTACATCCTTCATCCTTCCATAAAGAGGGAGGATGATTTTGCAATTTTGAATAATTACTTATTTCTACTAAGGTGCTAATAGTTGAGGAATGCTATTCATCCTTCATCCTTCATCCTTCTATAAGGGGTATTATGGCTAAACTCTATTTGATTCGCCATGGCCAGGCTGTGGTGAATGTCGAGCCGATTATTGGTGGGATCAAGGGTGATCGTGGCTTGACAGCCTTGGGTGTGCAACAAGCTGAATCGTTACGTGATCGGCTGATGGCAACTCGCGAGATTGTGCCCGATTTATTTATTTGTAGTACGATGCCACGTGCAATGCAAACAGCCGAAATTATCGCGCCAGCGTTTGCCAAGCCCTTGCTTTACGATGAAGGTTTTTGTGAGTTCAATGTGGGCGAGGCTGATGGCCTGAGTTGGAAAGAGTATAATGCGCGTTATGGAAAGTTTGATTTCGACCTACGCAAGCCCTTATCGCCTGGTGGCGAGACTTGGCAAACCTTTTGTCAACGCACTCATTTCAATTTTGAACGGGTGCTGAACGCCAATCCCGAGGCCACGATTGTAATTGTTTGCCACGGTTGGGTGATAGAATCGTCGTTAAGCTATTTTTGGCCGCATACTCGTAGCGAACAACCAAATGTCGATCTCGAAGTAACCAATACATCCTTGACCCATTGGTATCAGCATCAGCGGGGTGGGCAGGTGCGCTGGTTTTTGGGTGGCTACAACGACGCTGTGCATTTACATGCCGCTGTTCGTTGGCAACTCGAAGGCGATCTGGAAGGTGAGGATCATCCAGCCGCCCCGCTTGGCGAGTTATGACGGCTAGCATGAGGAGTATCCAATGCTTGAGGCAATGGGTCAGCGAGCAAAGCTGGCAGCACGAATATTGGCCCGCACAACTACGGCTCAACGTAATGCTGCCGTCGAGGCCATGGCTGAAGAACTAAGCCTTGATCGCGAATCAATTCTTTCGGCCAACGAGGCTGATATGCGACTGGGGCGCGAGGCTGGCTTAACCCCAGCCTTGCTTGATCGTTTATTACTTAACGAGCAGCGACTTGAAACAATTGCCAACGATGTGCGCACCGTGGCGGTTTTGCCTGATCCGGTTGGCGAGATATTTGAGCAAGGTGTGCTGCCAAATGGCTTGCGCATCGAAAAGCGCCGCGTGCCGCTGGGAGTAGTTGGCGTAATCTATGAGGCGCGGCCAAATGTTACTGCTGATGTGGCAGCGTTGTGTATCAAGGCAGGCAGTGCGGTGATTTTACGGGGTGGTAAGGAGATTACCCGTTCAGCTGGAGCATTGGTTCAAGCTCTCCGTCGTGCCTTAGAACGAGTTGATCTGCCCGCTGATGCCTTGCAACTAATCGACAATCCTGATCGCGAATTGGTGCGCGGCTTGCTGACCTTGGATCGCTATGTGGATATGATTATTCCGCGTGGTGGTTCGGGCTTGCACGATTTTTGCCGTAAAACTGCCACAATTCCGGTGATTACGGGCGGAATTGGGGTTTGCCACGCCTACATTGACCATACTGCGCCACTTGAGCAAGTTGTGCCAATTATTGTTAATGCCAAAGTGCAACGCCCAAGCGTGTGCAACTCGCTCGAAACCGTGTTGATTGAGCGTAGCGCCGCCGCCAAAGTGCTGCCACGGCTCGGTGCAGCTTTGTACGAAAATAAGGTCGAATTGCGCTGTGATCCTGAGTCGTTGGCGATCTTACGCGAAGCTGGTAGCGCCGATTGGCACTTAGTTGCGGCCCAGCCCGCTGATTTTGGTCAAGAGTTCTCGGCATTAATTTTGGCGGTACGAGTGGTTGATGGGCTTGATCAAGCGATTGAGCATATTGATAACTATGGCACTGACCATTCCGACACGATTTTATCGCACGATCCAGCGGCGATTGAGCGCTTTTTGAACGAGGTTGATTCGGCGGTCGTTTATGCCAATTCCTCAACCCGTTTCACCGATGGCTCGCAAATGGGCTTGGGCGCTGAAATTGCGATCAGCACCCAAAAATTGCATGCACGTGGCCCGATGGCTTTGCGTGAACTGACCTCGTACAAATGGGTAGTCCGCGGTGCTGGCCACATTCGCGATTGATGCTTCTAGTGGGCAATCGCGCTCGTTTGGCGTGGATTGCCCGTTTGTTGATCGGCCCGCAAACTCCAAAGCGTTGCGATCGCGCCAACCACATCAGCGCCAGCAAAAAAGAGCAATTGCCATGGCCCTACACCAGCAATTACCCACCAACCGAAGATCAACGGCACGCTCAGCCGCAAAATCACTGTGGTCATGGCATAGCGGCGCAGATCGATTGGGCTAACATTCATGTGTAAAACCCCAATAAATCCCACCAACATGCCTGCCACGCGCGGCCAAACCTCAGTCGTTGCTGGCATGCCAAATAAACTCAAGAGCAGATTTGGCGCAAGCGCAGCCAAAAGCCCAGTGCTCACCGCATACCAACCAAACCAGCGTAAACTCCGAATAGTTCTAAGCATCAGAAACTCCTTGAGAACAGGCCATCTCGGCCAAAGCGTGAATAACTGGGCATTCACGCGGATCATCAGCGGAACGAGCGGCGAATTCGTGCAAGGCCTGGCGCAAACGCTGAAACTGTTGAACCGTCTGGTCAATTTGCTGAACTTTTTGATCAACAAATTGCTGAATCAAGGCTTGCTCGGTATTTTGCGGGCTGAGTTGCAGAAACATGCCCATTTCACGCAAGCTAAAGCCCAATGCTTGACCTTGCTTGATTGCCAAAATTCGCGCAACAACCGTGTTTGAATAATCGCGATAGCCTGATTCACGGCGTTGGGCGGTTTCGATCAAGCCCATGCGTTCATATAAGCGCACCGTTTGCACACTCACGCCACAGCGGCGAGCTACTTGGCCAATTTGCATCGCTCAATTCCTTTCTGCTGCTTAGCATAAACCCTATACTATGCTATAGAGTCAAGCCGCAATTTGAGCAAGGATGAAGGATGCATTATGAAGGATGAAAAGCTTGATTTAACGCAGAGGCACAGAGAAAAAGATGAGGGATGAAGGATGAGGGATGAAACTGCGAAGGGCACGAAATGAGGCTATAGGCTATGGACTATCGGCTATTCCTTGGTATTTCAATAACGTAATTCCAATAGCCAATAGCCTGTATCCATTCACCCTCTGCGTTTCTGCGTTAAAAATCGTTCTCGCCGCTTGGCCGACCTTTTCGCCTGTACTTCAGAATCTCATGGCGTGGTAGCAGTTGCGTTGGCAACAGATAAAGCCTATGATATCGAACGCCAATGGCAATTTGCCGATGATGAGGCGCAGATCATGCGCTTGGTCATGGCCATGCTGCTGTGGCGCTGATGTGCTATGGAGAACTGATTATGACTGAATCCATTGGGATTCTTGGTACGGGTGAGATGGGAGGCATCTTGGCGCGGGCCTTCAGTCGGGCAAACTATCCGGTTTTGCTGGGATCGCGTGCTGCTGCGCGGGCGGCAGAACGGGCTACCGCGCTGGCCGTTGCTGGTGGGGGGAAGATTCAGTCTGGTGACTATACAACGACAGTCCAATCAGCCTCGATTTTAATCCTCGCACTGGGCTTTTCGGATGCCTTGACCTTGCTCCCAACGCTCGGAACAGCCTTGAACGGCAAACTGGTGGTGGATATTAGTACTCCGTGGGGTGATGAAATTGCCGAGCGCTCCGCCGCCGAACGTCTAGCGGATCAGCTGCCTGCCACGGCGCAGCTTGTTGGTGCGTGGAAAACGACCTTTGCAGCGACGCTTGATGGGCCACACGATCTCCAGCACGATGTGTTTGTGTCGGGTGATCATGCGGCGGCCAAGCAGCGGGTAAGTGGTTTAATTCAGAAACTGGGGTTTCGGGCGGTGGATTGTGGAAATTTGGCAACCGCCCGAGTCTTGGAGGGGATGGTGCGATTAATGGGACCAATCGCCCGGTCGCTTGCCCCCGCCGAGCGCCATGGCTCACCTGCATGGAAGTTTTTGCCTTAGGGCATGGTCACACTGCACGACGATGATTTGGGAGTGGAGAAAGGGGATGGTCTGCGCCTCGGCATTAAAACTTCCCCAACTTCTCTGCCTCTTATTTCATCCTTCATCCGTTAAAAAAAACTCCCCCACAAACCCGTAGGCTCATGGGGGAAGTTCAACAAGGTAGAAATTAGCTTAGGGAGCGACGGTCAGAACCAGCGCTTTAGCCAAATCGGTGAAGATATTGGGCAAAATTCCCACTGCGATAATCCCAATCACTGCGACGATTACGCCGAACGAGAGCGAGGCCGTGGCATAGGTTGGTTGTGGCTCGGTGGCTTCGGCATCGCGCATCCACATCGTCACAATTACCCGCAAGTAGAAGAAGGCCGAAATCACACTGGTGACGACCCCGATAATCGCCAGATAATCGAGATTGGCATCCCAAGCGGCGCGGAAAATACCAAACTTGCTGGCAAATCCAGCTGTTGGTGGCACGCCTGCCAACGAGAACATAAACACGGTCATCGCGAGCGCCAACAATGGGCTACGCTTGCCTAAACCGCGTAAATCGCTCAATTCAAACACGGGCATGCCGCGATTTTCCAAAGCGATCAGCACAGCAAACGCGCCAAGGTTGGTCAAAGTGTAGGCCAACAGGTAAACCGTGAATGCGCTGATGCCTTTTTCGCTAGCAGCCAACACGCCCAGCAACATATAGCCAGCGTGGGCAATTGACGAATAGGCTAACATCCGTTTGAGGTTACTTTGTGCTACCGCCACGATATTGCCGTAGGCCATAGTTGCAGCGGCAAATAAGCCAAACAGCAATTGCCACTCAGGTTTGAGCGCAGGAAATGCCACATTCAAGAAACGCAACATCGCTGCGAACGCTGCGCCCTTGGTTGCAACCGACATGTAGGCGGTTACTGGTGTAGGCGCACCTTCGTAAACGTCTGGTGTCCAGGCATGGAAGGGGAACATTGAAACCTTGAAGCCCAAGGCGATCAGCACAAAACCAACCCCAGCCAACAAAATGGGATCATCAAGTGCTCTGCCTGTGCTTTGCCAGGTGCTCAACTCGGCAGCAATTTGGGCCAAGTTGGTTTTGCCAGTCATACCATAGATTAATGCAATGCCATAAACCAAGAAGCCAGCAGCAAAACCGCCAAGCAACAGATATTTAATCGCTGCTTCGCCCGATTTGAACTGCGGCACAGCAAAACCGGTTAGCACATACAGCGCAATCGAGAGCGTTTCAACCCCAATGAAGATGGTTACAAGGTCGGTTGATTGAACCAAGAACAACATCCCCGAGGTTGCAAACAACACCAAGGGATAAAATTCGCCTTGGCTGAGATTTTGGCGTGGCATGTAATCAAAGGCTATTAGCAAGGTCAAGGCTGTGCCTGCCAGCAAAATCCAATTTACCAACACCCCAAACTTGTCAAACACCAACATGTCTGAGAAGCCCGAGATAGTTGCGCCATAATCCAGCGCACCCAGCGCCGCCGTCACGCCAAGCCCGATCAGGCTCAACGTGAGCAAAATCCGCCGATCCGAGGTGAACATATCGACAATCAATACCAACATCGCCCAAATCATCAGGAATGCTGGCATGCCTAAGACTGTCCAGTTAATCTCCGGCGTGATAAATGTTAAATCATTCATTCGAACTCACGCTCCGTCTTATTGGCCAGCAATTAGTGGCGCAGCATTAGCAACGAAGGCTTCAAGCGCCTTGATCGTTGTTTCCATTGGGCGAGTAAAGTATGCCGAGTAGAGACCAATTACCAACATCAAGATACAAAGTGGCAACAAGATCGCTACTTCACGGCGATTGAGATCGCTGAGATGTGGCGTGCGGCGTTCGCTAAATGGCCCCGAAGCAATGCCTTGGAACATTTTGAGCAAATAGACCGCTGCCAAAATCACCCCAACCGCTGCAAACGCGGTGAACGTCCAGCCGATTGGCGAATCGAACGCGCCGAGCATAATTAAGAATTCGCCAACGAAGCCGTTCAAGCCAGGCAAGCCGACCGAGGCCATCGTGGCAAACAACAGGAAGTAAACGAACACGGGTACAACTTTCCACAAACCACCGTAATCGGCCAATTCGCGGGTATGGGTGCGTTCGTAAACCATCCCAATTAGCAAGAACAATGCGCCAGTGCTCAACCCGTGGTTGATCATTTGCAATACAGCGCCTTGCAAACCAACTTCATTCAGCGCGAAAATCCCCAAGACGATAAAGCCCATGTGGCTAACTGATGAATAGGCCACCAGCTTTTTGATATCGCTTTGGGCATACGAAAGCACTGCGCCATAGATGATCCCGATCACTGCCAGCAAGGCAATTGGCCGTGCCCATTCTTGGGCAATTTGCGGGAACAACTGGACGCAGAAGCGAATCATGCCGTAGCCGCCCATTTTCAGCAGCACTGCCGCCAGAATCACTGAGCCAGCAGTAGGTGCTTCAACGTGGGCATCGGGCAACCATGTATGGACAGGCCACAATGGCACTTTGACCGCAAACGCTACGAAGAACGAGAGGAACAGCAATTTTAATTCGGTATCCGACAAGCCAAATTGATTGATATTGGCCATCAAGGTTTGCACTTGGAAGGCGGTATCAGTTGGTAAGCCTTGTTGGGCCAAATATTTATAATTGAGCAAGCCCAAGGCAATAATGCCGATCAACATAAACACCGAAGCAGCGAAGGTATACAAGAAGAACTTCACTGTGGCGTAAATGCGGCGCTTGCCACCCCAAATCCCAATCAAGAAATACATTGGGATGAGGGTGAATTCCCAGAAGATATAGAACAAGAACAGGTCTTGAGCGAGAAACACGCCCAACATCCCCATTTCTTGCAACAGAATCAACATCAAGAAGTTGTTGGTTTTCTCTTCAACATTCCAAGCACTCCAAATTGCCAAAGGAGTGACGAAGGTTGTGAGCAACACCAACCACAAACTGATGCCATCAAGACCCAACTCGTAGCGCACGCCCCAATCCGGAATCCAGTTGAAATATTCGTAGAACTGAAGACCAGCGGCATCGTGCTTGAAATTGAACAAAATTGGCAATGACACGGCAAAAACGAGTGTGCTCCAGCCCAAGGCAAAGATTCGGGCTGCTCCGCGTTGGCCGCGCATAAACGCCAGGATGATCGCACCGACGGCGGGTAAAAACACCACCAACGATAAGATCGTAAAACCTAAGTCGTTTGTATTCGTCAAGGGTTACTCCTTGTGAAGCTGCAAGCCGAGGCCTGCGCTCCACGTCCTAGCGCAACGCAAAGAAGCCAAGCACGATCACCACACCGATTACAAACATCAGTGCATACGAGCGTACATAGCCCGATTGGAACGTTCGCAAGCCGCGACCCGACAAGCCGACAAGCTCTGCCGTGCCATTAACGATGCCATCAATAATTTTGACATCGAAGAACTTACCAAAGAAGCTAGCCAATGCCTTGTAGGGCTTGACCAAAACCGCGTTATACAACGCATCAAAGCCCCATTTTTCCTCAAGGATGGCATAGAAATCGCCGCCCCAGTGGTGCAACAGGTCGCGTTGGTTAGGCTTGATGCGCTTGTGCTTGGCAGCCCAATTGTAGAGATAGAAGCCTGCTGCAAACGATGCCAACCCGAGAATTGTCACAATCGCAGCGATATTGAGGTGGAACTTAGCAGCTTCTTCTTCGACGATTGGCTCAAGCCATGTGGTCAGAAAGTGAAAATCTTCGCCAGGAAGATTAATCACACCACTGGCGAGGGTCAACCCTGCCAAGGCGATCAAGGGTGCAGTCATCCAGCGGCTGCTTTCGTGAGCGTGAATGTGTTGATCACGTTGTTCACCAAAGAAAACCATTGAGATTTGGCGACCCATGTAGAACGAAGTCAAAACTGCGCCTACAACCAACAGCATGCCAACCGTGCGATGGTCGTGATCGAAGGCATGGCCGATGATTTCGTCTTTCGACCAGAAACCTGAAACCAAGGGGAAGCCGATCAAGCCCATCGTCCCGACGATATATGTCCAGAAGGTGGCGGGCATTTTCTTCCGCAGACCGCCCATCTTGCGCATATCTTGTTCGTTACCAAAGCCGTGAATCACCGAGCCAGAGCCAAGGAACAAGAGCGCCTTGAAAATCCCGTGGGTTAGCAGGTGGAACATCGCGGCAACGTATGCTCCCATCCCCACAGCCGCCACCATAAAGCCCAATTGCGAAACCGTCGAGAAGGCCAGCACCTTCTTGATATCGTATTGACCGAGCGCAATCGAAGCAGCGATCAAAGCGGTGGCAACCCCAATAAAGGTTACGGTGCTTTGAACCGATGGCGATAATTCAAAGATTGGGTGGGTGCGGATCATCAAATACACGCCAGCGGTAACCATTGTTGCGGCGTGAATCAAGGCCGAAACAGGGGTTGGGCCAGCCATTGCATCGGGCAACCAGACAAACAGCGGAATTTGCGCCGATTTACCAGTTACGCCAAGCAACAGCATAAAGGCAATCGCCCCAGCCGCCGTGTATTGCGTACCCATAAAGAAGGTGCTGTATTGTTGCAGCGAGAAGACTGTACCTTGCTCCAAGACTTCGCGGAAGACCAACGAGTGCAAGAAAGTGCCATCAGGCTTACGCGCCAAGGTCCAAATTGCAAACATCGCCATCAACAAGCCAAAGTCGCCAACGCGGTTGGTCACAAAAGCTTTGACTGAAGCCCACGGTGGGTCGCGTTGTTCAAACCAGAAGCCAATCAGCAAGAACGAACACAAGCCCACGCCTTCCCAACCTAAGAACAGCATCACAAAATTGTTGCCCATCACAAGCATCAACATTGCCACAATAAATAAGTTGAGATAGACGAAAAAGCGCGTGGGGCGTTCGTCGTGGCTCATATAGCCTACTGCATAGAGGTGAATCAACGTCCCCACGCCAGTGACCAAGAGCATCATCGTGACCGAAAGTTGGTCGATCAAGAAACCAAAAGGAACTTCCAAATCGCCAAAGGCCATCCAGTTCCAATAGGTTACATCGAACCAACGATTATTTTCGCCCAATGTGGTTTTGGCAGGCATGCCCAGCAACTCAATCAGGGTTGCAACGGTCAGCACAAAGCCCAAACCAACCATGACACTGGCAATTAAGCCAGAGCGTTTAGCGGTGGGATTATCGCCATGTCCATGGTGCGCGTCACCGTGGCCATGCCCGTGATCATGCCCATGGTCGTGGTGGGCGTTGGCGCGGCTGAGACGCAAATCGTTCAGCCCCAACAGGGTATTGATCACGACACCGAGCAGTGGCAGCAACGGCACAAGCCAAATTAATTCCGCCATAAGTTCTCCAGTAGACACTTCGGCAAGGTGCAAGGCCGTTGCCTAGCCCTTGAGCGTATTCACGTCATCAACGTTGGTGGTCTTTTTGGCACGGAAAATCGACACCAACAGCGCTAAACCGACTGCGACTTCTGCCGCAGCGACTGCAATCACGAAGAATGTAATAATTTGGCCATCGCTTTCAGCACGTGCACGGCTAAATGCAATTAATGCCAAATTGGCCGAATTAAGCATCAACTCGACCGACATAAACATCACGATGACATTGCGGCGCACCAAGACCCCAACGACCCCAATCGTAAAAAGAATTGCACTAAGCAACACATAAGCATTGGTTGAAATCACGATTGGCGCTCCTCACGGGCAACCACCCGCCGACGGGTCAGCACAACTGTCCCGACTACTGCAATCAAGAGCAGAATTGAAATCACTTCGAAGGGCAAGAGATAGGTGCTGAAAAGCTTAGCGCTGATCGTGGTAGGTGCACCAATGTTGGTTGCATCGGCTACCGGAGCATCGATCAATTTCGTGCCACGATAAGCCACATAGCCAATCTCGGCCAACAATGCTACGCCCAAGACAAGGCCAGCCGGCTTTTGCCAGCCGATTTTCTCCTCGCCAAGTTCGGCATTCTCAGCGCCCAACAGCATGATCACGAACAGGAACAGCACCATAATCGCGCCAGCATAAACCGTCACTTGAACAGCACCGAGAAACGGCGCACGCAGCAAAAAATATAAAATGGCGACCGAGCAGAAATTCAAAATCAAAAACAGCGCACTATGCACTGCATTGCTGCTCAGCACCATTGCCAAGGCTGCCCCCACCGCCACAATGGCCGTGGTGATAAACAAAAATGTTTCCATGGACACTCCCAGATAAAGGATGAAGGATGAGGGATGAAATTCAAACCCCCTTGGCACGCCCTTCACACTTTGTACCGTTGGCTACCCCTAGCGATAAAGCAGAAGATTTGGGTGCTGAGCAATGAAATTCAGCCTGAATTAACCCATCCTTCATACTTCATCCTTCATACTTCATACCTTTTACAGGTCTATTTGGGCCGGTGGGTTAAGTTGTTTGCCAGTTTGTTGCAAGACTGGTGGCACTTCGCCGTGGCCTTTATCGACCGGCACCAGCAACATATCTTGGGTATAGATCGAGGCACGGCGGTCGTAGAAGGCCAATTCATATTGGTGTTCAAGCACAATTGCATTGGTAGGGCATGCATCTTCGCAGTAGCCACAGAAAATACAACGCAACATGTTGATTTCATAAACAGCCGCATGGCGTTCGCCTGCTGAGCGTGGGTTCGCCGGATCATTCTGGCCAGGCACGACATAAATTGCGTCAGCTGGACAAGCAGCAGCACATAGCGAACAACCGATACACCGCTCTAGACCATTGGCAAAACGCTTCAGTTCATGCCGACCACGGAAGCGCTCGCGGACAGGCCGTTTGACCTCGGGATATTCAACCGTCACAGGCTTTTTGAAGAGATATTTCGCCGTGGTTTTGAGACCCTTAAAATAGGCCATCGTTCCTTTCAGCATTGGCGATTCCTTTCTCGGTGCGTGACTCCTATGGCGTTCACGCCAAAACCGCCACTATGCATCAAGCGGCGGTGCAATGTCATTCGAATCGGTGCCGTCGCGGGCGCGTTTATTTTATCACAATCTCTTGATAAGCCAAACAGGTGGGGATAAGGATGAATTATGAGAGATGAAATGAGGGTTTAGAGATCAGAGCTATAGGCTTTGGGCTATCGGAAGGTTTTGTGGTATATCAATAACTCCCAATAGCCCAGAGCCTATAGTCTATAGCCTCAGCTTTGTGATTCTTCGTGGTTCTTCGTGTCCTTCGTGGATCAAAACTTACGCTACAGCTTCTTGCTCATTCCAACCAGCAAAAGGATCAGCGCTTTGCCACGTTGCGACTGGTTGCTGCCATTCGTGATCGCTGACCAAACATGCATCCAAAGCTTGTTGCAACCATTGTTGATCAAAATCTTGGCCGATAAAGACTAATTCTTGGCGACGATCTCCAACCTGTTCATCCCACAAAGCTTCGATTTCGGCGCGTTCCTCGGTAGTTTCAGGCCACTCGCTCTGATCGCTATCGGCCCACCACTCGCCGGCTGGCTCAACGCGGCAATTTTGGCCTGCTTGCGAGAGTAATCCAGCGGTAGTCGGCTGCGAAATCACCCAAAAGAAGCCTTTGGCACGAATCACTCCAGGCCAATCGTTATTCACAAACTCCCAAAAACGCTGGGCTGCAAATGGCCGCCGAGCGCGATAGACCCAACTGCGAATGCCATATTCCTCAGTTTCCGGCGTGTGTTCACCACGTAATTCAGCCAGCCAACCAGGTGCAGCACTCGCTTGATCAAAATCAAATAAGCCAGTATTCAGAATTTCGTTGAGTGGCACTTGACCATGTTGCGCATGGAGAATCTTGGCCTGTGGATTGAGTTTATTCAGCAATTCATGCAAATGGGTTAATTGTTCAGCACTAATCAAATCAGTTTTATTAATAATCAACACATTGCAAAACTCAATCTGATCAATCAATAAATCAACCAGTGTGCGCTCGTCAGCTTCGTCAATCGCCAAATTACGGTCGCGCAAATCGTGGGCAGCATTGAAATCGTGCAAGAAATTAAGTGCATCAACCACTGTCACCATCGTATCAAGCTGGGCAATTTCGCCCAAACTGAGGCCCGATTCATCTTCGAAGGTAAAAGTTTCGGCGACGGGTAATGGCTCTGAAATGCCAGTCGATTCGATCAGCAGATAATCGAAACGGCCAGCGCGGGCCAGCTTACCGACCTCAAGCAACAAATCTTCACGCAAGGTACAGCAAATACAACCATTGCTCAGCTCGATCAATTGTTCTTCAACCCGATTGAGCGCAAGCTCACCTTGGCCGACCAACTGCGCATCGATATTAACTTCGCTCATATCATTGACGATGACGGCGACACGCAAACCTTCACGATTAGCTAAAATATGATTTAATAAGGTGGTTTTTCCCGCACCGAGAAAACCAGAAAGCACAGTTACAGGAAGCGGCAACTTCAACATTTGAGTTTAATCCTTATTTATTGATACCATGTATCATTATAATCGATTTTTGAATTCGTCAAGCAGCGTTTGACAAAACGGCCAAAGCGGAGTATACTTCAGCACTGTTGAACGGCAAAATCGCCAACAAACAACCATATAATCCCTGATAGCTCAGTTGGTAGAGCAATTGACTGTTAATCAATGGGTCCTAGGTTCGAGTCCTAGTCAGGGAGCCACTTTTTTTTACAATTGATAATCCCTGATAGCTCAGTTGGTAGAGCGGTTGACTGTTAATCAGCATGTCCTAGGTTCGAGTCCTAGTCAGGGAGCCACAACCGACAAGCGTCCATCTGAGTAATCATGTGGGCGTTTGTCGATTAAGCACAAAAAATAAAAGCACTGCGTCAAACACAGTCGCTTGGTATCAATACAATCAGGGGTAACCACCGTATTCCTGATCTGGACAACTGGCAGCGGTCGCATCAATAACTACCATTCATAAAACTGTCTCAGCTTGCCAAGAATCTTGTCCCCTTTATTTATTCAATTGGTAAGGTGCGTTGCTCCTATAGGGGTAACGAGCTTATCGTGGTAAGACTGGTGAGCGTCGGCAAAACACCTTCAGTTTTTACCACAAATAGAACTAGCTCATCTTGCAGGTTTTTAGGCTGCTGTAAGATGAGCTAGTTCTATTTTTTCGTCTTCATTTACTTCTACCAAGTCATCAGGTTTTACACCAAGAACTTTGCCAATTACAAGCAGTGTTGAATAATTAGCATCGGATCTGTTGTTATTCCAGAGCGAGTAGGCTGTTGCTTGGCCAATCTTAGCTTCTCGAGCTAACTCAGCCGCAGTAACAATACCTTTTTGCTCTGCAATTTCTTGGATTTTGAACCGAATAACCATGCTAACCCCCTATAGGTTTGGTAGCAAGGATACTACCCTATAGGATTCTCTTTGTCAAGAAGAAAATAGAAGATCGAAATCTATAAATCATTTGCCTCCTTAATGAATGCCAATAATCTTTTCATCTGTTTCTTTAAGTCTAGTACATCAAGATTCACTGGATAAGGTATAATTTTTTGAGCAAATTCAACTTTTTTGATTGTTGTTGAAGGTTTACCGTCAATGGATGTGAATTTCAATCGATTATCATATTGCCCCATAGAAGATGTAGAATTAAATTTTGGATAATTGGCTTTTAAAATCGCTTGATAGATATCATCTGCAATATAATTTTCAATTTCACGGCCCTGAGTTATCCACGCAAATCCAGGCCCTTTATCAAATTCTATTTGAATTCGCTTTTTTGTTGAACTAATAGGTTTCTGTCGATTATTTTTATCACTATCTATTATGATTGATATGAAACGATTCATACGACGTAATGATATAAACTCTTCTATGTCAGGATCATTTCCTGATAGGTGACTTAATAGCTTTCCTCCATAAAACATGATTGAGTAATGTAATCCTTCTATTAGAGAGGAGTCTAGAAAATTAATCCAATAATTAAGATATATCCTATCAGATGGCCCTTCGACCCAGATGATACAGTTAGATTGCAAAATATCTGAAGGTCGATAACCAAGATCATAACAAACAGATGCTAATTCAGGAGCATCCTTGACTGATTCAACTTTAGAATATCCATCAACTAATCTTACATGAAAAATCGCAGCTTTTTCAGCATCAACAACGTGTGCTGAATGTGTAGTAATAAAATACTGATTATTAGTTTTTGTATACAGATAGTGTATTAGTTTACGTTGCAATACAGGATGTAAATGTATCTCTGGTTCTTCTATACATATAACAGTATTTTCTAACGTAGTTGCCGCAATTGCGAGAATAATAACTTCATGAATTCCGGTACCTAGTGAATTTATTGGCAAAGGTATATTATCAATACGAACATAAATATCACTACGGTCATGTGGTATTTCGATGGATGCATTTTTATTATTAGTAATTTCACGTAAAAATTCATTAATGTTTCGGAAAATATCTATATTACCTTGTTCATTTAATAAAGGGTTTTGTAATTCAGATAAACGTTTTATTATCCCAATACCACCATATTCATAACTGCTTTGTATATCTTTATTTATTTGTCTAATAGCGGGAATAAATACAATTTTGGGTATATTATTAATAATTGATTTATTTAATATCGATATTGTTTCTTTTATCCATATATCATAAGTGCTACCATTGAATTTTGTAAATCTATTCCACAGATGATTCCAAAGAGAAGGATTAATTTTTTGATAGTAGCTGAAATCTTTATTGATAATCTTAAAATGATTATTTTCATATTCAAATATAACCCATGAAATTTCATCATTGTAAGTGAAAAGATCGGATTTTATTATATTTTCTAATATAGATATTGTATTTTTTTCATTTTCGCCTAAAGAAAGTCTATTAGTGTAATGATTGAATTTATCTTTAGATAAATTCAATCCGAATCCGAAACGCATATTTTTATTACCTGATCTATTATTTGAATCTATATCAGTAAACTTTATTTCTTTTGACATATCATTTTTTATTGCATTTGCAAATGCTCTATAATGATCTTTAATAAATAAAATTATATTAGACTTCCCTACATTGTTTTGTCCTACAATAATGTTCATTTTTTGAAATGGACCGATAAACTGTAGTTCTTCTCCAAAACTCCTATAGTTAGATAGCGCAATTCCGTCAATAAGCATATACTCCTCCAAGGTCTAATTATTGAAACTTTCGATTACTTGGTTCGCAAGATCTTAGATTGATAATCCTTTGATTCTAGTTATCATCTCTCAATCTTCTGCTACTCTGCAGGCTCCTTCGTTCTTGGCTCGCGTACAAATACTTCACCTGGCTCGATACCCAACGCTTCGCAAATGCTGTCAAGTGTGGTTAAGTCGATCCTATTTACCCTACCCTTGTATAAACCATATGCTGTGCCATAAGCAAGATTAGCTTCTGCCGCGAATCGTTGAATATTCCATCCTCGCTCATCCACCAGCTCGCCAATTCTTAGGTAAATCATAAAGTATTCCAACCTACTAATTTTTTACTACATTCAACATAGTACATTATATGTAGTCAAGACAACTAGTCAATTAGTGATTGACATCTTTAGTCAACTAGTTGTATAATTGATGATAAATAATCAAGGAGTTAGAACCATGGCACACACAAAAGCGGTCACCTACAACTTCAAGAATCGGGATTTCGATGCGTCCGTGAATGGCGAGTATATTGGCTCATTCCCTACCGATCTGGATGCGCGAATGGCCTGTAATCGTTTAGTGTTGGAATTGATTGAGTTAGATAACCGAGCGGTTGAGGACGCTGAAGAAGCAATGGCCATTGGCGTGGTTGAACCAGTTGCCGAAGCGAGCGCTGAGGTTCCTTTGTTCGAAGTTGTCGATTTGATTCCCATGCCTGCGGTTACTGCCACAACCTATGCTAACACCCCTATTGATGCACTAGCTCGCACCATGGTCATTTTGAGCCGCAACTGGCAACGGGCGATTCGCGCAGGTCGGTATACTGATGCCGAGCGGATTGAAGCTCATGAACAGGCCGTCCGCAGCCAATTCCGCTCCCTCTCCTGTCCTGCGTTGCTACCCACGCCTGCTGCTCAGCAGCACCCAATGACTAGCCGCCGGATTAACTATTAAACCCTTCACTGCTTGTCAAAGCAGCAAAGGGCAAACACATGACCGAGGTACAGATTCGAAGCCTTGCCTCGGTCACGAAAGGATGATACCTGATGTCACCAACCCATGTCAATCACGACCGCTGCCAGCGTTTGGCTCGTGCTAGCGCAATCGTCCAACTGGCGACCATTATTCAGGAAGAAGAAGGCCTCGATGACAACACCGCCTACACGCTGGCCGAATGCGAACTTGATGCCATTGCTGCGACCGAAGCGGCATGGAGCGAACCGCAACCCCTTGCCATGCTCCGCATCCTGCCAACGGTGTGGGGGATCGTGCTGGTGCGCAACAGCTCGCGCGTGGTGGTGCATCGTGCCGATATTCCAGCGGTGCTGGAATCCTTGACCCGTTGGGCTGCTTCATCCTATTAATAGATATAGCGAGGATCATTGTTATGGCTGATACTGCATCACCACTCGCAAGCATCAAAGTCGAGCACCAGATTCACTTCACCCTTGATGGCTTTCCCTGCACCACCTCGGTGGCAGGTGCGACCGCCGATCAACTCAAAGTCGTGATTGATCGCCTGAAAGCGATCGGTGCACAACCACCCACGACGCCCCCAGCTCAACCAGCCCAACCAACCGCCGCCGCTGCACCACCCAGCGCTCCCGCTCAACGCCTCTGCCCAACCCATGGAACGCCCTTGCAGTTACGCCAAGGCACGCGGCGCGGCGGCAAGCCCTACAAATTTTGGAGCTGCAACCATACCGATGCGGATGGCAACTGGTGCGATCATACTGAGAAACCGTAGTGGAGGGTATTCATGGAATTAACCGCTGCGGCGATTCGTCGCTATGTGACCGCCCGCTTGGCCACACACATTGCTGACATACACGCGCTTCCTGGTCCATGTCCTGAATGGGATGCTGGGTATCTTGATCAGTAAGTCACTATTCTGGGAATAGCAGATGTCACTCCCTAACTCTGAGCGTCATCCAGCAGTATTCTGCTCCATTCCAGAAGCTGTTGGCGACCAGATTCGCCGACCAACTTCTCGCTGATTGCTAAGCGAACAACCTGCCGCCGAACCGCTTCAAGGACAACATCATTATAGTGGTTCACGATCCATTTGTGCCAGTCCTCGGGTGTGGTCTGATTATCAGCAAGGTGGATAAGAAAGGCGGCAAATTCCTGGCGGTACGATGTGGACATAAACAGCCTCCAGGGCGGCACCGCCACCCAGTTCTGGGGATATGACACCCGCAGCTTCGGGAGGGGAGCCATTGTTCGGTATGCTTGGACGGACTACCAACCAAGCTTTACTGCCCAAGGAGACTCCCCTCATGAACACGTTGCCAGCCTTGACCAGTCAACGTATTTTAAATGATACCATGGCCCTGCTCCAGACCTATATCCCACTTCAAGCCACAGGCTATCGCTGCCAGACAGCCTATGGGACGGCCTTGAGCGATCTGGCAGAATGGATACAAGAAACGCTCGGTGAAACCCTGCCGCCATTCGCTGATCGCGAAACTGATAGCATGGCTATCGCGATTGACTGATCGATGATGGATGACCCGCCAGCAGTTCAAATCAGGCTGTTGGCGGATGTTTTTTTAGCGCGAAACGGTTATGATAATGCACATTATACAAACCGCTGGAGAGTCGAGCATGCACGATGATTTTTCAACCACATTAACCACCCTTGTAGCAACCACGCCAACCGCAATCCAATCAACTACCAACCCTTTCATTGCCTATATCGCCAGTCTGCAAAGTGCCAATAGCCAACGCACGATGCAAAAGCAGTTGCATAGCCTCGCGACAATCATGGGCTTTGCCGATGCGCATGCGGTTCCATGGTCACAGCTGCGGGTTGAACATACCCAAGCTTTGTGGGCCAAACTCGCCAGCAGCAAATCAGCGTCCACCGCCAACCTCATGCTCTCGGCCTTGCGCGGGGTGCTGAAGATGGCGTGGCGTATGGGCTTGATGACAGGGGAAGACTACACGCGAGCGGTTGATCTCAAAACGGTCAGAGGGAACGCACCCGATGCCGCTGCGGGCCGATCGCTCACCGCTGCCGAACTCCGCGCCTTATTTGCCGCATGTGCTGCTGATACATCCCCCGTTGGGCGGCGTGATGCAGCAATTTTGGCACTGGCCTATGCCGCTGGCGGTTTGCGTCGGGCGGAGATCGTCAACCTCGATCTGGCCGACTTCAATCCTGAAACAGCGATGCTGACGATTCGCGGGAAGGGCAATAAAGTACGGACGGCGTATGTGCGGGGTGGTGCGCGTGATGCGCTCGACGAGTGGCTGGCGGTGCGTGGCGATGAATCAGGGCCACTGTTTTGGCGGTTACAAGCTGGTGGTGTGGCAGGCCAGATGTATGAGCGCCTCAGTGATCAGGCGATTTATATCTTGTGCCAGCGACGTGGCAAAGAAGCGAATGTGCGGCATTTCAGCCCACACGATATTCGACGAACGTTTATTAGTGATCAACTCGATGCCGGAACCGATGTCTTGACCGTTGCTCGGCTGGCTGGCCACAGCAACGCCAACACCACCAGCCGCTATGATCGGCGGGGTGAGCGAGCCAAACAAGCTGCGGCTGATGCCTTGCACGTACCATTTGTCGCTATAAAAGACTAGAAACCTATGATAGGATAAGGTTAGTTCAATTTATTAGATAAGGAATAAAATCTATGTCTACATATATCAAGCGTTTAGAAGCTTATGGTATTCATAATAGATATAATATTATTCAAAACTTTGATGATGGGATTAACATTTTATATGGAAAAAATGGTGCAGGTAAAACTACAATATTACATATCTTAACAAACTTAATTAATGAAGAATTTGATAGATTTCGTTTTATTGACTTCAAAGAAATAAAAGTTTTGTTGAGTAATGATGAAACAATTAGGATAATATTCTTATCAGATGAAAATATTATAAAAGTATATAAAAATGAAAAAAACACTCTATCATTTTCTTCACAGAAATTTGATTCATATATACCAAAAAATTCATCATTAGATTCACCTTTATTAAGCATTGCTTATTTTCCAGCATTTAGAACAATGATTGAGGCATGGATAAGTAAGAATAATCCTGTCTCAAATACAAAAAAAAGAAAATCAGATTATGTAAGATTAATATCTCGATCAATTGTTAGTAAAAAAAGATTAGAGCAAAAAGATACATTAACAGAGTTTGCACGTAGTTCTTTTGGTGAATTTGTACCAAAAATATACTACCCCTCCCCAATAGAAATAGAGGCGAGATTAGATTATGAGATATATAGAGCTAGAATAAAAATTGCTGATACTGAACAAAAGTTATTAACACAAGCTTTTTTAGAAATATTTAACACTTTATCTAAAGATCATTTACAAGTACAAGAAGAACCAAGTGAAATTCTTGAAGAAATAAAGAAAATTTCTGATAGTATCGAAGATTCATTTATTCAAACTCCTCATAATAGTACAGATAGTTTTATTATGAGATTACGTAGATTGGTTAATGAAGTACAAGAAGTACAAGTAGATTATGATTCTAAGGTTATGACTGCTAAAATTCTTAATGTTTATAGAGATATATTAAAAGAGAGGGCATATATTCAAAAAAAATCACTAAAAGAAATAGAAATATATTTAAATGCAGTAAATAACTTTCTGGAAGATAAAAAAATTGAGATAATTGACGATGATATAGATTTCTCAGTTGTTGCATCATTTAATGACAAAACATATGCACCATTGCAATCACTATCATCTGGAGAAAGGCAAATAATAACACTTCTTTATGCAACAACTTATATGAGCAAACAGAATGTTGTCCTTATTGATGAACCAGAAATATCTCTTCATGTTGATTGGCAGAGATTATTATTACATAAAATATCAAAGTTAATGGGAGATAAACAAATAATAGTTTGTACACATTCACCTTTTATAGCTTCAGACTATATAGATAATATGAATGAAATAAAGAAAATACCATATGATAAAAATCATGGACAGATTAGCTTCTCATTATAAGATTGAAAATTTAAATCTTATAATTAATACCATAAAGGAATAAAATATGACAATACCCATGAAAATAAATGAGTATCCTGTTTATATAAAGTTTAGTTCTTATAAAAAACATTTACTAGTAGAAGGTAGTAGTGATTGGAATGCATTTAAGAAGATAATTCATACCATATCTGAAATCCAAGAAGATGAATCAATAGCAGAAGATATATTTATTGATACTGCTGAAATGTTCTCTAACTCAGGAAATGAAGTCCACGGTAATAGGATGAAAGTTGAATTAGCCTGTAAGTTAATAGAAGAGAAGATTAGTTCAGGGAAAGTCTTAGGATTTGTTGATAGGGAATTCAGGAATTTTACTATTGACTCAAAGATTACTGATGAAATTAATAAACATTACAGAGACGGTATAATTATTTGGTCTAGAGGTCATTCTATTGAAAATTATCTATTTAATATAAGAATATTAAAATCAGTATTTCAAGATATAACTGATACTAGATATAGATATGATGCTTCAATTAAATTCAATAAAATTTTCGCTTCAATATTGGTAAATGTTTGTATTTTAAGTTTTGTTTGTTGTGAATCAGATAATATAGATAGAACTTCTAATCAAATAACATTTAATTGTTTTAATATATCAGATGATAAGATATCATTTAATATGGAAATTTTTGTGGAAAATTTAAGAAACAACGGATTTTCGATTGAAAATATTCAGAAAATAAAAGATTCTTTTGATAAATATCAAAATATTGTACATAATACAGATCCGTCAGTATTAAGGTGGATTTGTCATGGACACGTAGGTATTAATTTACTATGGGTTATATTTGCACAATGTGTCTATAATGTTTGTTTAGAAAGTCCTCAGACGGAAGCGAACAAGGCTTTGATGCCAAAAAAGGATCTCAGATTTAAGCAAAGTATTAGCACATGGATAACTTATTATCTTCAAGATCAAGAAGAATTTCCAGTAGATGTTGTAAATTTTATCTTGAACCCATGAACTTAATGATACTTGACAACTATTTATGACTACTGGTATAGTATTCGTACCGTAAGGACGGATGACCGCCTACGATGTGTGCAACACATCGGGGCGTTTTTTATTTCCCCACCGAGGAGGGGATATGCTTCCAGAGACGCTACGCACCATCTATGGCGATCCGGATGCGGATGCAACGGAATTTGGCACCAAGTACTTTGTGTGGGGAACACCACCCGATCCGAACGCAGCATTACCCAGCACATCTCCGCAGCGACGGCTGTGCGGCGCACGCTTTACTTATCGGATTCGCCCTGGCGAAAGCAATCACGAGTTCGAATCCCGCGTTGATGCGCTGGCCCTGAAATTCCTGAGCGGCAGCGGCACACTGTATATCGAAGGCGAGATGACCTTTAGTCGCCATCGCTATACCGAAGCAGCCCTGACCCTGTATCATGCGCCCATTGTTGCACCCATCGATGTGCCCAAAGTCCTTCGTCGTCCATCCGCTGCGGCCTAGAGTGCCATAGCAGCAACAATCGAATCATTCGGATAGTCAGTAGTTACGAGACGCGGCTATCAACCCTCAGCTGAGGGTTGGTGGCCGCTTTTTTTATGCCCGTTGGAGGAACCGCCCATGACCGAAGGAGACTTGCTCAAAGTGTATGGCCCCAGCCTCTTTCTGGTGGGGTGGTTCCTCTACCGCGAAGTCTGGCCGTTACTCAAAGAACGCCTGCGTCCTGACCTTGTGGCCCAACGCCGCAAGGCCGAAGCCCAAGCCGAAGCCAAGGTCTTGACCGCCTTTATCGACAACACTGCCGCCATGACGGGACTGAAGCACACACTGGAGGTGGTGTCGGACGAAATGAGCCGCCTGCGCGAAGGGCAAGAAGTCCATACCCAGTTGTTGGCCGAGTTGTTTGGCTTTTTCCGGCAGCCGCGCCCCAGTCCCAATCCGAGCACGCGGCCACGCCCCAGCAAAAAAGGAGAGACCGTATGACCACCACTGTTTCCGCCAGTTTGTTGAGTACCCTTGTGCAGCTGCTGCTCGCCGTGCTTGTGCCGCTGGCGCTCGCCGTCGCCGCGCGGATCGGTCGCCGCATCGCGCGGGCGCTGGAAGATAAGGCCACCGCGCTACTCAGTCGCGAAGAGCGGGACACCCTCTATAGCGCGATCAAGGTCGGCCTGCGGGTGGCCCAAAGCTATGGCATTACACCGGATGGGGTGCGTCACCAAATCGAAGCCAAGGGCGTGGAGGCGGCAAGTCGCTATCTGAACGAGCTGGGCCTGCGCTTTGATCCCAAGTTTCTTGTTGACCTGTTGCATGCCGAATATCAGAAGCATTTTGGAGCACCCACGTCATGACCTTCGTGATCGATCTGCGCTGGCGCAAACATCACCGCCCGGTTGGCACGGGCTGGGATTATCGCCCCAAAGGCATCAAACCCAGCTCCGTCGTGATTCACACGACCAATGGCAATCGGGGCAGTAGCTTTGAAGCCGAAGCCAACTACTTGGAAGCCAGTAGCGGCGTGGGTGCGCATTATTTGGTTGGCCAACGCGGCCAGATTGCCGAGATTCTGCCGCCGATCTATCGCGCATGGCATGCCGGAGCCGCCAAGGATGACTGGATCAACAGTCGCTCGATTGGCATCGAATGCCATCACGCCGTTGGCGAGGCATGGACTCCCGAGCAACGCGCGGCCCTCGCATGGCTCTGCCAACGCCTGATGGCGGACTGGGCGATCGTGCTCGGCGCGATTGAAACCCATCGCTTTGTGGCGCTCCCTGCGGGACGCAAGCCCGATCCTTCCGACTGGACGGATCGCAGCTTCTATGACTGGCGAGCGGCCCTGATCGCCCCAGTCCAACCTGCGGGAACCTATCCGGTGGCGCTTGAACTCAAAGTGGCATGGCAAAGCAGTGGTGGTCTGTGGCATCCCACGCAGTTTGCCCCGGGCTATGCCCTGACTCCCTTCTTTCGCCATCCTGATGGCCATCAGTATCAACTCTTCGAGCGCAGCGGCGCACGCTTTACGCCCCACGGCAGCATCGAATGGTTGTTTACCGAAGACGTGGAACGGTTGAAACAGTGGTGGAAAACCCACCCCTAATGTCGCCTTGGCGACGATCAGCGGCGGTGCGGCTGCGCCGTGGGCGGGGCTAGAGCAGCAGAATGGCTGTGTTCCCCCGCCCCACCGCATCAATTTCAAGGAGTGTTCGCTATGCCCCGTCGCCTTCCGGCTGACCAAATCACGCTGTTTTGGCAGGCCTACGATGCCAGTGGCAATGCGAGTGCAGCGGGGCGGATGGCGGGCCTGAGTAAAGACCAAGCCCATCGCTTGCTCAAAAAACGCGGAGACCGTCCGGTGGCCACGGTCACACGAGCGCAACTCGAAGCGGTGCTCCAGCAGGTCGAGACGCTGGCGACCGAGGTGCAGGCCGTGCGCCAACGGCTGCTGCGGTTGGTGGCGCTGTTGCCTGCGTCACCCATTTCGAATCACTAATTCATGCATTTCGAATCAATTTCGAATCACTAGCGAATCACCTGAGGCTGCCATGGGACGCAAAAGCACGATTACCGATGAGCTTGCCAACCAGCTTTTAGCCGCTGCCAAAGCGGGATCGAGCCAACGCCAGATCGCGCGGGACTTCGGCTTGTCGGTCAGCACGGTGCAGCGCTTTTTCGAATCACTGCCGACGGCGACCGCGCCGACGCTCATGCAGCATGCGGCGGTCGTCGAGCGGGCTGGCTCGTCGCTGTGGGATAGTCGTGCGGCCCTCAGTGACAACTATCAACGGGCGCTCGATCTGGTGAGCAAGCTCGAAATGGGCATTGTCGAAGTCGATGGCGAGTACACCAGCCGCACGCCGATTGCCGTGCATGTGGCCGCGCTACGTGAAGTGCGCGAACACATCAAAACCAGTTTGGCCATTCTCAAGTTGTTGGTCGATGTTGATGAAGTGCGCCGCTTCCAACAGGCGGTGCTGACGGCGATTGGAGAGGCAGATGAATCGACCAAACAACGCATCCTCGCTACCCTCCAAGCGCGACACGCTCTGGAGTTCCCTGTTTTCCGATCTTAGCCTTGCCGTTGGCGGGAAACGCACGGTCTTGCCCTATGCCCATGATCCGGTGGCCTATGCGCGGGAGGTGTTAGGGGAAGTCTGGTGGTCAAAGCAGGAACTGATCGCGCGGTCGTTGCTCACGCCGCCGTATCGCACGTTGGTCAAAGCCTGCCATAAGGTTGGCAAAACCCACCTTGGCGGCGGCTTAGTCAACTGGTGGTACGACAGTTTTGACCCGGGGCTGGTGCTGACAACCGCCCCCACCGATCGCCAAGTGCGTGACCTGCTTTGGAAGGAAGTGCGCATGCAGCGGCGTGGACGCGCGGGCTTTACTGGCCCCAAGTCGCCGCGCTTGGAGAGTACACCCGACCATTTCGCCCATGGCTTCACGGCCAAAGATGGCGATTCGTTTCAAGGCCATCACTCGCCGCATACCCTGTTCATCTTTGACGAGGCGGTGGGCGTGGCTAGCGTGTTTTGGGAAACCGCCGAATCGATGTTCAACGAGGGCGGCGCATGGCTGGCGATTTTCAATCCGACCGATACCAGCTCGCAAGCCTATGGTGAGGAATTGAGTGGGGGCTGGCATGTCATTTCGATGAGCGTGCTCGAGCATCCCAACATTCTGGCCGAATTGCAGGGCTTGCCGCCGCCGTTTCCCTCGGCGATTCGCCTGAGCCGCGTCGATACCTTGCTCAAAAAGTGGTGTCGCGCACTCAGCCCCGAAGAACCAAAACGGGCCACGGATATTCATTGGCGCGATGCCTGGTATCGGCCTGGACCGATCGCCGAAGCGCGATTGTTGGGCCGTTGGCCATCGCAGGCGACCAACAATGTCTGGAGCGATGGCGCGTTTCAGGTGGCAGAAAGCCTGTTGTTGCCTGCGAGTGACGAGCCGTGCGAGCTGGGCTGTGATGTGGCCCGCTATGGCGATGACTTTACCGAGATTCATGTGCGCCGTGGTGGCCACAGTCTCTACCACGAAGCAGCCAACGGCTGGAGCACGGTCGAAACCGCAGGCCGCTTGAAGCAGTTGGCCAACGAATATGGACGACGGTGTGGGGTCGATGGCCGCGCCGTGGCGATCAAAATCGACGATGACGGCATCGGCGGCGGCGTGGTCGATCTCGCCGACGGCTATACCTTCCTCGGAGTCAGTGGGGCACGCACAGCCTACGATCCTGAGAAATATCCCAATCGCCGCAGCGAATTATGGTTCAGTGTGGCCGAACGGGCGATCGAGCAACGCCTGAGCTTCGTCGCGCTCGATGCGGAAACACGCCGCGAGCTGCGTCGCCAAGCGATGGCTCCCACGTGGAAGCAAGATAGTCAGGGTCGGCGGGTGGTCGAGCCAAAAGCCGACACCAAGAAACGGATTAAGCGCAGTCCCGATGGCATGGATGCGGTCAATTTGGCCTATGCGCCCGCCCCGATCGTCAGTTTTGGCCCAAGTCTTTGGTAAGAAAGCAGCAGGAATGGGTATGTTTCCACCAACCGCCACCAGTAGCATCATTAGCCAGCACCTGCATGGGCAGCGCTTGGCCGATGATTTTCAGCGCTTGCAGCAGTTTCGCGCGGCGTGGGAAGCCTATCGCAAGCAGGATACGCCCCCGCTGCCGATCGAAGCGGGACGACCCAACGACAATGTACGGGTCAATCTGATTAAGCTGATTGTGCAGACCTCGGTCTCGTTCTTGTTTGGTGATCAGGTGGCGTTTAGCGTGCCCGATGCTCCACCAGACGACCCCCGCATCCAGTATCTTGATCGAATCTGGAATGCGGCCAAAAAGATGACGTGGCTCTACAAACAAGGCATCAATGGCAGCCTGTGTGGCCACATCTTTGCGCGGATCTATCCCGAGCAGCCGCTGCCGCGCATCGTGATTCTCGATCCGGCGACCGTGACCGTGCGCTGGGCGGCGGACGATCTGGATCGGGTGGAATGCTACCTGATTGACTACAGTGCCTACGAATGGCAGGGCAACCGCGAAGTGCTCGTCAGTATTCGCCAACGCATCGAGCGCACCGATACCGGCTGGCGCATTCTTGACCAACGGAGCCAGCCCGACAAACAGGCCTTTGAGACGCTGCATGAAGCGCCGTGGCCCTATCCCTTCCCGCCGATCGTCGATAGCCAAAACCTCGCTGCCCCCAACGAATACTGGGGTGAGGCGGATATCACGCCCGACCTGATTGCCTTGGTCAATGCAGGCGATTTCACCTTATCCAACCAACAACGGATTGTGCGCTTCTATGCCCAGCCGCTCACCGTGGCCAAGGGGATGGACCCCGCGCAGCTCAAGCATGGCCGCGACCGCACGGTCTTTATTCCGCCCAATGCCGACCTGAGCATTGTTGAGATGCAGAGCGAGTTAGCGGCCAGTCTCGACCACCACAGCCGGATCAAGAGCAGTATTCACGAGGTGGCCCAAACGCCGGAGATTGCCACAGGCAAAGTCGAAGATCTCGGCAACCTGAGCGGCTTAGCCTTGCAAATCCTCTATGGCCCCTTGCTGCAAAAGACCGTGCAAAAGCGCATGCTGTATGGCGATTTCCTGAGTGAACTCAATCGCCGCTTGCTGATGATTGGCGGCTTTCCCGAGACCACCACCACGGTGGTGTGGGATTCGATGCTGCCGACTGACCCACAGGCCGAACGCGCCGTCGCACAGGCCGATCGCACGCTCGGCGTGAGTGAAGCCACCATCTTGACCCAACTGGGCTATGACCCTGCCCATGAACGCGAACAACGGCAGGCCGAAACGCCGCCCGATCACGACCCTCTGACAGCCAAAGGAGATGCTGATGATTCGAATCCTGATGCCGAAACGCCTACTGAGCGCCGATGATGGTGGGGGCAGTGGTGGTGATCCCACACCACCTGCTGCACCACCAAGTCCCGCGCCTGCTGTGCCCGTTGTTCCGCCTGCGCCGCCAGCTGCACCACCCGCTGCTGTGCCACCTGTTGCGCAGCCTGCTGCCGATGCCGGAATCCCTGATTTGCAGGCACGCTTGGCCACGTTGGAAACCCAACTCGAAGCCGATCGGGCGGCGTTGCGCAGCGAGCGCGGCGCTCGGCTGATTGAGCAAACCGCTGCGGCCCATGGGCTGGATGCGGGGTTGCTCGGGCGCTTGGTTACGCTGGAGTTTGACGAGCAGGGCCACCCCAAGCCGCTCGATGCCGCGATTGCCAGCTTGCTCACGACCTATCCCTACTTGGCCAAGTCAACTGCTGGTGGAACGGCTGCGCCTGCACCAATCGGAACCAGTCCGGCCAATCCGGCGCGACCACCAGCGCTGACCAAAGCGGCCATTGAACGGATGACTCCCGAGCAAATCAATACCAACTGGGATGCAATCCAAGCCTACTTAGCCCGCCAAGGCTAAGCATTATCCGCACGCACGACGTGCCAGAAAGGAACCGGTATGGCGCTGAACAATTTCATTCCTGTCGTCTGGAGTGCGCGGATTCTCTCGAATCTGCATCGTGCCCATGTGTATGGGCAAGCAGGCGTGGTCAATCGTGAGTATGAGGGCGAGATTCGCGATGCGGGCGATACCGTCAAGATTAACAGCATTGGCCCAGTCACGATTGGCAATTACACCAAGAATACCAACATTGGTGACCCCGAAACCTTGACCGATGCCCAAATGACCTTGTTGATCAACCAAGCCAAATACTTCAACTTCCAAGTCGATGATATCGACCGTGCCCAACAAAAGCCCAGCGTGATGGATGAAGCCATGAAAGAAGCCAGCTATGGCCTGCGCGATGTCAGTGATGGCTTTATCGCCTCGCTGTATACGGGGGTGGCTGCTGGCAATGTGATTGGCAATGACACCACGCCCGTGACCCCCACCAGTGCCAATGCCTACGATTACTTGGTCGATTTGGGCACGCTGCTCGATGAGGCCAATGTGCCATCCGAAGGGCGCTGGACGATCGTGCCGCCATGGTTTCACGGCTTGTTGCTCAAAGATGATCGCTTCGTCGGCGTTGGCTCGGCGAGCAGCGATCAGGTGCTGCGCAATGGCCAGATTGGCACAGCAGCAGGGTTTAGCGTGTTGAAGTCGAATAGTGTGCCCAACGTGGCGGGAGCCAAATACAAGATTATGGCGGGTCACCCCATGGCGATCTCGTTTGCCGAGCAAATCGTCAAGGTCGAAGGCTATCGCCCGGAAAAGCGCTTTGCCGATGCCGTGAAGGGCTTGCATGTCTATGGGGCGAAGGTTGTGCGGCCTACCGCCTTCGCCGTGATGACCGCGAATCGGAGTTAGAACAGATGGGCGATTGCCGAGCAAAAGGAGCGCTGTATGTGGGTCTTAAATACCGAAACGGGTGTGACATGGGAAGTCGATGGCGAGCTGGCTGATCGTCTCGCCGCTGATCCGGCCTATCGCGTCGTCGATGCGCCGCTGGATGAGGCTGACGCAAAGCCAGTCAAGAAAGCCCCCGCCAAGGAAGGATAAGTCGCCATGCTGTATGTGAGCGTTGCCGAAGTCCAAGCCCAGTCTGAGGATATCCCCGCCGATCCCGCCCTCATTGAACCCTATGTGGTGCGGGCCTCGGATATTGTGCGCTCGGCCTTACGGGCGCTGCTGCACGATCCGACCTTTGAGTTTGTGCCCAATCCGGTGGCCACGATGCGCGTGGTCACGGGGTTGCCGCTGCCGACCTTGACGCTCGACGCGCATGTGATTGGCAGTATTAGCCTGATTGAGCAACGGCTGCATAGCGCATGGCAACCACTCGCCGCTGATGCATGGCTCGAAGATGCACGTGGGGTGCTGCATGCGGACGCGGTGTGGGATGGCTATTGGGCCACGAGCTGGACGGATCATGCGCTCTATCGGATTACGGCGATCTGGGGCTATGGGGCCGTGCCGCCTGCGGTCGTCGATGTGGCGCTCCAGCTGACGATTAATCTCTATCGCTCGCGCACCACGGGCGGCATGATCGATAGCGTTGGGGTGCATGGGCAGGGTATGACGCGGGTGGTGGCAGGCCTAACCAAGCAGCAACTGGCGATTCTGGAAAGTGTGGTTGCGCCATGGCGAGCCTAAGAACCGTGGCGATGGCGCTCCAACGCGGTGTGCCTGCCCCATGGCGGGCTGAGGTGCTGCAACGGGTGGTGCTCACGGTCAAAAGCGCGATCGAACAGGCCACCCCGATCAAAGATGGCCATCTTAAGGCCAATACCCGCCACGAAATCCTGACCACGGGGGCCAAAGGCCGGATTTACAACCGCACGCCCTATGCCGTGTTCGTCCACGCGGGCACAAAGCCGCATGTGATTCTGCCCAAATTCACCTCGCGCGAAGCGGCTCGCACGATCGGCGGCGGTGCGGCGCTGCTGGCTTTCCAGATTGGTGGCCGCTGGGTGCGCACGCGCATGGTTCGCCACCCGGGCACACGCGCTAACCCATTCATGCGGCGCGGCCTGACCGACGCGCGGCCCAGTCTGTCCTTGCTGCTGAAGCTGGCCGCTGCCGACTTAATGAGCGAATTGCGAGGTCGCCCATGACCATCACCTATCAGGTCATCATTGACCAGCTGCACCAACGCTTTGCCCTGCTGCCGAGCTTGGTACGCCTGAATGCCAGCGGCCAGAATGTCGCGTTGCTAACCGAGGAACCCAAGACGATCAGCCAGTGCCCAACGCTCTACAGTTTGCTCGAGCACGTCACCTATGCCCCCAGTACGCCTGTGGCGATCAGCGAGGTGGTGATTCTCTCGCGCCTCGTAGTGGCCGATGCAGGCAGCGATCGCTGTGAAGCCGCCGTGATGCCCTATGTCTTTGACCTGCCTGCCACGATCAACGGTTCCTCAGAAGGGCGACGCTTAGGCAACTGGATCGCCCTGCGGCGGGGGATTGCGACGGTCGAACGCGCCGAAGCGGTGTGGGTGGCGATTGGCGGCAAGAACCTGTATCGAGCGCTCGATCTGTATACAAGGATTACCCTGCAATGATCTATTTTACCTACGCGGCCACGCCCGATGACGGCTTTTTGCCGGGCATTCCGTTGGCCGATTTAACCGCAGCCCACTGCGAACACATGGCCGATTGGCAGCTGCGCAGTGTGGCCGCAGCGGCCATGTACCAACCAACGCCTGCGGGTGTCGCCTATCTGGCGGAACGCTTGCCGGAACCCGAACCCGAGCCTGACATTCCGAGTGAACCCGACCCTGAGCCACCCGCTGACCCTGAGCCAGAACTACCGATTGAACCGGAGCCAACGCCGACGGCCACGAACGTGCGCCGCCGAGGAGGTGCTGCATGACCATTGCCCAACAAATTGCCTTCGAATATTTTGCGATGGCACGGGAAGCTACGGCGGGCACGCCTGCCAGTGCCCCAACCCACTATGTCACCGCCAAAGGCCAAGTTGATCCCGAGATTGCCCACGACGAGCCAGAAGAATCGCGCGGCACGTTGGCCAAGATCTACCGCTCGGCGGTGGTCAATCGCCAATCCAAGTGGAAAGCCAGTGGCGGCCTTGATCTCGATCTCATGCCGTTTCTGCTCCAGATGATGCACAACGGAGCGCTCACCACGCCAACGACTCCGGCGGGGGCAACGCTCGGGCGGTTGTGGGAAGCGACCCGCGTGATGACCAGTGCCAATACCAAATTTGCGACGCTCTGGTTTGGCGATCCCAATGTGCAAACCTTTCGCGCCGCCTTTGGCGGACTGAACAACCTCAAACTGACCAGCAATGTCGTGGGCAATGCGGCCACCAAGCTCGATTTGGATGGCTTTGCCCAATTTATGGAAGCCGTCACCACGCCTGCGCTGCCTGTCCAAACCGCTGGTGATCTGGTGATTCCCAGTGACTTAGAGTGCTGGATTGACCAAGGCAGCGATGCGATTGGCACGACTCCCGCAACCTTCCGCGTGATTCAGGTCGAGCACACGTTTCAACCAGGGCTGGAACCCGATAAGTCGGCCAGTGGCCCCAGTGGCAACCGCACGTGGAATCGGGTCAATGTGGGGGTGACATCGCCGCAAACCATCCTGACGCTCTACTTTGATGACCTGACCGATTACGACCGCTGGCGTAACGGCGTGCGCTGTAAGGTGCGCGTGCGCCATAACGGCTCGTTTATCGAGACCGTGGCGGCGAATCCAACCTATCGCTATCTCGAAGTCGATGGCTATGGGGTGCTCAAAGCGATGACGTGGGGCGCACAGAAGCACGCTCGCACGATCAAACTAACCCTCGACCACGCCTATGAACCAACGATTGGCAGTGATCTACGCATCGCGTGCCAAAACACCAAAGCCACCGTGTAAGCACCGATTCCGGTGTCGAAGTCTCTCGCCTTGAAAGGATGTCTGTATGAGCCGTTTTACCCCAACCACGACCGTTGACCTGACCGATGCTGAAGACACGATTACGATGCGCACGGGCTTGACCTATGGCCAACGTGCCGATTATGCCGATGCCTTGATGCAGATCGAGGGTGAGTATGTTACGACCTATCGCCGCCAGTTGCTGATGCTCGAAGCCACAATCGAGGAGTGGTCAGGCCCATCGTTTGATGCCATGCCACTCACGCCCACCAGCATTGCAGCGCTCGATGCGCGTGATCCGCTGGTGCAACGGGCCGTGGCCCATGCCGAGGCGGTGATCTACCCAAAGGCCGCACCATTAACGGACGATACCAGCAGCACAGCTTCAGCCACGCCGAGCAGCTCTACTGGGGATGGTACGCCCAGCTAAGTGGCGCAGCGGCCACGCGGATCGGTGACTACGATGCTGAGGTGGCCTTAGCCATGCGCTTTGGCTGGACGTATGAGCAAATTCGCCAGCAACCCGCTGGCTTTATTGATGAATTAATCGCGCGTGCCAATGCGGAAAGCGACTGGCAGGCCGAGGAGCAGGGCCGTGGCGGAAGAAACGCTTGAACTGATTCTCTCCCTCCGCGATGAGGCCACCAGCAAACTTGCCGCTGCTGGTGGCCAGCTTGCGTCCCTGAACGAGCAATCGACCCGCGCCGCCGCGACCGTGCAAACGCTGGCCGATAAATATCGTTTGGCGGGACAATCCCAAGACCTCGTGGCCAAGTCGGTGACCGACCTCACGGGCAAGCAGGCCAAACTCGAAAGCACGATTGAGGCAACCAGCCGCGCACTGGAGCAGGAACGGGCCAAAGCCGATAGCAACGCGACGACCATCGCCATGTTGGAGCGCTCACTCGACAAATTGCAGCAGCAAGCGCGATCCACGAGTGATGCGATTGAACGCAAGGTGATCAGCATCGAGAAGGCCAGTGTCAGTATGCGCCAGCTGGAGCAGCGCACGCTGAGCGCCGCCGATGCCATGCGCCGCGACGACACCGCCATGACCGATGCAAAAGGCTCGCTTGGTGGCCTCACTGATGGCTTGATGGGCGTGGCCAAAGCCTATGTCGGGGTAGAGGCGGTGCGCAAGGTGGTGCAGTGGGGGAAAGAAGGAGCGGCGATCGAAGGGGTTGAGGAAGCCTTCGACAACCTTGCCCGCAAATCCGGCACATCGAGCACCGCCTATCTGGCAGCGCTGAAACAGGCCAGTGCCGGGACAATCAGCGAAACCAATCTGATGATTGGGGCCAATAAGGCGGTGTTGCTGGCTGGCGATCGCTTGGCCAAGGATGTGCCGAAACTCTTAGAGATTGCGCGGGCCGCGTCCAAAGCCACGGGCGAAGATATCAACTTCATGTTTGATTCGCTCGTCACAGGTCTCGCGCGAAACTCGAAGATGATCATCGACAACCTTGGGATCACGGTCGATGTGGCCAAAGCCAATCAGGAGTATGCCGCGTCACTGGGCAAAACCGTGATGGCCCTGACCGATCAAGAGAAGGCGTTGGCCTTCCAACAGGCAGTGATGCAGAGTGGTCAGCAGATGATCAACGATGTGGGCGTGGATGTCGATTCGAATGCTGCCAAAATCGCCCGTGCCGAAGCGCATCTGCAAAACTTTGGCAACAGCCTGAAAGTCCTTGCTGGCGATATTGTGGGCTTCTTTGCCGAAGGCATTGATGTGCTCGATCGGCTGACCAGTCAAAATTTCACCCTTGCGCAGCGCTTGGATGAGGTCGATTACCGCGCGATTCAATCCGGCAAGAGTTTTACCACCTATCGCCAAATCTTGACCGACCTTGATGCGACCGAGGGGATGGTCACCGAGCGACAGTATCATCTGGCCGAAGCCTTGGTCAAAACAGGCATGGATGCGCAGGCGGCGATGGATCGGGTGCGGGGGTTGCGCGATTCCTTTGTGCGCAAAGCCGAGGCCGCCGGACTCTCCAGTACCGCGATTGCGGAGCTAGCGATACGTGCTGATACCTTGTCCGACAAAAGCGAACGGGCACGCGGGGCGGTCGAAGCCACCACCTTTGCCTTCAGTGCCGGATCGATTGATGCGACCCTCTACCAGCAGGCGCTCGATACAATTGAGCAGCAAGTCATCCAAGATGAAATCGAACTGACCCGCTTGGAAGGGGCGACCCTGCTCGTCGCCAGTGCCACCCGCGAAGCCACGGTCAGCACCGATGACTTTACCGCAGCGGTCGATGCCCATACCGACAGCCTGTACGCCAAAATCGATGCCACGATCGAAGCCAGCATGGAGCAAGAAACCCTTGCACTCTTGACCCAAAACGCGCGACTGGCTGCCGATGATCATATTGGGGCATTAGCCGCCGAAACCAGCAGCCTCTACGATCTCGCCGCTGCCGCCCAAACCGCAGGCGATGCGCTGGCCTATAAAGCCTTGATGGAAGGGGCCTCGCAGCTGCCACGCAATACCACGGCATCACGCAATGATCTCCGTGCCGAGGGCATTGACCCGCGTGATCAGCGGCAATACAAAGATGCAGTCGTGGATCGCTCGCAAGATTTGGTCAATCCAGCAGGCGCAGCGGCGCGGCAACGCGAGGCCGAACGCCAAGCGGGAGACTTTAATCGCCGGAATGCCGAACGGGTGCGCACGGCTCGCACCCCGACCCGCCGAAGTGGTGGTGGTGGGAGTGGCAGTCGTGGCCAATCTGCCAGCCAACGCGAAGCCGAGCAGCGGATCAAACAGGCCGAGCAGACCGAAGCCAAGATTGCCAAAGCCAAGGAGGACTTTCAGGAGAAGGCCGAACGACTGACCTGGGATCACTATGCCACGGTGCGCAAGATCGAGGATGACTATCACCGGAAAGCCTTGGCGGCGGAGCAGTCTTTCAATCGCCAGAAGTTTGCCGATCAAGCCGATTTCCTCGAATCCGTGGCCAGCATGCACAAAGATGATCGGGCTGAGGCGCTGCGCAAGCAAACCGAGGCATGGGATAAAGCCCAAGTGATGGCCCAAGCAGGTCGCGCCAAAGAGGCCGATGCCTATCTCAAAGCCGCCGAAGAAGAAATTGAAGCCGATCAGCAACGCACTGATCGCATGCGCCAGCTGCGCCAACAGTTGGCCGATGAGACCGCCGACTTGACCGCTGCCGATCGCGCGGATCTGGAAGAGCAGTTGCGACTGTTAGCCAAAGCCGATCAGATTAAGGATGACCTTGCGGCGAAACGCCTGAGCGACTTAGAAACCGCCAATGATAGCCTGAAAGCCGAACGCGATGAAGCCTTGGCCAGCGAGAACGCCGACTATACCGAGGCACAGGCCAAGCTGCGCGATGACTTTGCTGACACCATGCGCGGGATTCTCGATAAGCAAACCGAGCAATTACAGGCGCACCAAACGTGGGCTGATGCCACGATCGCGCTCTATGGCCTCGTGGCCAGCGCTGCGAGCAATGCTTCCCGCGCCGTTGGCCAAGCACCCACGAATACTGCCGCGCCTGGTGAGGATGCAGATTTCACCATCCACAATAAAGTAGAAGCCAGCTATGCCCTAGGCACGGGTGACATGGGGTTGACCCGCGATATGGTAGTGCAAGCCCATGCCCGCGAAATTATTGTTGATCCGACCCGCTCCGATGGCATTCGCAAAGCGGGCGGGATTGACTATCTGCTCAAACTGAGTGAAACCGAACGGGTCAATCGGTCGCGTGCCGATCGCCTGCCCACTGTCACGCCTACGCCGCTCGTGCAGCCTGCGCCGCGTGACTATCCCCCGACCGCTGCCGCAGCTGGGCCAACCAACGTGGCCATTCAGGCAGGCGGCTTGACCCTCGCCCAAATAGAAGCGCTCTTACGCCGGATTCTGGCCCAAAACAACCAAGGGTTGGGCCAACAAAGCCAGGTCCGGCAGCGTTTAGCGAGTCCCCGAAAGTGAGGATATGATGCCAACGACCCAACGCACCTGTTCGTTGATTGCCGGAACCGATACTTTTACGATTGGCGACCCCAGCGCGGGAGCCGATGCGACCTTTGTCTTGGGTGGGGGAGCGATTCCCAGCACCCACGATGATCGTCCGGTGGAAACCCAGTGGCTGATTAACATTGTGGGCACGACGGCTGCCGATGCCATGAGTCGGCTGCAAAAACTGGGGCGGATTCTGACCGCTGCCACCTATTACCGCACGGCTCCTGAGCAGTATGACAGCTTGCGGCCACGGGTGCTGTTTCAGCCCTTTGGCAGTAATCGCAGCACGCCGCTTGTACGGAGTCTGCTCGATGCGACCGTGCCCGATGTGCCTGCTGGACTGATTGATACCGATTTGCAAGCGATTCCGCCCGGGATTAACGGGGTCGCGATTAGTTTTCAGTCGGGCGGCTGGTGGTTGCCGAGCGAGGTCAGTGATTATGATCGGGTCACCTCGGCCAGTGTGGCCAATGGCAGTGTAATGAACCTGAACTTTGGCGCAACCCTGCATGGGATTGCCTCGCCCGCTCGCGTAACCATGGCAGGCAACTATCCCCCAACCAGCAGTGGCTTTCTGAACATGCCGCTCTCGGCGCTGTTGGTGAGCAAGCAAGGTGGGATTCAGGTGGTGGCGGGCAATAGCTGGACGAATGACGCGACGTGGGTCAATAATAACCAGTCCGCCCAAAAAGCTCGCGATACCTTCGTCTTGCGGGGAACCCTGAGCGCTGGCGTATCGAGCACGACCCCGCAGCATACGGGCGGCTTTAGCGTCAGTGGGCGGCAAACGGTGGTGACCAAGATTGCCGTGCGTACCGCTGGCGTGAGTGTGCGGATTGCGGCCATCCTCGACAATCTGGAGAATGGTCAAAGCCTCGTTTCACCCGAAGAGGTGGTGAGTGGTGGCAGCACGACCAACCCGCAAATCGTGATCTTCCGCGAGATTGCGATCAATAGCGTCAGCACCCGCTTGCGTTATCGGGTGACCGCCAGTGCCGCTGCGACCGTCGATATTGAAACCAGCTACCTCGTCGATACGACCCGCCCTGAGCATGGCGTGCGCATCCTTGAACCCTTCACCCTCAATAGCAGCCCGACTGGCTTTGTCTTGGACTTCCAACCGACCTATCGGCCACGGGTGGCGATTACGGGCAAGTTTGTTGGTGCGCGAGGTCGCTTACCCGTACAGGTTCCGGCCCAAACCACTGCGGGAGCCGATGCCAATCTTGATGCCGTCTATGTCGGAACCTATAGCACCAACTGGCGGATTGTCGATGCGGCCAGCGCGGTGACCAACTATGTGCTGACCCTTGACCGTTATCGGGCCTACCGGATGCCAGAGTAAGCGAGGCGATGATGCTTGATCCTCAATTCCAGATTCTGATACAGGATCTGACGAGCAGCCAAATGCTGGATGTCTCCGATCGGGTGACCGCCGCCACGTGGCGCTATACCGAGCAGGGCTGTGGTGATCTCAGTATCACCATTCCCTGCACCATGCCGGAAGCCTATTGGTTCAAAACCTTGCCCTTTGTCTATGTCAAAGTCTTCAATCGCTGCTCGAAGCGCATCTGGTGGGGCCGCGCCGCTGGTGACGATGTGACGATTACCCGTACCGCTGATGGAGCCGTTTCGATCCAGATCCTCGCCTTGGGCCTCGTCAAAGCGCTCGAAGATATTCCGCACACGGGCTGGTGGAGCAGCACGCGCTATGGCGATTGGCAGGACGTTCCTAGCGACCTGATTCCCAGTCGCACGCCCGAACGCTTTAGCTTCGAGACCGAGCGGCGCTTGCGGATTGCCCCATCGGGCGGCAATGGCTTTACCACCAGCAGCATTGGCATGCTCTCGATTGCGCAGCCCGCTGCGGCCAGTGTCCAGTGGCAAACGATCGAGGCGACCTACAGCCTGAAAGCACCCGCCGGATGGCGAGCCAGCCTCAGCCGCTACGATGGCACGACCTTTCTCTCCTCGCTCTGGACGCTTGATGGCATTGGTACGGGCGCGACCGGAATCACCACCCAAAGCGGCACATTGAGCTTCCTGAGCGGTGTGGGCTGTTCGCGTTTGGGCTTCAATTTGTTTTGTACCCGTGCGGCCACGAATCTGCATACCGCAACGATCACGGCAGGAACCCGCATGGTTACACCCGGCACGATGGCGGGGATTGCGGCCAATGCCAAGCTGGCGATTGGCGGCGCGGAGCCGGAGGAAGTCGTCGTGACGGCCACGACCGCGACGACCTTTACCGCCGTGTTTCGCAATGCCCACCTTGGCAGCGATCTGGTGGAGCCGCTGTGGGATGGCAATGATGGCGATATTGAGTTGGTGATCACTAACGTGCGGGTCAAAGCCGTCACCACGCCAACCGTGACACTCGATCAAGTGGCCAAGTATGCCTTGAGTGAGGTATTGGCGGTCAATCCATGGGCAGTCTTCAACAGCGATGGCAAAGTGCAAAGTCCGCTCGTCGATATTGCGAATCTTGCAGCGGACGATCAGCCGTGGGCCACCATCCTGAGCGAGCAGGTGCAGCTGGGGGATACCAGCAACCGTCCATGGGTCTGGGGTGTTGATGAGGATGGCGTGCTGTTCGTGCGTCCGCGCCAGTCGGGGCGGGTGTGGTATGTCAGTACCGAGCAATGCAGCTATACCCAAGGCGGCAATAGCGATGGACGCTGGACGAGTGGCTATGGGGTCTATGAGGATGAGCAGGGCCAACGCCAGCGCACGCCCATCCAAACCGATGCCCAAGCGCTGGCCAATAGCGGATTGGTTCGGCGCACGGCGCTGCCCGTTGACGGCGGGACGCTCGCCGTGGCCACGCAACGAACCAGTGTGTTTCTGAGTGACGCGGCCAAAGGCGAAGCTGCGGCCAGCCTGACATGTGCGGTACTGGAGACCGTGGATGGCATGGTCTATCCAGCGACGGAAGCGCGACCGGGGGACATGCTGCTGTTCCGCGATGTGCTGCCCACCAGTAGCGCGGTGGCCAATCGCCTGAATGGCTTTGTCTTGGCCGAAGTCCAAGTGGATGGCTTCAATCTGGCAGCAGTGCAGCTCGTGCCCGAGGAGCCGCTGCCGTTATTGGAGATGGTAATGGCAAATAGTCACTCATTGATTTAGATACTGATAAATCCTTAAGCCTCCCTTGGGACTTGGGAAGGCACAAATACCATAATGTACATGAGAAAATGACCAAGAATACCGTCCCAATCAGCATATCAATGAGGTTTTGCGACGGTATGCGATATCTTGAATGATCAAATAGAACCTACATATAGTTAAGGAAGCCCTTGATCACTGTAATTATCAAGGGCTTGGAATAGAAGATAAATAATTCACTAAATTATTTATCTTCTATTCCAAAAATTTTGGTAAATGGCCATCCAAGCGTTCTAAGTCCTTCTTTCCCTATCCAAATAGAAACAAGAAAAATCCATACTCCAAAGATAAAAGTATACACTTGCCACCACCCACTAATCTTTTCGTAGAAGGTGTTTCCTTCGGCAATGTAGACTGTTATAGAAATTACTATAAAAAGTAGCAACACACTTCTGAACATTTTTTTATTTACTATACTTTTTATTTTATTTATATTTATTTCACTTTCCATATTAGATAGTTTTTCTCTAAAATCAGAAATAGAATTATTTATTTCTAATTTCTCTCTTTCAAAATTCATACTCATTTCTGATTTCTCTCTTTCAAAATTCATACTCATTTCTGATTTCTCTCTTTCGAGCTTTGATAACTCTTCTTGATATTTTCGACTTGGATCTTTAAAAAATCTACTCATCTCATAGTGTAATCTTTCTCTATCAGATGATTTAGATATATCCATATTTGGAATATTCCTCTTAATATATCTAATGCATTGTTCTACATCTTCAATAGGTAACTCTTTGCATGAAATATTCATTTCATGAAAAATAAGAAAATCTTCTAGCATAAATATTTTATTCTGAGGAAATAGTCTTAATTTTATCATTTCTGAGAATATAGAACTAAATTCATCTTCATTGGAAATATTTACAGGAGATATCCATTGGATAATTGCATCCATAGTAATAGCTAAAGAAGAATCTATTGATCTATTAGGTACTATACCTGGTAAAGAAGAATCAGCTGTAATTAGCCATGTGTTTAAAGATTTTTCTCTCCGTTCTTTTTCTATCCACATTAATAATAAAGCATCATGTTTTGGTGCTCTACGAGATTTTTTTCTATTACGAGTTTTAAAATATCTATCTCTAATCTTTTCAGCAAAATTATTCACTTCCGGTTTATCATTATTATTAGAAAACCAATCATTATGAAATAATTTTATTTCAAATTCAGACTCTAACTTATTTGATGCATTAGAAAAACTAGTAAATAAATCATCTATATTTTCATAATTATGTAATTCTACTTTCTTAAGATATATATCATATATCAGTGAATTGATTTTACTTGACAGTCCATCAGGTATATTGCTTATAGTTTTTTCTATTATCTCTCTCTGATATGATAACCATTCATTCATTTCATCTAGTGATATTTGACAAATATTGATTGATATATTCAATTTACTACACATTTCAATAAAAAATAAAAAACTATGATGATACTCGTGATTTTCTTCTAATGCTGTAATAATTATATTAGTATCAAGATAGAAAACAGCATTTTCATATAATTCTTTAGAAAGGATTGATCCAGAAGGATCAATTCCTAAAGATTTTGTTATATAATAATTCTGAGCCATATTCCATTTAATAATATCAAAATCAGGGTCATTTTTTCTAAAAAAATTATTTATTCCAGATTCAAATACAGCATAATTAATATTTGAAGATTTAAAAACTACCCCCTTTATTATATCTGGTAATGATATATAATTCAATAAATCTTCATTAGATAAATCTCCTTTTATTAAACGAGCATTATCTTCACCTATTTTTGAAAATATTCTTGATATAACATCAAGGAAAGGATCGGTATATAAAGATGAGTGTATTTCTGAATTCGAAAAAAGTTCATGTAGAACCCTATCCAACCTATTCTCTGCCTCAATTTGATGCTTATCTATTAACTTTTTTCCTATATCAGATAGTTTATATGTTTTATGCCCTCCATTATTTAGTTCCTCAATCATTTCTTGAGAAATAAGACTTTTTAAAGATAAGTTTAAATCATCATTATTAATCTGATGTCCAATCTGAGAATAGATTTTTTCATTAATAGTTTCTATCCTCCACCTATTTAATGATGAATTTGTATAAATTATTTGTAAAATAATATTATTAATAACAGTCTGTTTTAAAGGTTGAATTTCTGGAGAAAACCTTAGTTTTGTCGTAAGTAAAATAGAACGTTTTTTCTCTACATCTGAGATCATAGGTAACTCCTTCAAGTGCATAGAAATGTTATGATGTTTTTATAAGATTAAGGTGTAATTCTAGTTGCTATATCCTATCAGGTATGTCAAGCCAACTAGTTAAATAGTTAAATTAAAACGTATAAAGTAAGTTCTGATAAGTACTGTTATCCTCATTTTGATAGTGATCTTGTATCCAGATACGTTTGGATATCATGGGATGTATTGGCAGTAATGGATTCTAAAGGCACACTGACTCCAGTTAATCACAACACATTGACAGTAGGAAGAGGCTGGAGAATATATTTTGTTTGATAATTTAATTCCTTAAGCTTCCATTGGAAAGATTCAGAATACCACGAAAATGATCAAAAACAGCACCTTTACTTTAATAGCATATTACCGTAGGCCTTATAATTCAGGATGGCTATATGAACGGTACAATGATACGAACCAATCGTTGAATCATGGCTAGATGCATCAATACAAGATAATTCAGAGCCAGTTTCTCTTCTCAACCAACCGACACTCCTTGCGCCCGCCATTGGCGGGCTCAACCACAGTGCGGGCATGGCAAGCCTGTTAGCCATAGAAACTGGACGGACAGCCTTGCATTCACCGCGTCGTCGGCGTGGCAGAATCACCGACCGAATCCCATATTGCTGAGTCCACTGTCTGATACAACGGTCATCATCGCCTCAATCATCAACCAATGAGTGTGGACGGGTGCCGGGTTGTCCGTGCTGCTGGAGCATAACGATCAGGGTTTCGAACGCGGTGCCTTCGTGGATCTGTCTAGGCGTAAGACAGGAGGATAACGGATGTACACGACCATCTAAACTAAAGGAGGTGGATTTGGTACCGAATCTGCCGTAGAAACATCCGAGGGTTTGGTTAGTGGATTCATGTGTCATCAAAGATTTTTTTCATGCGCCGCAACGGTACGACCGACGCAAATAAGCATGCCATCGATGGTCAATTACTGCCACTCGAGGCATCCATGGCATTTAAGGACATATGCAAGGAGGTAAGGATGCATTCCCAGGTTCCGCCGTGTTACCAGAGTACAAAGCGGTCGGAAATATCGCATCATAGAATCATGGTATTGCGTTGCCAAAATAGGCCATTAACCACGCATTGGTGGTCATTCCATGGGCGGCCACGGCAGGTTTCGGTCGGTAGGATCGGTGCAATCACGGCAAATTGGGTATTGGTCAATTCATGGAGAGCCATGCGTACCTCCTGTCGGATAGTCTAGCATGGATTATCAGAAAGAACCTAAATCATTAATTCCAGATTCTAGGAGCAAGTAATGAGTATTGATTTATTTCTTAGAACTAAAAATCAGCCTACTCGTCGGCAAATTGAAAAAATTATATTTCCATTAGGATGGAAAAAAGCAACCTATTATTCTGGTTACAAAGGTCTAAGTTATTACTGGTTCAATGAGAATAATTATGAGTCTACCCGTGGATGTTGGCTATTTATTGACTATAATCCGGTTGAAAATGTTCCCAAGGATACAAAAGTAGTTTTTCATGCCTATTCAAATGCTGGACGTTCTTTTGCAGATCTGGAGGCACAAAATAATGTAATTAAACAATTAAAAAAAGCTTTTCTAGGAAGTCTATATAATCCTCAAGAAGGAGTGTGTTCATATCTTTATTATGAAATACCAGAATTTACTGTTATTGAACGCGGATGCTCTATAGTCTATAGAAATTTCATAAATAATATAATTACATCAAAAATAGCTGTTCAAGATGATATTGATGAATTTAATTATAAAAAAGAGAATTTACCATGGATGTTAAGATTTGATAAAGGTATTATTATAAATAATCTAATCATTCCTTACATAGTATCTTCAATAGAAGAGTTTCTAAAAAATTTCTTTGTAATTTATGTCAATAACCAAGAGTCTATTCAGAAGAATATATTAAAAAAATTAGATTTACATAGCTTCAAGAATATGTATACAAAAAAGGTAACAATTGGAGATGAATATGCAAGATTAACATCATTTCAAAATATTCCAAAAATAATAAGCGCATTTAATGAAATTGAGATAGATATAGAGAAAATACTTAATGTAAACAAAATATTCAATAAAAAAGAAATAAATATCAAAAAAGTAATAGCTAAATATATAACAATAAGACATAAAATAGTTCACGAGGCATTCATTGATATAGAAATAAATAAAAACGATATATTAACTCTTATTTTTGCCACTGAAAATTTTATTGATGAATTCAAATTATATATGAAGAAAAATAAAAATATAATTATAGATATAGATGAATATTTATGAAATGTAATTTATTTTAAATGATTATTGAATCATATAACCTTTTCAAACCAAGCAGCTCGCAAAAACCGATGCGATTGCTGAATCCGTTGGCCTTGCTTGGTGTACTGGGTCGTCCATATCGGCGTGAGAATACCCGACTCACGCACATCGTCGATGGTCGCAATGAGCAGCTGGCTGCCGGGCCAGCCGATTTCCCACGCATCAAGCACGGCCCGTTTGCGGCGTTCGCTCGGCACGGTAAAGGCAATTAAAGGCCAGCTATAGCGCCCTTCCCAATACTTCGATCGATATAATTCCCCATACGAATGGGCTTTCCCCGTAATAATACTCAACTCCTCGGTTCCCCGATCGATTTCAATCGCATACAGTTGATCAATTTGCCCTTGCTGTTGGCCAATCCCAAGCCATGGATACAACGACGAGCGCTCAGAATCGGGCTGCGTCGCATCGGCCCAGCGCCGCACCACAACAATGCCATCAGCGCGTGGCCGTGCGGTTGGGCCTAAGTCCATCTCAATATAACTACTCATGCCGACAATACCAGGCACATACGGTAGCGACTGAATCAAGCTGGTGATGAACTCGGCATACTCAATTTGGTGTTCGGCTTGATGTTGGGGATTAAACATCGTGGGAGCCAGCCGCTCACTGCCTTCCTCCAGCATGGGAAAGGCCTGTTTGACGATCTCCCAGCCAAGGGGCGTGAGACTATATAAGCGGCCATGGCGTGTCCACCCGATCGCACCACGCGGATCATAGCCATGCGATTGAAAGTGTTCGCAATAGATCAGCAGCTTGGCATCAACCAGCTTGGCCAACGTGCGATTGACGGTCTGAATCGTCACGGTAAACGGATGGCCCCACGCGGTGCGCAGGTGGCGTGACAGCAAGCGACCAAGCCGAGCAACGAGCAGCAGGATGTGCAGCTCAGTGGGATTAAGGCCAACGGAGGTATGGGTTGTCATTCAATCACTCCTCACACGATAATTGGTGGCTGTGCAGCCTGTTAAAGAATGTCGGCACGACCAAATAGCCAATTTAGGCGATTCTAGTGCGCTATTTTTTACTTGGCGATTTGTAGACCATCTGAACGCGATATGAACACGGTTTGAACACGATATGAATGGGCAAGAATGCCGCAAGCATCCTGATCACCAAATGGCCGTGGCTTGCTTAATGTAGCAGCCACGGCCTCGAATACTCAATTAAAGTCCACTAAGCCAGTGTTCATCGGTTCGTACTGGTTCAGGAATAGCGTGTTGCCACTCATGCAAGCGTTCTGCAAGCAGGGTATCACCTTCGCCGCGATATTCCCGCCATGACTTCGCCCCTTGGATCGAAAAAGCATGAATAAGCACAGGGATATGCGGCAAGACAAGCGCTGGCGGAACGGCCATCAGTGCGACCGTCCAGAGCTGGTGAGCATCGCCCTTGGCATCGATCACCGTTTCCGCCAGCAGGGTTTCGAGCGGCGTGCTTTGGGGAACACGCAGATACAACCCAAGAAATGGGCAGACGAGCACGCTACACAGTGCACCACACAGATAGCGCGGTGGCTGCTGAACACGAATCAGGGCAGCATCCAGTTGCTGAAAGAGGGTCATGGTCGCCTGTTGCAGCAAGGGAGCGAGATCGTGCGGCTCGGTGCTCGGTGGGGTCACGGTGATTTGCACGGTATGCTGGCCGTGTTTCGGCAGATCAAGGGTTTCGGTCAAGGTAATGGTCATCGGTGTCGTGGTCATAAGAATGATTCCTTTCGGTATTAAGCGCCAAGATCAAGCACCTGCTTGACATGGCGAATTTGGCTGAGACGGCGCGTGCGTTTGCCACCCAAGCTGTCAATAATTTCGTTGCCACTTTTGCCAGCAAGGATGAGCTTGGTAATCAGGATGACATCGGTCAACGTGGCCTCATCAATCAGGCTCTCATCGCTAGTTCCCATGGTTCCAAGCGGGGAATCACCTGCGGGATCTCCCATGGAATCGGGAACTCGCCACAGGCGTGCTGGGTCAATCGGGCGGGTCGATAACATCCACGCCGGTTCGCGATTGCACCAAAACCATTGACAATTCCACTCAATCGCCGCAGGCCATGGGGCAACGAGGGGCGACTTCATTTTCTCCAAGGCCCGATCGCCAATCGCAATCCAGAGCAAGTTATCGAGTGCTTCGCTATCGCCTTCAATGCCCAGTGGTTTGACTAAGGTGGTTTGGGTCACAAGGATCAGATGCATGCGATACTTGGCGGCTTGGCGGAGCATTTCGCCCACAAAGCGCTGCGCAACAGGCACTTTAGGTTTGGCGGCTGAGCCATCTTCGCCATGCACCTTGCTCATGACATCAGGCGCTTCTTCCAACACCACCGTAATCGGATCAAAATGATTCACGCCTGTGGCCGCAGCGGCCTTGCGTCGCCCTAGCTCAGCCAGCAACGCTTTCATCACGCGGTTGATCGCCGGATAGTCATAGATTTGTGGCAAGCCGCCGTAATCATTCGGTCGCGCATGTGAGTTGAGAATCACCAGCTGGTGACCATCGACGGCGCGAAGATAGGTCAGGGCCATACTCAGTACCGACTTGCCTTGGCGCGAGGGGCCAGCAATCCCAATATGCGGGCGCTTGGCCAAGGTGTCGAGCAGCATGGGCCATGAATAGGTTGATAAACTGGTGGTCGTGGGTTCCGGTGAGGTTTCACCACGCGGACGCTCCACCACGACTGGCCGTGCCGGATTTGTCGCACGCACGGGTGCGGTAGGCGCAGCGGCATGGCGGCGTTCGCTGGTAGGGGTGCGTGCATGCCACCACAGAAACGTGCCAACAAAACTACAGGCAAACAGAAAAATCAACGGATAGAGCCACGGCGAATTAATATCCATGCGGATGCTCCTGTACAGTGCGGCCAAAGGCCAGATATTCGGGCCACCGCGCTGAGACAACCCCGAGCGCCAAGCCTGCACCCCACGCGAGGGCCAGCGCTGGCAGGCCGGAAGCCAGTTTGTAGGCGATGGGGTAAAACAACCATTCACACCATTTATAGGCCGTAATCATGGCATCGGGAGCCAGAAAACAGCCATAGCCCCACGCAGTCCGGCGCAAGGTATAGAGTTGGCCAAGGAAGAGAAACAGCGCGACCCCCAGCCCCGCGAGGATGCCGCGATAATCACGAATTCCCCACAGCCAATGCTGAAAATCGCTCAGGGTCGAGACGGTGGTAACAATGCTATTGCCCCAGCCGAGCGTGCAGGCGAGGCCTTTGATGAGTTTGCGGCTAGGATCAAGGCGGTGCAGATCAAATAACACATCCGATGTTGTCATGGTGTTCTCCTTTGGTATACTAGCGCTGCATCACTTTGGTGTTCTCCGGTGATGCACGCCGCCGATGCTTATTCATCGGCGGTTTTTTGTTGGTCAAGCGCCGAATCATCTGCCGATGCGGAATCAGTAAGCGCGACACACTGGCATTCACGGAGATAGACATCGGCATAGCGTTGCAAGGGTGCGTCGTAGTAGACTGTGCCCACAGGCTGCGCCCCCCGTTTTAAGCGATAGCCTTGTTTGGCGATTTGGGTTTTCGTGATCAAATGGAAGCCCATGGTTGCCAGTAAGGGCATCCAGTGTTCGCGTTGCCCTCCGCCCCAGTGGAAGGGCTTTCCCTGTAATCCTTGAACCACGTCCTGCAAAACACGCGTGATTGTTTCAATCCGAGCCAGCACGGCTGAAGGTGAAGTCATAGCAGTTCCCTTTCATTTACACATCTTGGTACTCGGGATCAGGCGGAAGATCGAGCGTCGTGGGCGGCGGAACTGGGATTTGTTCAACAGGTGGTGTACTGGTGTGCAACGTGTGTTCAACAGATGGTGTACTGGCGTGTAACACGGGTTCAACGCTGGGGGAACGTGGGTGCAACGCTTGTTCAACAGGTTTCATCAGCACCGCCAGCAAAGTGTCCCGCACGGCGTGATCATCAAGGCGGGCGACGCTGGCCAAGGCATCGGCAGTGAATAGCTGGATGTTTTTGCCACAGGTGTGCAAGCCAATAATCACAAGGGCGCGAAGTACGGCGGATTCATTGCCGAGACTGGCAATCATCGCGCTCAGCACGCCGGAGCTGCGCGTCGTCAGGCGTTCATCAAAACTCATTGGCCAAACTCCTCGTAGCGCCGCGCACGGCGGGCATAGCCACGGGCGATCGCCGTTTGTGGGTTGGGTGCAACGATCGTTTGGCGGAAACGCTGGTGAATCGCTTGAACCAGCATGGGCATTTCTGCACCACCACCCGCCACAATAATCGCCGCCAGTTTCGCGCCGCTGCCCCACGCTCGCACAAGCGCATCCGCGACCTGTTGGCCATTGGCCAGCCATGGGCGATCCCATCCGGTTGGCAGATCGCATTCCTCACCCGCGACCCGTACATAGCCTGCCCGCACCGCGTGATCAACTTCGTGTAAAGTCAGATCAAGGTTGTAGCGCCCGCTAATCTTGGTCTGGAGCTGCTGGAGCGGACTGGCGCTACCCAACTCGAAGCTAATCGCACTTTCGGGCACCACATTCATCGCTTGGACAATGCAGGCATCCACGGTGTTGTGGCCCAAGTCAATCACCCCAACCCGACTCATCTCATAGCCACTAGTGGTAATCGCCCCACTGGGGTCGAGCAACACGCCATACAACGCGCCAAGCGGTTCACTAATCACGCGGATGCCCGTTTTCAGGGTTGTGCCGTGATAGTACTGGGTTGCAACCGCATCTCGCAGCCGCGACCCCAAGGCCACCGCTAAATCCCGTTCGCCGGACCAGGCCGCAGGGAGTCCAGTCACACATGCGCCACCACAGGGCTGCTTGAGGCGCTGTAACGCTCCTTTGACCAGCGCAGGGATAATGTGGCGATCGTAGAGCCGTTGTTGCGAGCGGAGTGATAAGGGCGCGGGGTGCAACAGGGCATCATCACCTGTCCACCAGAGTGTGCCGTGAACGTCCACGGTGGGCACATCGTGCAGATTGCCATCGGTGCTACTGGCGGGAGCCACCAGCGCTGGGAAAATAATTGTTTCTTCGTGATCACCAGCATTGATCGTATATTTGACATAGCCATGGCCAATATTGGCCCCATGGACGAGAGTGGTCATAACAGGCTCCTCGGCGATGGATGGGATACACCCACCCATCGCCGCTAAATATCAGGAGAAAACATTCAGGTCTTAGGCAACTGATTGAATCGGGCTAGGGGCGAGGTCGCCCGTCCACCAGCGATCAAGATGGGTGGCAATCCACGACCGTAAATCCATGCCACACTGCACCGCCATCGTGCCAAAATCGTGCGGGTCGGGCCGCATGCGGGCAACCTCTTTGCCTTTGAAGATATCGAGCCAATAGGCAGCGGCCTTATCGCCTGCCTGATCGGCATCGGTGGCAATGAAGAGCGGCTGACAGAGGCTGTATTGGACGAGCCAACGAAAGCCGCGCCCTTGGGTTGTGCCAATCGCCGCAACCCCGCTGAGTGGTTGCCCATGGCGTTCGAATTGGCCAAGTGCTTGTTGGGCCACCAACGCATCAATCGGCCCTTCCACCAGAATACCCGGGCGGCCTGCGCGGAAGGTATCAATGCCATAGGGCACATTGCTGCTGCCAGCAATCGTCACGTATTTCATGCCCTCGTCGCGCGGGGTCGTTTGGCGAATCGAGAGCTTCCAGAGCTGCCCATCACAAAACCATGGGATCACATAGCCCGCAGGCAACCACACGCCATCTTTCTTCGGGTCTGTCAGTCCCCACTTGTGCAGCGGACGGTAGAGCGGTTTGGGGTTGTAGCCAATCGCGGCAGCGCGGAGCGTATGATCGGTCAGGCCACGCTGGTGTAAGTAGGTGCGTGGCGAGGGCTGGCTATCCCCATCCTTCCACAACATATCAACCGCGTAGCCAAGAAAACTCAGGGCGGCTTGTTGCCAAAGCGCAGCGGGTGGCTCACAATCATTCGGTGGCTCAGGGTCAGGGACGACCTTCGTCGATGGTCGTGATTGCTCGATCGTCAACCCCAGTGTGGCAAAAGCCTCTTTGATCAACGCAGGCCACTCTGGATGATCGGTACTGGGGATAAAGCCGTGATCGCGTAGAAAGACAAAATCAATATCCGAAGCCCACGGCTGGCCATCGCGACAACTGCGACACCACCAGCGGCCACCACGATCCCCATGCGGTTGCACCCGAAAGCGATCCTTCCCTCCACACAAAGGGCATGCTCCCGCCCATTCACCGCCATTGGTTGCGGCCACTTTGCGCAGGGCGGTGCGCTGGCCAACCAAAGAAAGAAAATCATCGCCCGAAAGATGTTCAATCATTGAACCCTCCCACGAGAAGTGTCATGAAGTGTCAGAGAAGTGTCATGCAGCCAAAATCAACGATTTAGGGCTTTCCAATGGGATAGAACGGAGAAGTGTCATAGTGTCAGAAGTGTCATGCTATTTTTTGATTTTGTGTGGTCTCATCGGTCTCGCGTACATGTTCCTTATTAAATTGGACATGTCCCCTTATGACACTATGACACTTCTCAAGGAAGCGGCTCCCCAAGTGGGTTTTTAGCGTCATAAACCGTTTATGACACTTCATGACACTTATGACACTTCTCATGCGCTATATCTCCACAGTTGCATCACCCGACCGTTGGCGGCTTTGGTCTCCAGCACGTCAATTTGGCCTGCGAGGCGTAAGACTTCAAGGACTTCGGTGATCTCTTTTTTGGATTGGTTGGTTTGGCGGCAGATATCGCGCACAGTCAAGCCCGAGAGCGAGGCTTTGAGCATGCCGACCAATTTATCTCCCAGCTTGGTTTCTTCACTCCGAATCCCATCGCTCCAAATCCGATGCAAGTCGCTGCGCCAGCGCTCGACGATCGTGATTGCGCGTTTGAGGTGATCGAGCTGCATCATCACGGGTAACTCAGGGCAATCCATGGCGGCCAGAATCATGGCCACCCGCAACACATGCCCCGGGAAACGGGCATAGCTGGCATACAGCGTGTCGGGTAAGCCGTTATTGGGCAGGTCAAACCGGACGGCCTTGTCATAGCGTTTCCAGAGACTCATGACCCCGGGCGCGAGGCGGATAGCGCTGGGGGGATGCTCGTTATAGATCCGCACAAAGCGCTTGATATTTTCCTCGGGTACGTCATCAACCAGTTCAGCGTCGGGCTTCGGAAACAGCAAATCGAGGTGTTTCAGGCCATCGAGCAGCGCCGGGGGCATGGTGAGTTCATCAGGAAACTCGGCATAAATCGGGTCGTGCTCAGGAATCAGAATCGCGAAGCGACTCCATAAGCCTTCATCCCACAGCTTTTCGCTGCGCAGATGCTCCTCGATGTTTTTCGGTGTGGTTGCGCCAAGGAATGAAAGACTGGCATCACGGATGGTTGTTCGGCCATGGGTGATGGTTTCGTGGGCCAAGTATTCGGGATTATCAAACAGCTTGAGTAAGAGCGAGAGCAGCTCGGCCATATACTCTTTCTTCATATCGCTGAAGAGAAATCCCGCTTCATCAAGCAACCATGCCCGTTGGGCCGCTTGAGCGCGAGCGAGTAGCCATTGCTCACGGTCGTAATCACTGTAGCTGTCCAGTTTGTCAGGAATGACGGTCGAAAACTGCTGGAGCAGCGACTGGGGCGTGCTTTTGTCGGGTAGTAGCAAATGGCCAAGACCTGCGCGACGCAATACCCGCTCGACGACCTTCATCGCCGTCGATTTGGCATAGCGCCCAGGAGGAGCCACAAATAGCGCATAGACATTGGGGTAGTAGTAGGTTTCGCCAATTTGCAGATACAGCCGCCGCGCGATCGCGGTCGCCGCCAAAAAGAGGCCTGCCGCTTCATGAAAAATCGCGGGCGTGACCGGACTGGCATAACTGGCATAGCCGATATAGGTATCGAGCCAGTGGCCACATGCGCCGTGCTGCCGGATGGCTTTGCTCAATTCACTCGGTAAGGGTGGCATGGTGCGCAAGGCTGTGGGTGGTGCAGGGTCAACCACCAGCGCCGCAACGCGACTATCAACCCGCATCGCGGTTTCCAGTGCGGTTTGGACGGCAGCCGAGCCGCCCTGTTCAAAGGCATAGACTAAACTTTGGATCATCGATAGCCATTCGCCCCAATCACGGGTCAGGTCAAGGGTCTGGCCTGCCAGCAACTGCTGAATAGCAGTGCGCACCTGCGCATATAACGGTGTCGTCATTGATCTATCCTCGGTGCTGCGGGAGGATACTCACCACAGCACACTACTATCTCTATCGAAGGGCAAGGAATGAGGATGCTGCCCCAATCGCACATGGCCATTGGGGCAACTGGGTTTTACGACTCGGGCGTTTTCTCTTCGCCGTGGGCTGCATCAATCAAGAGGCGCTGAATTCGTTCCTGATTGGCCTCGATCTCTGCGAGCAGCAGGGCGATCTTGGTCAGGATAAGTTCGACGGCTTCGGGATTGTTCAAGTGATAGCGCTGATGCACCACTTGGTTGAGCAACTCTTTGGCTCGGATAGCTTGCTTCGACGATTGCGCGGCGTTCGCTAGCGCTTCGAGTCGATGTTCGTTCACCACGTTCGGCCAACGGAGTCGTCGCCGTGGCATCCACATCCCTTTCTTGGTGGTCGCCATTTACGAGGTCAAAGACAACCGCACGGGTTTGTTGGCGACGTTTGATCATGCGCCAGACTTGCCACGTAATAATGACCCCACCACCAATGCCAAAGCTGGCGATGATCTGGTGCTCATACTGGGGCCAGCTGGCGTTCGGCGTAAGGCGGATGGCGATCCCTGCGGCAGTCACGCACAGCAGGGTTCCGACAACCACTTCAATCCACGTCCAATCTGGCTCCAAATAGTGCTTGTAGCGTTCAAGCACCACGGCATACAGCATCGTGGCCATGGCCAAACCAATTCCAACATCGATGGGCATAGATCCCCCTATCAGCACGTTTTTTGTCAAAAACGTGCTGACTTTCTGTACACTTTTTCCCTTGTTTCTACCGGGATAGGTGGGCATACTGGAGGCTTATAAGCATGACTCCACCTTCTCGAGGAGGTTCACGCCTTGCCGATTTTGGGTCGCCTCATGGGATGAGAGTTGTGCATAGTGCAGAGACATTTGAATCGTTTCATGGCCCATCAACACCCGTAGACTTTCTGCATCAAGGCCTTTCTTGATCAGTTCGCGGGCGAAGGTGGCACGAAAGGAGTGAATCAAACGCCGCACATCGTTGCGGATCTCCGCGTCGGAGGCTAAGCGATCGAAGCTCTGGTGTACGCCGCTAATCGTCAGCGTTTTTTGCTGGCGATGGCTGACAAACAGCGCAGGGTTCGTATCCGTCCGACTGGCGATGTAGGTTCGAAGGACTTCTTGGGTCACGGATGAAATCCAGATATACCGATCCTTGCTGCCTTTGCCAAGAATCATGGCGCAGCCTTCCGAGTCAAAGCTAGTCCGGCGGAGTTGAATCAGTTCACTGACCCGAACGCCGGTATCCAGTAAGACACAGAGCATGGCTTTTTCACGAAGCTCGGCAACCAGCAGGAGGCGCTTAATTTGATCCATCGTGTAGTGGGCAGGCAAGCGCTTGGGTAATCGGGGTTTGAGTTTATCGGTCTTAATGGGTTGAATATAACCTTCTTCAGCAAGCCAGCGCACGAGGACGAGGGCATCGTTGAGATAACTATAGTGACTGGCAATGCTGATGTTTTGTTGGGCTAAGTACGCACTGTAGGCCCGCAATAACGCACGAGTGAGCACCTGATTGGGTTGTTCAACGACCCAAGCACCAAACCGTCCTAACCGGATACGGTAGGTAGTGATGGTAGCAGGGCTGCGGCGTTCGGCGATTTTGGCGGACAAATATTCTTCGATCCATTGCGTAATCATTAATCATGACCTCGATCTATCGCGGTATCCCACTGGGATAGCGTGTGCGTTCGCAGATACTCGACTCGAGGCCGCGCGGAGCGGAAAGAGTATGTGATGGGATACCCCCGCAGGTGGTGCTAAAGGGGTATCTCATGACAGGTCTTCAGACACACCGCGTTAAGGGGTGCTTGCACAACCAGCAATGGCGGTCGCCATTTTTTGGGTATAGCAAAGCAACCTACACGTTTGGTACTGGCAAAGGGCTGTGGCGAGGGTTACCGTTCCAAATTGGCGGCAACACAAAGCCAACCGTCATTCACCAATAGGTGTGAGGAAGACAGGAAACACACTGAGTCAAGGTCATGGGTATATCAAACTCAACCATCGTAACCTTGCATTGTGTCGATGGCGAGCGATGGCCGTCAATCTCCGAACGGCCATCTTTTATGAATTGGTTAAAGCCGGAGCGCATTGAATTATGAAGGCCGCAAGCGGCGTTCGTAAATAAAGAAGTCGGTGAGCAGGACTCCCAGACGACCTATGGTAAAGCTCCATGGATTCAATGATCCTGAATTCCCATGAAGCGTGGTGATAAGCAGCGTGTCATAGCATCTGTCCTGCTTATCCAGCAGGTGGCGTGTCATAGCATCAACCACCTGTTATTGGGTTTCTAGCAACGAGCGCATGCTAGAGCCAATGGGAAGACTATTGATGTACTAAAGCACCCGTTATCAATAGTCCTGTTGGTAAGCTCGAATGTGTCGAGTCAAGTTAGGCTTCAGCGTACCATATCCTACTCCAGCAGAACGTTAACGATCTCTAAGAAAATGCTGGTTAGGGCGACAGTGCATTGCAGCAATGTGGTGTTGCTGGCGAGCAAACAAATACCAAACCTCCTTCAAAGCAGCCTGTTGAAACAGGGTGCTTGCTTCGCATTTTAGGCGAACCTGTTAATCAATGGGTCCTAGGTTCGAGTCCTAGTCAGGGAGCCACTTCTTTTTACAAATGCATAATCCCTGATAGCTCAGTTGGTAGAGCGGTTGACTGTTAATCAGCATGTCCTAGGTTCGAGTCCTAGTCAGGGAGCCACAACCAACAAGCGTCCATCTGAGTAATCATGTGGGCGTTTGTCCATTAAGCACAAAAAATAAAAGCACTGCGTCAAACACAGTCGCTTGGTATCAATACATCATCAGGGGTAACCACCGTATTCCTGATCTGAACAACTGGCAGCGGTCGCATGAATGGCTACCATTCCTACAGCGATCTCAGCATGCCAAGAATCTTGTCCCCTTTATCGATTCAATTGGTAAGGTGCGTTAGTTTACAGAGGATACTCCACTCGCGATATAGCTGACGGTCGCCAAACACAAAGCGTATATCGCAATAGAACTGGCCCAACTATCAGACACTAGTTAGTCTGCTGAAGTTGGGCCAGTTCTATTTTAGATTCTGAATTTTCCGCTGAATCTTCAAGGTAAACTAACTCGCCAAAATCGGCCAGCGAGATCCCTAAAGCCTCACAAAAACGAGCAATTGTATCGCTTGTGCGGTTGATATAGGGGTTATTTTTGATAGCCGATATTCGAGATTGAGAGATATTTGTTCGCTTGGACAAATCTGTGACTTGAATTTTCTTCGCCACATAATTTCATCTAAGGTATGGGTATGCTTTGTCAAAAATGTGGATAATACGTTAACTTGGATCACAGAACCCTCTAGGGACAGAGTAGACAGCTCGGTGGTCGAATCGTAGGGACTCGACCACCGAGCTACATCGTTGTGGCGAGTTATGTACAATGGGCGTATGGTGACGTAACCCTGCCTTGGTGCTGGAGCGCATCATTGCTGTTTTACCTGAGACATGACAAGGAGGAACCATTCATGGCATGGGAACTCATATGGATGGCGATTGGGAGTATCGGTACCATCCTGCTTATTTGGTGGCGACGATCATCACGGTCAGGCCTGCCGCCGACTCCAGCTCCCCAGTTTTTTACACTTGAGCACATTGAAGCGGAGGCGCAGCAGCTCTCCAGCAAGATGGGTGACAACCCGAACTTTCCATCCAATATGTTGCCCCATGATGGCGTTCCTGATGGCTCGCAGTGGATGCAGCTTCTCGTATCTCAGCCGCAGCTCGCCCATAGCCTTATTCATCAGTTGTATTTGCGTGTCTATCGGCACGGTTTCGCTATGGCAGAGATTGCCACACTTAGAAGTATTGTGGCCTATCATGCCGCCCATGTCGTCATAACGCAGCATGATCCAGCAACCCTGCCTCAACCACGCATCTGGGATATCTATCCAACCCAAGCGCAGTGGGAAGAGATCGTTCATATGGACGCTGAACGGGCGTGTCGGTTGTTGCATGATTTGCATCTGCGTGCAGCACAGTTTGGACTGAATGTACCAGTTATGCTAAGTGAATCCATTCGGGTGGGCATAAGAACAATTCAGAACAACCATATGCGCACATAAGGGAATAGCGAGAACGGTGGAGACGGCACGGTCGGCAGGCGCTACACGGTCTATATTATTGCATCTCCCCATTGCCCGAATAGATATGCAAACCTGCTTATTTATCCACATCAGGCGATCATTGAAGAAAAAATAATAGAACGCTGATCCAATTCTCAGACCTTCATTAGTCTGTTGAAATTGGGTCAGTGCTACTTTTTTAGGCGAAAAATTTAACAGGTCTTTTGCAATTTCCTCAATATTGAATACGATCATCCAGACCCTTTATGTTTAATTGTAAAGCTCTTGGATCATCCCAAGAAAGGATGTTATGAAGCAGGCTGTTGATGATTCATCGGTTTCTTTGTCACCCCATCACGCCGACCCATCCGCTCGCCGCCAGCGCTGGCTTGGGATTGCGGCCATGTTGCTTTCGGCGATCGCTTTTGGCTGGTTGGGAGTATTTGCGCGACTAGCCTATGATGACGGATCTGAACCGATCACGGTGTTATGTTTGCGCTTCAGCATTGCCGCTGTGGTCATGGTTGGTATTCTGCGCGTTCGTGGTGAGCAGCTCCCGCGTGGGAAGCTGCTGCTTGGCTTGATCCTGCTTGGTGGAATCGGCTATGTCGCCCAGTCGATGGCCTATTTTGTTGCGCTCACCATGGCCTCGGCTGGCCTAGTCGCGGTGTTGCTCTATCTCTATCCTGGTCTGGTTACCTTAATCTCGGTTGTATTTTTTAAGGAACGACTGACCCCACGTATGGTGCTGGCACTCGTGTTGGCATTGGCAGGCTCGGCCTTGGCAATCGGGCCGATTGGTGGTGGTAAGCCGCTAGGCATCGTTTTCGCAATCAGCGGAGCGGTGATCTATGCTATCTATATCACGGCGGGGAGCCGAATTACCGCGCAGGCCGGAGCCATTCCTTCATCGACGGTAATTATGAGTGCGGCGGCGGTGGTGTATATTGGGATTATGCTTGCCCGTGGCCCCGTGTGGCCAGCAACGAGCGCTGGCTGGTTAGCAATCGTTGGCATTGCCCTGATTTCCACCGTGCTGGCGATTGTTATGTTTTTTGTTGGTCTCGAACGGATTGGCCCGACTGCGGGATCGACGATCTCAGCATTGGAACCTTTGGTATCAGTCGGAGCTGCGGTCGTCGTTTTGCACGAACCGATTAGCTTCTGGCAACTTGGCGGTGGCTTGCTCATTCTTATAGCTGTCGTCTTGCTAGCACGCCATTCGTGAGCAGCGTGAAGCTGATCGTCATCAGTGCTGGGCTAGGTTGCCATCTTAAGTAACCTGCGTATAATGCAAACGCTGATCATCGGTTCGATGATCGTTAATTTGAACATTTCAAGGATGAGGTATGGCTCAGACATCACTCGAACAAACTGACTTGTCGCCACGTCGCGAGGCCTTACAACTCTGGATTCCCTTGGGGATTGTGCTGCTTTTGACGATTGTGACAGCCTTCTTTTTAACTGGCCAGTATCAAATTGCTGCTGGCAAGGGCATTGTGCAAGGCTTGGGCGAGCCGTTACCAATTTCGTCATCGGCGCATTTAATTGTTGTGCCATGGTTTTTTGATTGGCAAGATCCCTTTTTTCAAACCCAAACCTTTGATGTTGCCCTGCATATGGGCACATTAATTGCTTTGCTGTTGTTTTTTTGGCGCGATTGGTTGAATTTGCTGCTGCATATGCATCAACCTCGTAGCCAACAAGGGCGCATGTTTTGGTTTATTGTGCTGGCATCAATTCCAGCTGGAATTGTGGGTTTGCTCTTAGATAGTTTGGCGGAAGAGTATTTTCTTGATAAATATTTAGTGATTGCTGGCACGATGAGCATCATGGGGGTTGTGCTCTACATCGCTGACCGTTTTGCGCCGCGCCGTTATGAACTGAGCGACCTAACGTGGAAACATGCTTTGTTGGTTGGTTGCGCTCAAGCCTTGGCCTTAATTCCTGGGGTTTCACGCTCTGGCAGCACCATGACTATGGGTCGAGCTTTGGGTTTTACCCGCGAAACCGCCGCACGTTTCTCGTTTTTGATGGCAATTCCAATCACCTTTGGGGCTGGTGTGCTCAAATTGCGCGATATTGATAGCTCGCAATTGACTGCACCCTTTTGGCTTGGAATTAGCGTCTCATTTGTGGTGGGAGCATTAGCGGTTGGCTTTTTGCTACGCTATGTTCGTACCAACTCGTTTTTGCCGTTTATTATTTACCGCCTGGTAATTGCAGCGGTGATTGTGGCCGTCTATCTCGCCCGCTAACTGTTCTGGCGCAATCCGTGCAGGAGGAAGCATGATTTGTAGCGCGTGCCAAGCCAACGTTCGGGATACAGCCCAGCATTGCACTGTCTGTGGTGCAAAAATTAATCAGCCAAGTGCCGCAACTGGACCATTGCCGCAAGCCAAAGTAGCCAAGCCACGGCGGCGCTGGGTGAAATCGTGGTGGAGCTTTATGCTGGGCGTTTTAAGCACAGGCTTGATCTTGCCGCTCGTCGGCATTATCGCTTTATGGATTTTTGGTGGCACGAATGCGGCTCGCACCCCATCGCCAGTGCCCGATGAACGCCCTGATATCAGCGTTGATATTGATCACAGCTATATCGAACAGGCGATTGCTACCAACCCCGATTTTCAAAATCCCCAAGTGATTTTGGGTAACCACCCCAAGGGCGGAGTGGCAATGACCGTCACGTTAGGCTATCCGTTGCCCTTAGTTGGTGTGCAAGATATTCAAGCCCGCACTCAAATTGCCGCGATCGATGGCAAATTGGTGGTAACAACCGAAAACGTTGGTCTAGGCGAAAATGGTCGGCTGAGTATCCCAGGTTCGGTCATTGAAAATATGCTTAGCTCAACCCTCAACGAGGAGATTGATAAACGCCTGCGTTCAAATCCGCAGCTGGAGATCGCGATTATCAACACAAGCACCAGCAATCAAGTCTTGCGGGTGGCGGCAATTATCACCACCAAACCAAAGTAAAACCCTTCTCCCACAAGCGAGAGAAGGGTTTGCTTGGCAAGTCTGGTTATTCGGTAACCTCAACCTCAATTAAAAAGAGTTGGTTGGGGTCAGTATTCTCAAAGCCACGCTGGTAAGCTAAGGCAAAACTGCCTGAGCCAACTTCGACTGCTTGGAAATAGAAGGTTTCAGTGCCGCCAGAGCCTGGTTTCGGATTAGGGTCTGAGGATTGAAATTGCGCTGCGCCTTGTTGCTGCAATAGTTTGCCAGCATCAGGGCCAGTGCTCCAAGCAAAGCCCGTGCTGGGATTGCTTTCCAGCACAATTTCGATGATTTCGCCTTTTTTCAGGGTAATTTTGCTATTGTTATCTTGCATGGTCAATCGTTTGACGCTGGCATCGCTGCTTGCTTGATTTTGGCTGGTTGGGCGACATTCGCCACGCTGAAAGGCCCATTCTTCACATTCGCTGCCATCGGGAAAACCACAAAAACCCGTTTGATTGCCAGCAGCATCTTGGCGAATGCTGTGAGTACCGCCGTTTTGAGTACAAAATGCTGAAGCAGGATTGGCCATATTGGCCGCAGGCACAGCGGTTGGCTGATTCGCGCCACAAGCGATCAAGAGGCTTGCACACAGCCCAAGTCCCAAACCGAGAATTGATTGACGGATCATGTATTTTAGCTCCATTGCCAGATTTCCACGGGAGAACGTTCTCGTTGTTTGCAATTGCACTAGCCTAACGTGCTAGCTAGCTAGATTGTTCCCAATCTGGTAACGGCATGGTGAGCATTAATCTTGGGCGATAATCCAAGCCCATTGTTCGGGGCTGCATGGCACAACCGAAAGCCGCGATTGGCGTACCAAGGCCCAATCGGCCAAGCTTGGCTCGGCTTTGATCTGAGCCAAACTTACCGGCTGAGCAAGCGGACCAACTGGCTCAATTTCTACTACTACATGCTTGGGATTTTCGCTGTTGGGGTCGGGGTAGGCGGTGCGGCTAACTCGTGCAATGCCAACAGCTGCCCGTACATCGCCACTATGATAGATCAAACATTGGTCATCAAGCTGCATGGCCCGGAGATTAATTAAGGCTTGGGCGTTGGTTACTCCATTCCAAACCGTCGAACCATCGCGCAGCAAATCATCCCAACTAAACTCGTTTGGCTCAGTTTTGAGCAACCAAAAAGCCATTCGTATGCTCCTTAACTCAAAAGCACGGATGGCAACAACCACCCGTGCTCAAACCTGTGGTTAATCAGACTTACTTATCGTTTTCAGCGACTTTGTTCCAATCCAAGACTTCCCACCAGGTTTTGATGTAGTCGGGGCGGCGGTTTTGGTAGCGCAAGTAGTATGCGTGTTCCCAAACATCCAAGCCCAACAAGGGAGTTTGGCCTTCCATAACTGGTGAATCTTGGTTGGCGGTGCTGGTTACGGCCAATTTGCCTTCGCTGGTGCGCACCAACCAAGCCCAGCCTGAGCCGAAGCGAGTGGTTGCAGCCTTAGCAAATTGTTCCTTGAAGGCATCGAGTGAGCCAAAGGTGGCGTTGATTTCATCGCCAAGTTTGCCTGTTGGTTCACCGCCGCCGTTTGGGCTGAGGATGTTCCAGAACAAGCTGTGGTTAGCGTGGCCGCCGCCGTTATTGCGCACAGCAGTGCGAATATCTTCGGGCAAGCTGTTCAAATCGCTGATCAACTCGTGCAATGATTTGCTTTGCAATTCGGGATATTTTTCCAAGGCAGCGTTGAGGTTATTCACGTAGGCAGCGTGGTGCTTGCCATGGTGAATTTCCATGGTTTGCGCATCGATTGCTTTTTCTAAGGCATCGGTTGCATAGGGCAACGCTGGCAGTTCAAAAGCCATTGTATGGACTCCTTTTGATCTCAAGGATGCGACTTTGCACGCATCAACACACGGTTCCCACTTCTATTGTAGCAGAAGTTGGGCCATGCTTGATGCACAATCTTGGGCACATTTGGAATCATAGGGATTGCCAGATTAGTTACCGAAACCGCAAAGAACGCGAAGATCGCGAAGGCTGGAGATCGGGAATCACACAACTTTAGGTTCATCAGGCAACCACTGCAAATCAACAATTGAACTTTAGGGGGTGCAGGGGGATGAAAACCCACTGTGTTTCCCTCCGGCGGAGGGACGGAAGGGTGGCGAAACGAGGAGCTAGAGAACCGATATCATGGCTCAAAGAGAAGATCGTGAAATAACCAATTGGCTAAAATGTGTTAAGCTTAATCTCAACGATGATTAATCCCATGCAATCCCAATTGCTACCACAATAGATTTAGGAACTTCATGAGCGAACAACGCCGTTTTTCCAAGCCCGAGGTGATGAGTCCGGCGGGCTATTGGCCGCAGTTGCATGCCGCAATCGAAGCAGGTGCAGATGCGGTTTATTTTGGTTTGAAGCATTTTACCGCCCGCGCTAAGGTGGGCTTTACCTTGAGCGAATTACCCGAAGTAATGCGTACCCTGCATCAACGCGGTGTGCGTGGGTTTGTGACCTTCAATACCTTGGTGTTTGAACACGAACTGCGCGAAGCCACCCGCTCGTTGGCGGCGATTGCCGAGGCTGGAGCCGATGCGGTGATTGTGCAAGATATTGGTATTGCCCAACTTGCCCGCCAAATTGCCCCCGAAATGGAAGTGCATGGCAGCACCCAAATGAGCATCACTAGCGCCGAGGGTGTTGAATTAGCCCGTCGTTTTGGGGCTAATCGGGTGGTTTTAGCTCGTGAATTATCGCTGGCTGAAATTGCCGCAATTCGCCAAGCCACCGATTGCGAGCTAGAAATGTTTGTCCATGGAGCCTTGTGTGTCTCGTATTCTGGCCAATGTTTCTCCTCGGAAGCCTGGGGCGGGCGCAGTGCCAATCGCGGCCAATGTGCTCAAGCCTGTCGTTTGCCCTACCAATTGTTGGTTGATGGTAAACACAAACCCTTGGCCGATGCCCGTTATTTGCTCTCACCCGGCGATTTATATGCCGTGCCCTTGATGCACGATATTATCAAATTGGGTATTTCGTCGCTGAAGATCGAAGGCCGCTACAAAGATGCCGATTATGTGGCCTTGACCACTAGCGCCTATCGCAAGGCGGTTGATGAGGCTTGGGCTGGCTTGCCCTTGAGCATCACGCCTGCCGAAGAGTTGCAATTAGAGCAAGTCTATTCACGCGGCTTGGGCACATTTTTCATTGGCGGAACCAATCATCAAACCGTGGTCAATGGCCGTGCACCGCGTCACCGTGGCGTATTAATTGGCTATGTCAGCGATATCTATGGCGAACGGATTGTGCTCAAGCCCCACGAAAATCACGTGATTGCTCCACTCAAGGCTGGCGATGGCGTGGTATTTGATGCCGCCAACTGGCGCAGCCCTGAAGAACGTGAAGAAGGCGGGCGAATTTATGGAATCGAAGCCTTGCCAACCGGCGAAATTGAATTACGCTTCGGCCCGCAAGCAATCAAGCCCAATCGGATTCGCATCGGCGATTTGATTTGGCGTAGCCACGACCCTGAGCTTGATCGCGCTGCCAAGCCATTTTTAGAGGCCGCCGCGCCTGTCGCCAAACAACCATTGCAACTGCATGTGGTTGCCCACGAAGGCCAGCCTTTACAATTAACCTGGACGGTCAGCAATTATCCTCAATTCAGCGTAACCGTGCAATCACCTGAGCCATTGCCACGCTCGCAAAATCGCGGCTTGACCAACGAATTTCTGTTTGATCAAGCCAGCCGTTTGGGCAACACCGCCTATAGTTTGGCCGAAATGAGCATCGATATTAGCGGTCAGCCGTTTGTGCCAAGCTCGTTGCTGAATAACCTGCGCCGCCAAGCGATCGAGCAACTTAGTGCCTTGCAAGCCGCCGCGCCAATCCGCCAAATCCAAGCGCCACTTGAGGTTTTGGCCCAAGCACAACAAGCGGTTCAAGCAGCACCAAACCCAAGCAATGCTCCCCAATTGCATATTTTGGTGCGCACGCCTGAGCAATTGCAAGCAGCAATCGCCGCCAAACCTGCCAGCATCACCCTCGATTATTTGGAATTGTATGGGTTGAAGCCAGCGGTCGAATTAGTCCAATCGCATGGAATTACGGTGCGTGTCGCTAGCCCACGGGTGCTCAAACCCAGCGAGCAACGGATTATCCACTTTTTGCTCAAGCTTGGTTGCGAAATTGTGGTACGTTCAACGGGCTTGCTCGAAGCCTTGCGCCAGGAGCAACACCCCGCCTTGATTGGCGATTTTAGCCTGAATGCCGCCAATAGCATTACTGCCAACACCCTGCTCGAATTAGGCCTAGAGCGGATTACGCCGACCCACGATTTGAATGCGGCCCAAGTGACGGCTTTGGCTCAGCAATTGGGCAGTGCAGCAGTTGAAGTGATCGCCTATCAACATTTGCCTGTATTCCATACCGAGCACTGTGTGTTTTGCCGCTTCCTCTCAAATGGCACGAGCTTCAAAGATTGCGGCCATCCCTGCGAGAAGCATCGGGTGGAGTTGCGTGATCTGAATGGGCGGGCGCATCCGGTGATGGCCGACGTGGGCTGTCGCAATACGGTTTTTGGGGCTGAAGCTCAAACTGCCGTGGAGCATCTTGATGCCTGGCGAGCCGCCGGAATCGTGCATTATCGCTTGGAATTTGTGCACGAAACGGCTGAACAAGTAGCCGCGATCATCGCAGCCTTTGATCGCACCTTGCAAGGCCAGCAACCAAGCAGTGTTTTGGCCGAGCAATTGCGCAATGCAGCGCCGCAGGGTATCACCCAAGGCAGCTTGTTTATTCCCAACGATTATCTGCGCGTACCGTTGATGCAGTAGTTTGCGAGGGGGCAGGGGGCTAGTTGGCAGGGGGCAGAAAAAGTAGCGCTAATTCTCAATTTCTGACCCCTAGTCCCTGAAGGTAATAGTTCATTGGGGTAACAACCAATTGTACCGTACCCTCACCCCCAGCCCCTCTCCCACTGCGGTTGGCGAGGGGAGTTCCAAGCTTCATGGTGGGATGGTTCCCCCTCGCCTCGCATGCGGGAGAGGGGGCTAGGGGGTGAGGGCATGCTGGCCGTTGTTCATGCAATAAACCATTACACCAGAATCCTAGCCCCACGTCACAAATAGCGCTCGAAAAACCCGGCGACTCGTTTAACATAAGCTGGGCGATCAGCGAAATAGGCTCCGCAATGTGGCAGATCTTCAACGATCCACAGTTCTTTTGGACCTTGGGCGGCGGCATATAAATCGTAGGCATCGACCACTGGAATCACCGTATCGCCCGTGCAATGAATAACCAGCAATGGCCGTTGCCCATAGCGAATCAAGGCCTCGATTGGCCGCACCGCTTCGAAGCGATAACCATAGCGTTGAGCAGTAATCTGGTCAGCTAAAGCTCGCAGTGGGCGACGTGGCAAACGCCGATTGGCAAAAGCAAAATCAACTAAATTGGCCATTTCGGCAAAGCTGCTATCAGCAACTACCGCCTTAACCGCAGGCTGATCGGCGCTGCCCAACAGGCTGACTGCTGCGCCCATCGAGTAGCCAATCACCCCAATTTGCGCTTCAGGCAAGCGTGATTCAACATATTTGATCGCGCCATGCAAATCGCCAACCTCGTGATAGGCCAGCGAACAAATCGAATCATCGCTATCGCCGCGCCCACGAAAATCGAAAATTAATACATTCATGCCTGCTCGCCACAAGCCTGAACCAATGCCGAGCAACTCGTCTTTGCGACCGCGATGGCCATGGCAGCCAATCACGACGCGTTTGCTTTCAGGGCGACCAAGCCACCACGCGCGAATTTGCAAGCCATCGACCGAATTAAAACTGACTTCTTCCCAATCGACCCCGGTTTCAAATGGCGTAAAAGCAAACAGCGTTTCACGTTTGAGCGCGGCAGTTGGGCCACTTAAACGATGGGCGGCATAGGCCGCGATGCCAGCAAGCGCACTAGCGGCGGCACTCAGTCCCGCCCCAACCAAAAATTTACGTTTCATACTTACTCGATACTAAAAACCATCTCAACATCACCAATCCGAATACGGTCACCAGGCCGCAGATGGTGCGGTTGATAGGCAGTCATCGGCACACCATTGATGCTTGTGCCATTGATGCTGCCCAAATCAATTAATAAATGATGATCACCCTGTTGTTCGATGACAGCATGGCGACGCGAGGCCACGCCTCGATCATGCTCAGCCAAATCGATCTCAGGATGATGATTTTGTGCTGGATCACGCCGCCCAATGCGGCAAGGAAAGTGGGTTAATGCCAATTCCCAAACCGCACGGGGCGAGGTAATCACTAGCTTTGGCACAGCCCGTTTGATTGCCGCGCCACAACCAGCACAAAACCGCGCATTAGGTTTATTCATACGGCCACACTGATCACAAATTGGGCCATTGGCCTGTGGCGGTGGCGACCACGCTGGGGTCTGGACTGGCGGTGCCCACGATGGTGGGGCTGGCTGTGGCACAGGTTGTGGCATTGGCTGCTGATACTGTGGCGGATTAGGATTACCCCATGCTGGCGCAGGATTTGGGTTCGGATTACCCCATGCTGGCGCAGGATTTGGATTGGGATTGCCCCATGCTGGCGCAGGATTTGGGTTCGGATTGTTAAAGACAGGGGCTGGCGTGGGCAACATGGTCGGATCATCACGCTTATCGGGCACAATCACCCCGCGATCAACCGCCAACAATGCTTGCTCAAACGAAGCCATCGTCTGAAAGCGCTTCTCGCGATCCATCGCCATCGATCGAATAATCACCTGCTCCATCTCCGGCGTAACCGATTGATTATGTTTAATCAGCGAGCCATCTTTGGGCGTTTGCAGCGGCACAGGCGGCAGATTGGTCAACATATGCAGCAAGGTTGCGCCCAAGGCATAAATATCGGCTCGCGCATCAGTTTGACCCTTACCATATTGCTCAGGCGGCGCATAGCCAGCCGAACCCATGGCCACTGTATCTTTACTTTTATTGGTTTTGTAGGTTCGCGCCACCCCAAAATCGATCAGCTTAATAATGCCTTCAGGCGTAAGCATCACATTCGGCGGCTTCATATCGCGAAAAATAATTGGGGGATTTTGGCTATGCAAATAATTGAGCACCCGCGCAATCTGCACGCCCCAATTTAGCACATCACGTTGAAAAAATGGCGCATTCATTTCACGCTGCTTATCTTCGAGCGTTTTGCCTTGGACAAATTCCATCACCAGCGTGGGGCGACCAGCCTGCTCAAATGAATCGACGACTTTGGGCAAGTTGGGATGATCGAGCGTTTGCAATAATTGCGCTTCTTGGTCAAAGAGCTTGCGATTTTCGGCAATTTCCTCGGGAGCGGCCTCGGCTGGTGGGCGCATCTCTTTAACCGCCCAGGTTGAGCCATCGCTGAGGCGTTCGCCGCGATAGACCGCGCCCATGCCCCCGCGCCCGATGATGCCGAGAATCCGATATTGATCGTGTTGTCCTTGAAGGATCGTGCCATCAGGCAGCAAATCAGCAAACACAGTTTCCCCCGCCGCTACATGATTGCGTAGCCTGTATTATCAACGATTGATACGCCAAAAGTCAAAGGGTAGTGGCAACCATTAATCAACAATTAAGCAAACATGCGCAAATTGGCTGCAAAAAAATCACGCCAAATTGCATCTATACCTAGTACAGGCTGTGCTTGACAATCCTTGGTAGGATAAGACTTAACTCCTAGCATTCCACCAAGCCACTCCAACTATACCACTCTCTGTTGCCAGTTAGTTCTTTGGGGAGTTGTAATGTCTCATTTAATCCTAATCGCGATTGGCCCAGTTCAAGATTTCATCGCCAGCGCTCGCCGCACCCGCGACCTCTGGTTTGGTTCGTGGCTACTCAGCGAGTTGTCCAAAGCGGTGGCAAAAAGCGTTTATCAAGCTAAAGGTAATTTGATCTTTCCCTATCCAACCGATCCAGCCCAAGATTTAGCGCCAAACAGCGCTTTCAATGTGCCCAACAAAATTTTGGCCAAGGTAGAGGGCGATGTCAAAATGATTGCCGATGCCGCCAAACAAGCCTTAGATACTCGTGTAAATGAGATTCGCGATGGCGCGTTTGCAAAAGTAACTGGTGTGTTTGATCAAACCCGAGCCAAAGCTCAAATTGCTGCTTTGATTGAATTTAGTTGGGTTGCATTGCATTTAGCAAGTGATGATGTGTATTGTGCAACCCGCGAGCAGCTTGAACACCTGATGGCAGCTCGCAAAAATACCCGTAATTTTAGCGCGGTGACGTGGGGCACAAACGCTCCAAAATCTTCAATCGATGGCGAACGTGAATCGGTGATTGATAACCGTGAGCTAAAAGGCCAAGAATTAACCATGTACCGCGAGTATGGAATCAATATTGGTGAGCATTTATCAGGCGTTGATATTCTCAAACGGCATGGTCAAAAAGGTGTCGATTCAAGGTTTCCAAGCACCTCACATATAGCTGCGACACCTGTTTTTAATTATCTAACCTTACTAGATCAAAGTGAGAAAAATCCTAAAGCTGTTACTAGGTTATGGAAGGATTATATTTGTGCATTAAAATTACTCGAATCGGCCAAAGAATATATTCAAAACGAAAAAACACCGATATACCATGATATTTTTGAGTATTATGACGGCTCACTTCTCTTTGCCGAGCGTTTCAATGATGCCTTAGTAGGAGAAGATCTTAAAAAGGCTCAAAAATATCTGCAAGATTTCTTAAAACCATTTCTAGATACTACAATTCCCATTCCCTACTATGCCATTCTGCATGCTGATGGCGATGCTATGGGAAGATTTATTAATACCGCCCATGGGATGGATGAACATCAAGGTATTTCCGAAAAATTAACTAGATTTGCGGGAAATGTTAAGTCGATCGTCGAAAACCATCAAGGAGCCTTAGTCTATTCGGGCGGGGATGATGTTTTAGCATTTTTACCACTAACGAGTAGTCACGTAATTCAAGAAGGTAATAATAAACGTTTAGCCACAGTCTTTGATTGTGCCGCTGATTTAGCCACTGCTTTTAAACAGGCGCTTGTTGACCCAATGGTATCACTCTCGGTCGGCATTGCAATTGTCCATCACCTCGAACCATTATCCGATGCCTTAGATTTAGCGCGTAAAGCTGAGCAGCAAGCCAAAGGCATAAAAGGCAAAAATGCGTTGGCAATCAACCTCAGCAAACGTGGCGGTGCAGATCGAATTATCGCCGGATCGTGGGCTAAACCTGAAGGTCAGTTTTCGTTATATGAGCGGCTGACGCGCCTAATCGAGTTACATCAATATGATCAAATTCCCCTTGGTTTTGCCTTTGAACTGCATGATTTATCTATTCGATTAAAAGACTTGCCCGCCAGTATTCTCCGCGCCGAAGCCAAACGCATCATTGAGCGCAAGTATACGAGTAACGGTAAAAAAGTTGAGGACGATATTGCCGAGCAGTTACTCAAAATGATTGATGATTTGTTATTAGATCAAACTACCAAGCCTCATTCCATTATTCAACAATTTGCTGATGAAGTCATTATTGCCGAATTTATTGCTGAAGCACAAAAGCTCGCCAATGGAAATTAATCCAACAAGTTTTCGGAGGATTGCTATGACTACACGCCGCGAACGTTCTAAGCAAAAGCAACAAACCAAAAAGCAAAACAGCACCAATACTCAATTCGTTGAGCAAACTTCAGCAGCGCTAGGCAGCGATCAAGCAGCTGAATTAATAAGTGAGCCTGCTAAACCAATTCAAGTTGAGGCAAACTCATATCAACCAACCAAAGCTGAAACTACAACTCAGCAAGCGTGGCTCATCGAGCCGCGTGACCCCTTGATTGTGCGCGATGGCCGACCATTTAACAATACGCCTGGCGCACGTGCCTATACCCAGTCGTTCCCGCCGCCATCAGTTTTGGCTGGGGTTATTCGCTCCCAAACTGCCTATGCTTCAAACCTTCGATTTAACAAAGATCCTAAGTTTAATCAAGCGCAGGGAAATAAATTACAGCCAATTCAAATTTATGGGCCAGTCTTAGTTGAATTGCTAGAACCAAACGAAACCAAAGATAGCCTGAGATTCTTATGCCCTGCACCTGCCGATGCACTGTTGTTTGAGCCTGAATCAAAAACCGAAGCAAAAGCATCCGACGATCAACCAGCAGAACCCACAACATCTGTGCCTTGGCTCCGCCGCTTAGTGCCAATTCTGGCTCCTGCGGGGTTTGTCAGCGATTTTAATGAACTTGGCTTGGTTGGTTCAGGCGAGGTTGATCGGCGTAAGCCCGCCAAAGAGCAACCGCAATTTTGGTATTGGGAACATTTTCTGCAATGGTTGCAAGATCCAGAAGCATTGATTGATCAAACCCAAACTTCCTTAGTGCAAAAAAGTACTGACTTGGGAATTAAAGGCTTGCCAATTGATCAACGGACGCATGTTGAAATTCAGCCTAATACTCAACAAGCTGAAGATGGGCATTTGTTTCAAACTCGTGGTCTAAGCTTTACCCAAGCCAACGAGCAACAATTGGCCAAAGCGCAGCGTTTGGCCTTATATGTGAGCACTGATTACCGCGATACAACTGGTTTAAGCATTCCACAACCAAGCATTGCACCCTTGGGCGGCGAGCGCCGTTTGGCTCGTTGGGAGCCAACTGAGCATCCATTGCCAGCATGCGATCAAGTTATCGTTGATGCAATCGTAAAAGATCAAGCATGCCGCGTGATTTTGCTCACCCCAGCGATGTTTGAAAAGGGCTATCGCCCAACTTGGCTATGCCGCGAGGTTGATGGGGTGCAGCCAACGCTTGAAGCAATCGCGATCAAGCGTGCTCAAGCTATTTCAGGCTGGGATTTAGCAATTCATAAGCCTAAACCAACTCGCCGCCTAGCTCCTGCTGGTACGGTCTTGTTCCTCTCGCTAGTAGGCGAAAAACCTGCGATTGAAGTTTGGATAACCAAGTTTTGGATGCAGTGCATAAGCGATGCAGAGCAAGATCGCCGCGATGGCTTTGGGTTAGCAGTGCTCGGAGCTTGGGATGGGACGTTCGCTGAAATTAAGGGAGTAACCAAATGAATCGTAAACCAACTATTTCTGCACCAGATCCTATAGAGTATCAAGCACCAAATGAATTTACCATTGGCGGGCAAACCTATATCACCGAAACCCGCAGCTACAAGCTGATCACCCCATTGTTTGGTGGCGGGGTTGAAGCTGGGGTGAATGACCCAATCACGCGAATTCGGGCCAGTGGCATTCGCGGCCAACTGCGTTTTTGGTGGCGTGCTATCCGTGGTGGAAGTACCGATCCAAATTTTACCGATTCTCAACGGCTTGATGATATGCGGCAACGAGAAGCCGAGATTTGGGGTAGTGCCAGCACTTCGTCCTCTTCTGAAAAGAAAAAGGTGAATCAAGATTCTAGTAATCTAGTAGATGATCAAAATCAAGAAAATAATAAATTAAAAAATATCATTCCTATTCAAATCTCAGTTGAGATAATTTCTGATGGGGAGGAGCAGAAACCCTATGAAATTAGAATGACAAAAGGGAAATTTAATGCATATGGGCTATCTGAAGTTGCTCATGAATATGCATCTTTCCCAATTAAACCTGACAGGGAAACCGTAAAAAAATATGGAATGCAAACCCCCATCAAAACCATTCGTAACGAGGTCATATTTAACCTAAAGATTACTTATCACAAAGGCATTAAAATTGAAGTTGATGCTACACTCTGGGCTTGGGAAACTTTTGGGGGCATTGGAGGTAGAACAAGAAGAGGTTTTGGTTCTGTTACTCGATGCGATAATAAAGAACATCCGAAAAATGCCAACAATTTTAAGTCTTGGCTGTTAGGAAATTATACAAAATACTATAAAAACACTTATTTTCATCCTGATCTACCAATTTTAGGAGATATAAGTAATAGTAATCGATTTAAGATCTTTTATAAAACAGGAAAACAAGGTTTATTTGGAATGTGGAGGGATTTGATAGAAAAATTAAAATATTTTCGGCAAGCAAAAAATACTAATGGAACAAGTCTTTGGCCTGAACCAAATCAGATTCGTAGAATTACAAAACAACATCTTAAGCATCATAATCCAGATAATGTTCAAGCAAGTCCGCAGTATAAGATAATCAAGGCATTCCCTCGTGCTCAGTTTGGATTACCAATCATTTTTCAGTTTAAAGGTAATAGATATGGATCTAATCGGAAAGATTTAGATCCTCGTCCTACAACTCTTGGATTAGTAAATCCCAATGATTCAACAAAAGATAATGAGCGTTTAGCCAGCCCACTTATCTTAAAAACCTTCCAATGTGCAAATGGAGACCTTATTGGCTTAGCATTTATTTTATCAGGAACCGAATTATCTCCAAAAATGAAGTTATCACTGAAGGCTAGTGTCCACCCTATATCTCCGAAACCAGAGGATCTTAGGTTTTTATTGAGAGCTGATGAAGTTCTTAATATAAATTCAATATCTGTAGAAGGGAATATCCTTGAAGCATTTTTAGCCTATCTTAAGGAAAAAATGCCGAAATAATCTACTGTTACTAGGTAAAAAATACTGTTCTCAAAGCATTTTTAGCGTATCTTGCGAAGGAGCTACGATAATGACCACCAAACTCGTTTTTGTCCATGCACTTTCACCACTTCATGCTGGCACTGGCCAAGGCGCTGGAGTTATCGATTTGCCGATTGCCCGCGAAAAAGCCACCAATTTGCCCTATTTGCCTGGCTCATCGCTCAAAGGCCCATTGCGCGATAGTTACAATGGCGCTCGTAAAGATGAAATCTTTGGAACAGCATCAGATAACGCCACTGGTAATGCAGGCTTTGTGCAATTTTCTGATCTGCGCTTGTTGTGCATGCCGGTGCGCAGTTTGTATGGCACCTTCGCATGGGTTACCTCGCCCTACATTCTCAATCGCCTTGCCCGCGAAATCAAAAATCTTGTGGCTGAAAACATCCCACCAAGCTGGATCAAAAATCCTGATGGCGATCAATGTCTTGTTGCTACAAAATCAGCACTTAAATCAAACTTACCAAAATCAGAAAAGCACAAGGACATTTATTTAGAAGATTTGGATTTTGAATCTCAATCGGATCAAGCTGAGCTAGTGACCCAATGGGCTGATTGGCTCAAAGCGCGCATTTTTGATGATTCACCAGACTGGCAAACGATGTTTGTTGAGCGTTTCTGCATCGTCAATGATGATGTGTTTAGTTTTCTTTTGAATACTGCCACCGAAATAACCGCCCGCATTCGGCTCAACGATGAAACCAAAACAGTTGCTGATGGCCAACTTTGGTATGAAGAAGCCTTACCTGCTGAATCGATTTTGACTGGCTTGATGTTGATTGCTCCACCAGCCTCAAAAACAGACTTAGGAGAAAGCATCAATGCCGAGCTACCCCGACTGTGGCAAAAACCAATTCAGCTTGGAGGCAAGGCAACCGTCGGGCGCGGAATTTGTCGCGTGATTGTGAAATAGGAGCAGCATAATGAGTAACCCAGTCTTTCAAACTCGTGATCAAGATTATGCAAAATCGGCTCATGGTCATATTGAAATAGTTTTACAAAAATATCCTGAGTTAGATATTAGATCAAAGGGAGAAAAGGTTAGGCAAATCGCCATAGAACACCAAACCAGTCGCAATGTATATGGCTCGATGGCGCATAAATTACCAATCTTAATTAGAAGTGCTGGTTTAGTTCAAGCTTTAGCATTCGCCCAATCACGCGACAAGCCAGAGATCAACCTATTTCTAAAGCATCTTGCCATAACCATTGGCTTTACCTGTAAAGCTCAAGAGTTTGCTGCTAACATCGCTAAATTAGAACTAGCCGATTATATGTATCGTACCCAGCAAATCTTAGATGCATTACTTTGGTACAAGCGTTTTGCCCAAAGCATTCTTGATATTAAGTCAACTGATTCAATTCAATAAGCATCGAGGTATTTATGAATAGTCGGCGTGATAGGCTAAATAACGTCACAGTAGACAACGTAGCCCATGCAGGCTTATGGCTTGACCGCTATTTGCCCCAACAGCCCGATCCTGAAAATAAAGCAAATCAGCAACGTCCGAATAATGCACTAGGCCGAGGATCTACAGTTAAACCTGATGAATGCACATCAGATAATCCATTAACTGAACATTTTTGTAGAGGTTCGCAGATTGCCAGAAAAGAACCAGTATTAAACCTCTATCGAGCATTTTTTACCCGTTGGTTGAACACGTTAAAGGAGATTCCCGATATTTGTTTATTGAAGGCGAAAGTCGAGGGTCGTATGGTCGTAGGGCTGGGAGCCGAGAGTGTGCTCGAAAACTCAATCGCCTTGCAGCGCACCTATGGCTTGCCTTACATTCCAGGCAGTGGCTTGAAAGGCTTGGCCTCAAGTTTTGCCCATCAACGCCTTGGTCAAGGCATAGCTGAAGATGGCGCTACACCAAAGTGGGCCAAAGGCGGCGAATTTCATCGCGAATTATTTGGCACAACCGAGCTAAGTGGCTGTGTCAGCTTTTACGATGCCTTGTATATTCCTGGTACGGCCCAAGCTGGCGGTCCCTTACATTCCGATGTGATTACTGTACATCATCCTACGTATTATCAAGGCAATTCAACCCCGCCAGCCGACTGGGATAGTCCAACGATTATTCCGTTTCTGAGCGCAACTGGTCACTATTTAGTGGCACTCAGCGGAGACCCTAATTGGTGTAATGCCGCCCGCACCTTGCTCGCTAATGGCCTTACGCATATGGGCATTGGAGCCAAAACATCAAGTGGCTATGGTCGGATGGAGCTTGGGGAAATGTGTAAGAGCGAGCAACAAATCGAAGCCCTACTTCAACGTTTGAATAAAAAATAAGAGCGATTTTAATGATGAATTGAAAAGGTTCTTCATTAATTTTTATTTTCACTTAAGGAGTCATCGATGAAAATTCTTTTATCCCTAGTTGGGGCACAACCTTTGCCGAACCTTATTCCTATCTATCACCTCGAACCAGATTTAGCATTGCTTATTTATACTGATGGAACAGTTAAAAAAGCTCATAATACGGCAGCACTTCTAAAGTCAAAAAATATTGAAACTGAAATTATATGTACAGATTCTTACGATATCCCAAAGATTACCCGACAGATAGAGGAAAGTATTGCTAATCTGAAAGAAGGTAATGAGCTTTACTTTAATGTTACTGGTGGAACAAAACCGATGTCATTTGCTGCTTCCCAAGTGGCACGGAAATTTAACTTTCCTGTGGTTTATCTTGAGAGCGAAGCAGGCAAAAGTAAATTGTATACATATGATTGGAAAGATTTTGAATTTCATCTAGTACAAGAAACTTCTATACCACCTTGTATAACCCTAGAGGATTGGCTAGATGTTCAGTTAGGTTTAGGAAATTGGTCTATCGAGCAAGCAAAAGAGCCTTTTGAACAAGCAGTTATAGATATATTGGAAGAAAATAATATCGAAATTTTATCAGCTGTACGGTCTTTCTCAGGGCAGATAGATTTAGATGTCATTTATCGTAGGGGTAATCATTTTGGAATTATTGAAGTGAAATTTGGAGAAAAAGGTAAGAAAATTGAAGGTATAAGACAACTTAATACAACAGGTTTACACTTAGGTATTTATTCGAATAAAATACTGATTATTACGGAAAACCCCGGGAAATCCCAATTAGCCCTTGCAGATGCATCAAATGTACAAATTCTTTCAGTTAATTTTGATGGCTCTACTATAGATGAAGATTCTAAAGCAAAAATATTAAATATTATTAAGTGATACTATTCGAGTAGAATTTAACAAAGGAACAGCTATGCTTCTGATTAACTTTGCCCATCCATTGACTGATAAACAGTTTGCACAAGTTGTAGCGCTTGTCGATGAAACCCCCGAAATTCGCTTTGTCGATACCCAAGTTAGCCGCATGCGGCCTTTGGCTGAGGTCGCTTACGATTTGATTGAAAGCGTTGGCTTAAAAACCGCCGATTGGCAAACCATCCCAATTATTATCAATCCGCCAGGCTTGGCTCCATTGGCCTTGGCGGTCATCGCTGAGTTGCATGGGCGCTCCGGCTATTTTATGCCAATCATCAATATGCGCCCTATTCCTAATACCACTCCAACCGTTTTTGAGGTAGGCGAGATTTGCAATTTGGATGCAATCCGTCAAGTCGCCCGCACTCGCCGGATTCCCAAACTGTAGCTGATTGGTTGAATTCCCTCACCCCCAACCCCTCTCCCACTGCGGCGGGCGAGGGGCTTTTGGATATGTAGTAGGCTAGAAGAACAGGGAACAATATTACAGTTAATCTAGCTAAACCGCCCGACGTACACCGTGGTTGTGTATAAAAAGGCCACTTTGCCTGCAACCTGATGCTCTTTCCAAGCCTCAATCAGGCCTTGGCGTAGCAGTTGATAATTGGGTTGTTCAGGCGTGGGCGTGTACGACGAGGAAAATGCCCGACCCAACAAGCCAGCTTGATCAAAATATTGGGCGTTTTGGGCGGTGTAGCAAGCTGGTTGGTTGCCAAAGAAATCGGCAATCCGTTGCGGTTCGATGTTGGTATGTTTGACGGTGGCATAATCACTGCCAAATTGGTGTAATAGTGCTTCGTATTGCTGTAAAAACGCTGTGCCATCAAGCGAACGTTGGTTCCAAATTAAGCCTACCCAGCCCTCAGGTCGTAAAATTCGTTGCCATTCGCGGCGGGTTGCTTGTGGTTCGAACCAGTGAAATGCTTGAGCCGCCGTGATCCAATTGACGCTCTGATCGGCCAAACCAGTGGTTTCGGCACTGCCATCAACAGCTTGAAATGTGGGATAACGCTCGGTAAGTTGCAAGCTGGCTTCACGCATCGGTGCGTTGGGTTCAATTGCATAGACAGTTGCCCCATGCTGGAGCAGTTGCTCACTCCAAATCCCCGTGCCCGCTCCAATATCGGCCACGACTGAGTTTTGGCCAAAGCCATGGTGTTGTTGCAAGGGCACGAATATTTCGCTAGGGTAATTTGGGCGAAACTGTACATAATCGGCCACCCGATTGCTGAATCGCTGACGATTATCGATCATTGAGCTACTCCTTCAAGCACATGCTATGAGCGAAAGCTATACCACCATTCAAAAATCAAGGCGACCAAGGCCAAACCAACCAGCAGCGGCCATAATGGCGTGCCTTGAGGCGGCAAGCGATCGCCCTCAGGTTGCGGGCTTTGGCTAATCATTGGTTGGGTTTGTTGTTGCAGATTTGACTCTTGTGGATCACCAAAGTTGACTGCAATCCCGCCACGATTACTCCCAACGACCCGATACAAACCCGCTTGATTCAGGCGCTGATCGAGTGCTTGAGCCTCGCCATCAGGGCGGGTTAGCGGTGTGTTGGGGGCAAAACTGCCCGCCGCCAGTTGCTCAGGCAGTGATCCGCCTGTTAAGTTGGCGATGCTAGCCGCTGTTAATAAGGGAAAGGCCAATTTTGCACTGAGGTTAGCATTATCCAAATTAAACAGCCAAACGATGGTGGCATGCTCTTGCCACGTGCCACGCAGCACCAAGGGCGACTGAGTATCAGTTTCGATCACACTATTCAAGCCTGCTGGAATCTCATCACGGTTGATCGGGCGACGACCACCCCATTGCACACTCGAAAGGTCGATACCAGCAAAATCGGCATCCAAGACAGCGCTGCTAGCCTGCTCACCTAAAACACTGTCTTGGGTTGGCAAGCGTGGGTCGCTCGGCGGATTGACAATCAACAATGCGCTGGTTGGCAATTGCTGCGGTAAAACTCCATTCAACACGGTCAAATCTACCCGTTGGTTGCTGACGGTTGAGCCAACGCTTAGCTCGATATTCGGCAAACTGCGCAGCATGCGTTCCAGTGGCGAGGGCGTTAATGTGGCCAAATGAACTCGCAACGAGCCAGAGCGACTGAGTGCAAGCACCGCCCGATCGTCAAGCGTATAACCATCGTTAGGGCTAAGCTCCAATTCGGCCAGCTCGCCGTTGGCTACTTCCCAAGTGCGCTCCTCGCTGCCACCAGGCTGAATCACCAGATTTTGCTCCGATTCAACCTCGCCATCAACCAAAAGAGTCAAGGTGCGGGCAGCGGGCAAATCACTAAAATTGGTCACACGGGCATACAGGGCATTGCGTTGGTTGGGCAAGCGGCGGCTAGCAAAATTAACAATGCCACTGTTAGCGGTGCTTTCGCCCAGCATGCGCCACTCTAATTCGGCGGCAACCGATAATGGCGTGCTGTTGGCAGGCAAAGCGCCATCGCTCAGCACAATCAACTGGTTTTGGCGATCGTTGGCGAGGGTGGCATTGGCAATGCTCAGCGATTGGGCCAAGTTAGCATTATTACCAGCGGGAGCCAGCTCGGCCACAATTTGGCGTAGTTGTTGGCGTTCAGCATAACCACCATAACCAAGTAAACGAGCTTCATGATTTAGCTCAACAATCGCCAGGCTATCATCACGTCCCAAATCATTAATCAAATCATCGGTTTGTTGTTGAGCTTGGGTAAATGAGCGATTGGCGGCCATGCTAGAGGTAGTGTCGAGAATAATCACGAGGTGGCGCGGCGCAGCGGCTCCAAAAATCCAAGCAGGTTGGGCTAGGCTCAAGGCCAAACAAGTAGCGACCAGCAAATGCAAAGCCAACAGCAAGGTTAAGGGCAAGGTGCGTTGTTGGCGCTCAGGTGGTGGGGTTAATGCCGCCCACAGCCGAATCGTCGGAATGCGTACCCGTTGGCGGCGCTGACGCACCATATGCAATACCACGATGATCGGCAAGGCAATTAAGCCAATTAAACCCAATGGCACAAGCAAATTCATCTGGCTCGCTGCCTCACAACCATCTCAGCCGAGGCCCAGATGCTTGCGCTGAATGAACAAACAGCATGGCTTGCACCATGCTGTCGTATTATAACGAGCTTTTGGGTCGCGTTGGAAGCGAAGAATCAAAATAATGTTGCGACACCAGGAAAGCTAGCGTTGGGGTAACTCGTTCATAAAGGTATGTTGCTGCTCATCGATTGCTTGTTGCAATTGATTGCGCGAGAGCATGCCCGAAAGCACCAACAACTCACCAACCTGGAAATTCTGGCCGCGTACCTTCAAATCGGCTTGACGGGCAATTACTTGATTCAGCTGCGTCCGCGTGATCAGGCCTTGCTCAATCAAATGTTCGCCCAGTCGATTGATTGTGCTGGCGTGGCCACCCTGAGCACGCGCCATTTTTTGCACTTCCAAAACCTTGCCGAGCGCTTGGGTGGTGAGCCAACGCCGCCGCAACAAAATATCGCCGAGCGGCACGATGCGGCCATAACGCGCTTCTTGGGCCTGCTCGCTTAAAGCAGCATCAAGTTGGATTTGCTTAATAAACTTTTGCTCAACCAAATATTCGCCCAAACGCTTAACCACTGCGACTGATTTTTCAACCGGCGGAGTTGGTGGCGTTTGATCAACAACGACTTGCAAGCGCAAAAACTCTAAGCCCATGAGCGCGGCTTCATTGGTTGGCTCAAGTTCAAGCACCCGTTGCAAACAATCGCGGCGTTTTTCTGGCTCCTCCAAAACCCCGCTGAGCCAGAGCCACGCTGGCGCAAAATCGGGGTCTTCATGAATAATTGAAATTAATAAGCTGCGCCCCTCCTCCTTCCGGCCAGTGCTTATGGCGGCACGGGCATGGGCAAAAAGCGTTTCGATGCTCACAGAATGTCCTTTCAAGCTTAGCCTTTAGCCAATGCTTGGGCAGCAACCAACAGTGGGTCCCACACCGATGAAAATGGGGGTGCATAACTCAGGTCTTGCCAAGCAAACTCATCTACCGTCATTCTTCCCGCGAGTGCCACCGCTACCACATCAACCCGCTTTGCTACATCGTCGTAGCCAATAATTTGGCCACCCAACAATGTGCCGTCGGCTGCATCAGCAACCAACTTAACCGTTATTGGCCGAGCATTGGGGTAGTACCCCGCATGATCGGTTGAATGGATGATTTTGCTACGAACATGGTAGCCATGGCGGAGAGCTTGCTCAACACTTAATCCAGTTGCGGCAATATGTAAATCAGCAAATTTGGTGACTGCTGTGCCCACAACTCCGCGAAATGGGCGCTCGTGGCCTGCGAGATAGGCTCCAAGCGTCCGACCTTGTTTATTAGCAGTCGTGCCCAGTGGTAAATACACGGGCTTATTCAGAATTCGATGATCAACGGTACTGCAATCGCCAGCGGCATACACCCTATCGACGCTAGTACGGCCTAATTGGTCGATTTTGATTGCACCATAATCGCCAAGCTCAGCGCCACAACTTTGCGCTAATTCGCTATTTGGCTGCACTCCAGTCGCGATAATCACCAATTCGGCAGGGATATCGCGACCTCCAGCAACCACATGGGTTACTTTATCGGCCTTACCTTCGAGGCCTTCCAAGCCACAACCAAGCGCCAATTGCACGCCCGCAGCTTCAAGTCGGCTGATAATCTGGCTGCTCATATCATTATCAAGTGAGCTTAACACGGTTTTGCTGCGATTGACCAAGGTTACGCCAATCCCACGATCGAGCAAGGCCTCGGCCATTTCTAGCCCAATATAGCCAGCGCCAACCACGACCGCCTGTTTTGGTTGCTGTTGGCTAATGTAGGTTTGAATTGCTAAACCATCATGCATTGAGCGTAACCGAAAGACCCCCTGTAGTTCAATCCCTCGTACTGGTGGACAATTGACCCTTGCGCCAGTTGCGATCACCAAACGATCAAAATGATCGTGGAACGTACTATTGTTAGCCAAATCGCGCACAGTCACTCGCCCTGCCGCCACATCAAGATCGATTACTTCATGTTCGGTTTTGACGGTTACGCCATCGCGAGCAAATTGGGCTGGAGTGCGGGCAATTAAGGCTTGATAATCAGCCACTGCTCCGCTAATCAAATAGGGCAACCCACAAGCAGAGTAGGAAACATGGGCTTCGCGGCCATACACGCAAATATCTAAATCGGGATTTGTGCGTTTGGCCTTGGCAGCAGCACTCGTTCCGGCGGCGACGGCTCCAATCACGATCACCCGTTCGCTAGCCATTCCAGGCTCCTTTAGCTATGCTACTATTTGGACAGATTGTCACTAGTATGAGAGCTTAATTATGCCACCAAGCCCTAGCAAGAATCAACCACGTTTGCCAGCCCAACCGAATCGCTTGGGTGCTTGGTTGGTTTATCGGGCCTTGATTCGGCCTGCATTGCGCAAAACCTTTGATCAAGTATTGCTGAATGTTGGGTCAACCGCTGACATTTTGCGTAGTCGCGAGCCAATTTTGGCCTATGTAACCCATACAAGCTGGTGGGATGGGCATTTGGCGTTCGAGCTATTTCGTTCTATCTACCTACGCCGCCACTATTTAATGATGGAAGAAGCCCAGTTGGCCCGCTATTTCTTCTTTCGTTGGTGCGGCTGTTTCTCGGTTAATCGCCAAGAACCACGCGAAGCCTTGCGCTCAATTCGCTACGCCAGCAGCCTGCTCCAACAAAAACAGTCTTTAGTTTGGATCTTTCCGCAGGGTCAGATTATACCGCCAGATCGTCGTCCGCTCCAACTTTTTCGTGGGGTTGCCGATATTGCTACTCGCACAGGAAATTTGTGGTGTTTGCCAATCGCCTTGCGCTACGAATTTGCTGGCGAACAACGGCCAGTTGCCTTAATTCGGTGCGGCGAGCCAACCTGGATTGATGCCGACACCACCCGTGAACAGCTGCAACCGCAATTAGCAACCAACCTAACTCGTGCCGCCGATCAACTACGTGACGATTGGAATCAGCAAGAACTTGCCAACTTTCAGCCAATTTTGCAGGGCACTGCCTCAGTCAATCGCCGCTTTGATCACATTTTAGGGCCGATTGTGCGTTGGTGGCAGCAATAACCAACATTTGGGGAGCAGATTGATCCACAAAGGACACGAAGGACACAAAGCGCAGAGCAGCCTAAAAACATAAGCAAGGCCCCTCGCCTGCCGCAGCGGGAGAGGGGTTGGGGTGAGGGCATTTAAAGCTTCCAAACCTCTTTAATCAATTGTGGCAACACCGCATCAGCGCTGCCTGCCAACGAAAAAGTCGCAATTCCCCGCAACGGCATATCAGGGTTAATTTCAATCACCGTTTTTTTGCGCCGCAAGGCTCGATGTGGCAACGAAGCAATTGGCTCAACAAGCGCCGATGTGCCAATCACCAAAGCCACATCGCTTGTATCAAACGCAGCTTTGGCCGCTTGCAAAATTGCTGCATCCAACAATTCGCCAAACCAAACAATATCAGGCCGCAACGGCGTACCACACTTAGGGCAAATTGGCTGCTCAGGATTCCAGGTTTCAACCAAGTTGCCTTCGCGCGAACAGATTGTTCGAGCCAAACTGCCATGCACCTCGTAAACCTGGCTTGAGCCAGCCCGTTGATGCAAACTATCAATATTTTGAGTAAATAGCTTAAATTGCCCAACTAGTTGCTCTAGCTGGGCAAGTGCATAATGACCAGCATTTGGCTGAGCCTGCTCACACTGGCGTTTCATGGCTTGATACACCTGAAAAACCCCAACTGGATCACGCTCAAAGCCCGCGAATGTCGCAACTTTATCAGGGTCATAGGCCGTCCAACGGGCATCGGCGGCGGCACTGCGATAGGTCGGTATTCCGCTGGGAGCCGAAATTCCTGAACCTGTCAAAACCACCAACGATTGAGCTTGGCGCAACGTTTGAATTAACTCAGCAGCAAATTGGGCCATGAATTGATCTCCTTATGAGTAATAATCAGAACTATTGTGCTATTTATCAAATGCTAGTACAAATAGTTATTGGCTTTGGGATAATCAAATTTTATTAACGATTTATTATTTGGATAATAATTTGACCAAAAATCTATTGAAATTCGGCTACGAATGTTTTACTATTAATAAGAGAAAGATTTAGAGATAATAATGCTCTTTAGCAACGCTCTACCTTGCATTCGACTACTTGAGCAAATGGGTTGGATTTGTGCCTAGCTGTACGCCTTGGCCTCGCCGCCGTCGGCGAGCAAGTACAAGGTCTTGAGCAAATGGGTTGGATTTGTGCCTAGCTGTACGTGATACCATTCCGTACCGCTATTTTTATTGATTTTTACGCATACCATTCGTGGTATTTGCCATAAACGTCCTATCAATCCTTCGTGCCAAAGGATCGCAGAACATGCAAACCGAACGTGTTAAAAGCCGTGGAGTCTTGCTCAAATTAGCAAGCCATATAGTCCAATTAGCCGTGATTGTTCGCGAAGCTGAAGGCATCAACGATAACGATGCCTACATGGTTGCTGAAGAAATTATCAACCATGTGAGTGCTGCGCATCAAGTACCCAGCCAAGATTGTTGGCCAGTGCAAACCGTTTGTCGTGCTTGGCAAATTGTTGTCCAGCGCCAGCCAGCCTGCCGTTGTGCCGACATGAACAGCGTCGCCGATAAATTGGTAAAGCTCGATTGGGTCGCTGTCAACTAAGTTTTGGCAATTTTCCTCAATTTCGCCGACTCCATGCCAAAAATCGCCAACATGTGGCTCTAACTCCCGATAGCAAATTGTTACGGGGGTGTCATTATGTTGGCGAAAGTTTGGAGCTGCGCCGTTGTGGGTTTAGATGGCGCGTTAGTTGAAGTCGAAGTTGATCTCAGTCGTGGCCTGCCATCATTCACAATTGTCGGCTTGCCCGATACCGCTGTGCAGGAGGCCAAAGAGCGAGTGCGAGCAGCAGTGCGCAACAGCGGCGGCTCGTTTCCCGATTCGCGGCTCACCGTCAATTTGGCTCCAGCCGATTTACGCAAAGCTGGCCCAGCCTACGATTTACCAATAGCCGTCGGCATTTTGTTAGCCTCAGGCCAAATTGCTGCCGATGTAAGCCAAGCCTTGTTTGTCGGCGAACTATCGCTTGATGGCGCAGTGCGGCATACTGATGGCATCTTACCAATGGTCACAATTGCGCGGCGCGAAGGCTTGCAAACCGCCTATGTGCCCCATTGCGATGCAGCCGAAGCGGCCTTGCTCAGTGGCATTACCGTTATTCCAGTGCGTTCAATCGTCGATATTGCCGCCCATCTCAATGGCGAGCGCTACATCGAAGCCTACGAGGGCCAGCCCCCAGCCGCCGAAAGCCTGAGCTATAACGTTGATTTTGCCGATGTCAAAGGCCAAGAACACGTGAAACGCGCTTTGGAAGTGGCCGCAGCTGGTGGGCATAATGTCTTGATGAGCGGCCCGCCTGGTTCTGGCAAAACCTTACTCGCCCGCTGCGTACCTTCAATTTTGCCGCCGCTCAGCCTCGACGAAGCCTTAGATGTGACCAAAATTTATTCAGTTAAAGGCTTGTTGCCCAACGACATGCCCTTTATTCGTACCCGACCATTTCGTGCGCCGCACCACACAATTTCTAATGCTGGCTTGGTTGGCGGTGGCCGCACGCCTCAGCCAGGCGAGATTTCGCTGGCTCATCGAGGGGTGTTATTTCTCGACGAAATGCCGGAATTTAGCCAACAAGTGCTCGAAGTGCTGCGCCAGCCGCTCGAAGATCATACGGTAGTGCTTAGTCGGGCAGCGGGCACGCTAACATTCCCGGCAAACTTTGTGCTAATAGGAGCCATGAATCCTTGCCCATGTGGCTACTATAGCGACCCCACCCGCCAATGCGTTTGCCCGCCAGCCGCAATTGCCCGTTATCAAAAACGCATCTCAGGGCCATTGCTCGATCGGATTGATATTCATATTGAAGTGCCACGGCTGGAGTATGAAAAACTTGCGAGTGTGCGTAGTAGCGAGCCATCGGAGCAAATTCGTGATCGCGTGGTTTTAGCTCGTCAACGCCAAGCCGAGCGTTTTGGCAAACACCATATATTGACCAATAGTGATATGGGGCCAGCCCAGTTACGCCATGCCTGCGAGCTAGATTCGGCGAGCCAAAGCTTGATGAAAGCCGCCATGCGACAATTACAACTCTCAGCCCGTAGTTATCATCGCGTGCTTAAATTGGCCCGAACCATCGCCGATTTAGCCAATCTTGCGCAAATTCAACCAGCGCATTTAGCCGAAGCACTCCAATATCGTCCGCGCCGAACCGAATAACGGCTGGTGGTAACATCTGCTAACCAACACAGCGATTGACATCACCCATCAGCCACGTACAATCATCAGTAACCGATTGATTGATCATACAGCGCTTGCTGGTTGCTGGGCAAGCACGTATATACGTGCCAACGAGGGTATTGTTGGCTGAAGGATGGATGTGATGCTGGCACAAGCACCGAAACAATTGGGAAATTTGCGCCATTTAGAGTTGCGGCGCATGTTTCAATATGTCTATCCCTATCGCTGGCGCTTAGGCTTGGCGCTGCTGTGTTTGGCAATTTCCAGTGGCATTGGCCTGGTTATGCCATTAGCAATTCGCAATTTGGTTGAAACGGTCAAAGATGCTTCAAGCACCGCCGCCTTAGACAACGTTGCGATTGGCTTGATGGGTGTATTTATTGCCCAAATGGTGTTTAACTATATTCAAGGCTATTTTTTGACCTACGTTGGCGAACGAGCAGTCGCCGACTTGCGAATTGAGGTCTATTCGCATTTACAACGGCTGTCGTTGGCCTTTTTCAGCGAACGCCGTGTCGGCGAATTAACTTCACGGGTCACCAACGATGTTACGGTGATTCAGGGGATCGGCACAAATGCGGTTGCCGCGTTTCTGCAAAATGGTATTACCTTTATCGGTAGCTTCATTATGATGATTAATCTCAGTTGGCAACTAACTGCGATTACCCTATTGCTGATTCCCTTGTTGATTGTGCTGGCGATTATCTATGGCCGTCGGATTCGCAATATGTCCACCGAAGTCCAAGATCGCATGGCTGAAGCCTCATCGGTGCTGGAAGAAACCATCTCTGGCGTGCGAATCGTGCAATCATTTGCCCGTGAGCCATACGAAGTTGAGCGATTTAGCGGAGCAATTGAACATGCGTTTTCGGCCTCGATGCGCCGGACCAAAACTCGTGCTCAGTTTGTGCCAATTGTCTCGTTTTCGGGCTTTGGGGCATTGGTGTTTGTGCTTTGGTTTGGTGGTCGTCAAGTATTAAATGGCACGATGCAGCTTGGCGATTTAATCGCTTTCTTGTTGTATGCTGCCGTGATTGCTGGCTCGCTGGGCACATTTACCAGCTTGTACAGCCAATTGCAAGAGGCACTTGGTTCGACTGCCCGGGTATTCGGCATTTTGGATACAGCTCCCGAAATCGCCAGCAAAACCAATGCAATCAACTTACCGCCAATCGAAGGCGAAATTTATTTAGAAGATGTATCGTTTAACTATGGCGAAAGCAATACCCCTGTTTTGAGCAACATCAACCTCAAAGTTGAGCCTGGCGAGGTTATGGCGATTGTCGGGCCAAGTGGTTCTGGCAAATCAACTTTAGTTAATCTCATTCCACGTTTTTACGATGTAACCGCGGGGCGAATTACGGTTGATGGCTTTGATATTCGCGATGTCGATTTGCCCTCGTTACGCTCCCAGATTGGGATTGTGCCGCAAGAAACCCTATTATTCAGTGGTACGATTGCCGATAATATTCGTTATGGCAACCTTGATGCGCCGATGGAAGCAGTGATTGAAGCTGCCCAGGCTGCCAATGCCCATGAATTTATTAGCAATTTCGAGGGTGGCTACGAATCGATCGTCGGCGAACGTGGGATTAAACTCTCTGGTGGGCAACGTCAGCGCGTCGCAATTGCTCGGGCTTTGCTCAAAAACCCGCGCATTTTAATTCTCGATGAAGCAACGTCGGCCATGGATAGCGAATCGGAAGGTTTGGTCCAAGAAGCCTTAGAACGCTTGATGCAAGGTCGCACGACTTTTGTGATTGCCCATCGACTTTCGACCGTCAAAAATGCCACGCGAATTGCCGTGATTGAGGCGGGCAAAGTAACCGAGCTTGGCAGCCATAGCGAGCTTTTGACCCAAGCTGGTACATACGCTCGTTTGTATCAATTGCAATTTGAAACCAACGAAAGTACTGGATCTGTGCTAACAGAGTATTAAAATTAGCAAGATTACGCCAAAATAGGACAATCGATGCTTGCCGTTAAGATAAGTTAGCGTATACTATAAAGACGTATTATGATGCTTTTAACCCACTCTGTGTGGCTATTCTGCCACAGCGAAATGAGGGATTTTTGATATGACCCGAGAAAAAGACCGCCCTCGTACAGGAACCGAGCGCACTTTACCGTTGGTGGTATTGGGCGAAATTGTGATCATGCCGCACATGACTGTGCCGCTCCAGGTTGGGCAGGGCAAGTCTTATCGGGCCATGGAACAAGCTATGGAAGACGATCAACATGTTTTGTTGATCTTTGTTTCTGAGGCTGAAATTGAAGCTTATAAAGGCCACGAACCCCAACAACTACCCAAAGTTGGCGTGGTCGCTCGCTTGGAAGATTTCTCCCAATTGCCCGATGGCACGGTAAAAATTGTGCTCGAAGGGATTACCCGCGCTGAGATTGTTGATTGTGTTCAGAGCGATCCCTTCTATCGTGTAGCTTGCCGCTACTTGCCCGATCAAGAACCCAAGGGCATCGAAGTCGATGCCTTGATGGATACGGTCAAACAGCAAATTACTGAATTTGTCGATTATTTAGGCGAAATTCCTCAAGAAGCAGTTGCCTTTGTGCACCGCATTACGACACCTGGCCATTTGGCCGATTTGGTGACCTACGGCCCCGCTTTCTCATTCCAAGATCGCTTGGAATTGTTGAATGAAATGGAGCCATTGGCACGTTTGAATCGGGTGCAGGTGATCTTGGCCCGTCAATTAGAGCTGTTGCGGCTCCGCGCCAAAATTCAATCCGACACCAAAGAAGTGCTTGATCAAGGTCAAAAAGAGTATTTCTTGCGCGAGCAAATGCGGGTAATTCGCCGCGAATTAGGCGAAGATGACGATGGTGATGATCCAATTGATGAATTGCGCCGCAAAGTCAATGAACTCAACGCGCCGCAATATGTCAAAGATCAAGCTTTGCACGAAATTAAGCGTCTCGCCCAACAAGGCATGAATTCGCCCGAGGCTGGCGTGATTCGCACCTACCTTGATTGGATTATTGCTTTGCCATGGAATGCTGATCAAGTCGCCGCAATTTCGTTGGTGCAATCGCGCCAAGTGCTTGACGAAGATCACTATGGCTTGGAAAAAGTCAAAGAGCGGATTTTGGAATATCTGGCGGTGCGCAAGCTCGCTGGTAGCAAAATGCGTTCACCAATTTTGTGCTTCGTCGGCCCGCCAGGGGTTGGTAAAACCAGCCTTGGGCGCTCGATTGCTCGCGCCTTGGATCGCCCATTCGTGCGTCAGTCGCTGGGTGGTGTACACGACGAGGCCGAAATTCGCGGCCACCGCCGCACCTACATCGGAGCCATGCCAGGCCGGATTATTCAAGGCATGAAAACCTCCAAATCGCGTCAAGCAGTCTTTATGCTTGATGAAATTGACAAAATTGGCAATGATTTCCGGGGCGACCCAACTTCGGCACTGCTAGAAGTGCTTGATCCGGAGCAAAACAACACCTTCTCAGATCACTATTTGGAAATTCCGTTTGATTTGAGCCAAGTAGTGTTTGTGGCAACCGCCAACCAACTTGAGCCAATTCCAGCGCCACTGCGCGACCGCATGGAAATTATCGAGATTGGCGGTTATACCGAGGATGAAAAACTAGCGATTGCTCAAGGCTTCTTGTTGCCCAAGCAACGCGAGTTCCATGGCCTCGAAAGCAGCCAGTTGGAATTAACCGATGCTGCGATCTTGAAGTTGATTCGTGAATATACCCGCGAAGCTGGTGTGCGTAACCTTGAGCGCGAAGTTGCGGCCTTGTGTCGCAAAATTGCCCGCAAGGTAGCTGAATCGCAGGATGAAGAAGCACCGCAAGAAGGCAAGAAGCGCCGCAAGAAGGCCAAAAAAGTCGAGCCAACCAAGTTCTTGATTGACGCTGCTGATGTGCCAATCTACCTTGGGCCTGAACATTTCAGTTTTGGCATGGCCGAAGTTGCTGATCAAATTGGGGTAGCGACTGGGGTTGCTTGGACACCAACGGGTGGTGATATTCTTTCGTTCGAAGTCTTGCCATTGACTGGCAAAGGCGAATTGCGCCTCACTGGTCAATTGGGCGATGTAATGAAGGAATCGGCTCAGGCAGCGATGTCGTATGTGCGTTATCGTGCCAAAGAGTTGGGCATTGAGCCAAATTACTTTGACGAGCATTCGATCCATATCCACGTGCCCGAAGGTGCAGTGCCCAAGGATGGCCCATCGGCTGGGATTACCCTGACGATTGCGTTGATTTCCGCTATGACTGGTCGGGCTGTGCGCCGCGATGTAGCCATGACTGGCGAAGTCACTTTGCGCGGGCGGGTCTTGCCAATTGGTGGCTTGAAAGAAAAAACCTTGGCAGCCCATCGCGCAGGCATCAAAACCTTCATTTTGCCCAAGGAAAACGCCAAAGATATTGTTGATCTGCCCGAAAAGGTGCGTCAAGATCTGCAATTGATTCCGGTTGAAACCATGGACGAAGTGCTGACAATTGCGCTGATGCCATTTATTCGCCAAGACGTTATCGCCAGCTAAATTAAGCTGATCGCAATCAAAAACGCCCCTTGCCTCGATATTGAGGTGAGGGGTAGTTTTTTAAGGATGAATTATGAGGGATGAAGGATGAAACGCAGGGTAGAGATCAGAGATTAGAAATTAGCATTTAACGCAGAGGCGCAGAGAAAAATGAGGAGATTAGATGTCAGCAGTCAGGGGTCAGGACGTTGGAATAAGCAGTCTTCGCGCTCTTCGCGTTCTTCGTGGTTTCAATCTTCGTGTCCTTCGTGGATCAGGATTATGGGCTGAATATACGATTAGATTCAAATATTTCGTGCTTTGATAAAGTCATAGAGTTTTATAATTATCTGTTGAGTTGATTCTGGTAGTGCCTGAAATAACTCCAGATGCCTCAATTGACGTTCCTCTGTGTCTAATTTTGCTAATTCTGCATCGGTTAATGGATTAATATACTTAAGTGCTCTTTTGCAGAAATCTAGTTTTTGAGTAATAGTTCCTGATCCACTACTATAACAACCTCTACGAGATTGTGCTCCTTTAATTATAAGATCCTTAATAAAATTCCCTAATGGCTCATTTTGATAATCTGCATATATAAAAGAATTTAATTCGGGTTTTGGGTTTTGCTTAGTTGTTTCATACTCAATTACAACTGAGCGAATAACTTCTGGCGGTAGGCTATTTTCAATTTCACGACAGGGTAAAATGATTAGACGATCGCCTAGTTTAGCCTGAAGTTGCTGCTTACGATCTAATTTTTTCTGCTCATCATCTTGATCGATAATAACAATTGCTTTGGCGCATAAACGATCTACGATAATAGGATGCTCTTCCATATCCAAGAATGAAAAATGGTTAATATTATCGCCACCATATTCGACAAAAGCATAATGAATATCTTCTTCGAGCTTGGGTTTTGGGTTTGGCAAAGTTTCCATATACATTCGGAGCATTTCACGCAAATACCAACGGTCGGTTATTCCCTCAACCCAAATTGTGGCATTAACCAACAAGACTGATGAATTTCGTACCCCCAATAATTCTAAGGAGCTGCTCTGATTGTTATCAACATTCTCAACAACAAATTGTGGCATTTGGTCATCGTCGCTGCTGGTAAGCAATTTTCGAAAGCTATAGATTGAAATTTCAGGAATATCAATCGTAATATCTAGCAAATGATTAGAATGGGTTGTCATAAAGAACAAGTGGCGATCTAAAGAATGATAAAACTCCAGAATTTTGCGCTGCATGCTGGGGTGTAGAAAAAGCTCTGGTTCTTCGATAAAGAAAATGCAATTCTCAAGACTTACAAATGGCAAGAAAGTCAAGATAATTGCTGATTGAATCCCATCGCCAAGCTCATGGATTGGCCGTTCAAGCTCATTACCGATTTTAACCACCACAATCTTTTGTTCTTCGCTTGGAATTAGCGTAACTTCTTTGCCTTCAAACAGGCTATTCGAGATAAATTCTTGATATTTTCTAATTTTTGTACGCTGATCATTATTACCAAGCAAATAATGGCGTAGTTCTTGATAAAGCCCTAAACCTGTGAAAATTTCAGGTTTATGTTCAGCATCTTTAAAATAGCTTTGAATAGTTTGCATCTTATAAAAATCAGTATAGTTGCTGTTTAAGGGTCGCAAGCCACGGATAGTTGGGATATAGATATTTTTTGTTAGATTTAATTGAGTAGATTTTAAAATTTCAACTATTTCTTTTGAAATATTTTTAATGTCTTTAAGTTGATCATATATTGAATTGTATTCTGATAAATGATTAAATACATCAAAAATATTTTGATAGTTAGTACTTGTATTTGTATTATTTTTAGTTATCAGTTTCGATTTTAATTTCGTGAGGAAGGAAGTATCATATTTGCTAATTTGTGTATGTCCTATGAAAGTATAAGTACTGATAATTTTATCAATAGCATTTCCTATAGTACGATTGATAAAATCAACATCTCTTAATCGAACTGAAAAATTGGTTGTTTCAGTTAACAAGCGCATAAATCTACTTTTACCTGAATTATTCGTACCAACTAAAATATTGACCCGTGAGAGGCTATCGAGTTGAGTCAAAGGAACTAAGGTTGGAGTATCTGCTTCGTTATCATCAATACGCTGAACCAAATACGGGTCTTGTTTATCATCTTTACGTTTTAAGTTGGGCAGATATAAGGTTTCAATTTGCTGCATACATTTACCCCAAGGCTTGAAGGCTGCTGACTGTCAACTATATTCAGGCGCGGGTTGCTTGTCAATCGGGCAGATTGCTGATTAAACGAAAGTAACTCAGCAGGCTTGGCAGCAGCGAGGCGGGGGAATGATTGGGTGGCTGCTGCCTGATTCATGGTACGAGGTATTAAGCGGCAAAAAAAGCTTGAATGCAGTCGATCACCTGATCAACTTCGGCATCGCTTAGCTCAGGGTAGCATGGCAACGACAGAATTTCATTGCTCAGCGCTTCGGTGATCGGCAAATGCACATCCTGATAGCGCTCGGCCCAAGCTGGCTGTTGATGGTCGGCGATTGGGTAATGCACGTCGCTGCCGATGCCTGCTGCTTGCAAATGTTGGCGCAGGGCATTGCGTTGTTCGGCGGCAACCCGCACCACATACAAATGCTGGACATGCTGAGCATTATCGAGCTGTGGGCATTGCAGCGGAGTTGCGGCTAAGCCAGCGTTATAACGGGCAGCAAGCGCTTGACGGCGGCTATTTTGGGCATCAAGATGAGCTAATTTGACCCGCAAAATAGCTGCTTGAAGTTCATCGAGACGGCTGTTGGTGCCTTTTTCGAGGGTTACTTGATATTTATTGGCCCAGCCATAGGTGCGCAATTGCTTGATTTGGGCGGCCAAGCCATCGTCGTTGGTAATAATTGCCCCGCCATCGCCCAACGCGCCCAAATTTTTGGTTGGATAGAACGAAAATGTGGCTAAAGCGCCGAATGTGCCGACGTGCTGGCCTTGGTAGCGTGCCCCGTGGGCTTGAGCACAATCTTCGAGCACTGGTAATTGATGGTCAGCGGCAATCGCCAAAATCGCCGAAAGATCAGCAACCTGACCATACAAATGCACCGGCACAATCACTTTGGTGCGTGGGGTAATCGCGGCGGCCAATTGGCTGGGATCAAGCGTATAACTCGCTGAATCAACATCGACATAACGTGGGGTTGCGCCAACGGTATGGGTGGCGAAGGTGGTGTAACTGCCAGCATTGGCCACGGTCAACACTTCGTCGCCAGCTTGCAAGCCCAAGGCACGGAGGCCTAAAATCAAGGCATCAGTGCCAGTTGCTAGGCTAATGCAATGGCGTGCGCCACAATATTCTGCCCATTCTGCTTCAAAGGCGCGAACTTCTGGACCTAAAACAAACCAACCGCTGCGCAACACCCGGGTGCTGGCTGCTTCGATCTCCTCGGCCATAGTGGCGACATGTCGCCCAAGGTCGTTAAATGCGATCGACATTACTCTGCTCCAAAAAGAACAGCCTCGCTACTGCGAGGCTGCGAATTAACAGCGATGGGCCAACTTTAACCGAGAGCAGGCTGGTTCGTCAAGCGGTGCGGCTGCGGCTTTCGCGACTTTCATCATAGCCTAGTTTGATCCAGCCTTGTTGAATAGCGTGAATAACGGCCATCGTGCGGTCGTTGACTTGGAGCTTGCTGAGAATTGAGGTGATATGGTTTTTGACGGTTTGGCCACTGATCGACAGCTGGTTGGCAATTTCTTTGTTGGAAAGACCACGCGCGATACAATCGAGAATTTCAATTTCGCGGCTGGTCAATGGGGCAAACATCGACGAGGTATCTTCGCTGTTGTTGGCAACATTCGAAAGCTCACGGAATTGGTTGAGCACGCGGGTGGCCACATGCGGCTTGGACATAACGCTTTCGTTGATCACATAACGGCCATGAGCCACATCGCGAATCATGCCGACGAGCTGGGTGGGATCGATTTCCTTGGAAGCGTAAGCGGCAGCGCCAGCCTTGATTGCGTTGAACAATTGTTCATCATCGTCGTGAATGCTAAGTACGATAATGCCCATGCGTGGAGCGCGGCGTTTGAGCACGCGAGCAACTTCCAAACCATTCAAGCCAGGCAAATTAATATCCAGCAACACAACATTGGGACTGAGGGTTTCGGTAAGCTTGATAGCCTCAGCGCCATTTTCTGCTTGACCAATCACCTCAATATCTTTTTCTTGGCCGAGGCTCCAGCAGATGCCTTGGCGAAAAAGTGGGTGATCATCGATGATAAGAACACGAATTAGCTCCATGGGTATCTCCTTCTGGATGAGCTTAGATGGTAATCCGGATGGTAACTTCAGTGCCAGCCCCGGGGCGTGAAGCAATTGCAAAATCTCCGCCAAGTAAGGCGACTCGTTCGCGCATACTGGTCAATCCCCAACTCTCTTTGCCAGAGCGCCGCACAACTTCTCGTGGATCAAAGCCCGGGCCATCGTCGCGGATGGTGACGATCAGCAGGTTGCCTTGCAACATACTGCGGATCAAAACATTGGCATTGCGAGCATGTTTATGAATATTTTGCAATGCTTCTTGTGTTACCCGATAGAGCACAATCTCAGCTTCAGCCGGAAGGCGGTTTGGCCAGTGGAGCAGGTCAATCGTAACTTTGACCTTGGTCGTTTGTTGGTATTTTTGAACATAATCAGCGAGGGCAGTTGGGAAGCCTTGGTCGAGCGCACCTGGCCGTAAATCGGCGATAAAGCCGCGAACTTCATGCAAGCCTTGGCGAGCGGCGCTACGCAATTCGTGCAAAAATGGCTCCATCTGCGGCGAATTACTTTGATGCAGATTCATGGCATGTTCCAAGCCCATCAGCACGTTCGCTAAAACTTGGGCTGGCCCATCGTGGACTTCACGGGCCAGGCGTAAGCGTTCGTCTTCGCGGCCTTGGATAATTTGACCACGTAAGGCCAAAGCCCACGGGTCATTTTGTTGGCCAATTGTGGTTGTGCCACTGAGGCTGGTGCTGCTCATTTCGATCTGGCGAATCAATTGTTCGAGCCGCTTGAGGGCTTCGGCGGTGGCACTGGTTTCAGCATCGAGGTTGGCCATTTTGCTGCGCAGTTCGGCCTCTTGTTGGCGCAAACGCCCGACCGCTGGTGTGCCAAGTTGCTCAGCGAAGGTGCGCTGAACCGCTAGCTCATCGGCAGTTCGATACATCTGGCGACCTTGCTGGGCAATCGCCGTATGGCGCTCACGCAGTTGGGCGGCCTCACCTCGCAAGGCCTGCAAGGCATTTGCCAATTGGGTCTGTGCTTGTGCAAGTAACGCTGCTGCATCGGCCACAAGGACTTCCTTCCTACATGGTGCTAGTTCTGAGATCTGAAGTATAGCACGCTGTACGGGTGATGCAACAGCCGATTGGCTATAGGAATAGGGGTGATTTTACTAGTTGTATGTGATTGCAATTTAGCGCTAATTGATCAATCGATTTTTAGTGTGACCACACTGTATCGGTCATGATTGGGGTTGCAATATGACGGAATAGCATTCTTTTTCTTGTCAAGAACCTATTCCGTCGTATATTAGAGCTGCTGATTAATGTGTCTGGATATACTAATTGTTGGTTTAAACCCTATACCACATCGACAACCCAGGTAATCCCAAAACGATCGGTAAGCATGCCAAATAGCTGCGCCCAAGGTGTTTGGGCAAGCGGCTCGATGATTGTTGCCTGCTCAACCAGTTTTGCCCACAGCTCCATAACCTCGTTAACCTGTTGCCCACGGAGCGAGATAAAGAATGATGCTTGGGTCAGGGTTAGGCCATTGGCGCGAGATGTCACGGTCTGTAGCGCTGCTGGCTGCTCTGTGGTTGGAATATCGTAGGCCATCAAGCCGAAACCGCTGGTCGTCGTTACTTGTCCCCACATGATCGTATCAGCGATCGGCGTGTCTTTTGGTGCACCAACATCAGCGTAGGTCGTAAGCACCAACTCTCCTCCAAACACAGTTTGATAAAACTCAAGCGCTTGACGGGCATTGCCATGAAAGTTGAGATGGGGGGTTACTGCGATTGTCATAATTGCTCCTTGGTCATTCACGGCTGGCACTATTTGCTATGCCAGTCGTTGATAAATCGGTTTTACTCTGTGAGTATAGAGTATAATGCGGTCAGAATCAGACCTAATTAATCCAAGGAGCTATAAATCGATGTATAGCCCAACAACCCGCTTGCTAACCATCCTTGAACTCTTACAATCGCACCAGCGGATGCGCGGTGCTCAACTTGCCAGCCGCCTCGAAATTAGCCAACGAACAGTGCGCCGCTATGTGGTGATGTTGCAAGATATGGGCATTCCGATTGAGGCTGAGCGCGGCCCTGATGGTGCTTACTATCTTGGGCGCGGCTATACCATCCCGCCCCTGATGATTAATCCGGCTGAGGCCATGGCACTGGTATTGGGATTACGCATGATTCAGGCTTTGCAATTTCCAGCTGATGCGACCGCAATCGAGGGTGCAATCGCCAAACTTGAACGGGTTATGCCAACAATTCTGCTTGATCAGGTAAGGGCTTTCCAAGAGGCGATTACGTTTCATGTTGCTCCACCGCCTGCCTTTTTGCAGCCAAGCATCGTCGCCAGCTTAAGTGTGGCGGTGCATACGCGACAGCAGGTATGGCTGAGCTATCAAACATACAATGGCGAGGAATCGGCACGGGTGTTTGATCCCTATGGAATAGTCTATTATCAGGGGTACTGGTACTGCGTTGGCTATTGTCACCAACGCAATGATCTGCGCACATTTCGCATTGATCGCATTCAAGCCTTGAAGTTGCTCAATCAGCCATTTGAGCATCCCCAAGACTTCGATGCGTTACAACACATGCACACTACGTTGGCCACCATGGCAGGGCCATATGCGGTTGAGGTTATTTTTGCAGCAACTATCGAACAGGTGCGCCATGTGCTGCCACCAGCGGCTGGAACCTTTGAGGAAAGCGACGTTGGGATTATTTGGCGGCGGGAAACCTACGAATTAACCTCGATTGCCCACCGCTTGTTACAGATCGATCTGTCAGCTACGATTCGGCAACCAGCTGAATTGAAGGCGCTTATGCATGAGTTTGCAGCGAAGGCGCTCCGCATGACACTCTGATGCTTTGGTAGATGGGCACATTTGTTTATTTAAATGGATATTCCATCTACTCAATTGCAACGAAGCACGGCTTAGCGCATCGTGACGACGACCTTGCCTTTGGCTCGGCCTGTTTCAACGTAATCCAAGGCCTCTTTGGTTGCTTCGAAGGCAAAGCTCCGATCCACAACCGGCTGGATAATTTCAGCGTCGATCAACGAACTAAGCTCGCCGAGCTGCTCACCGCTCGCCCGCATAAACAGAAATGAATAGCGTACCTGCTGTTGTTGAGCTTTTTTGCGAATGCGATAGCTCAAAACGCCCAAAAGCATGCGAACGGGCCACTTCGCGCCAATTTCTTGGGCAAACGCGGGATCAGGTGGTCCCGAAATCGAGATCAACGTTCCGCCAGGTTTTAACACGCGAAGCGATTTTTCGATGATTGTTCCCTCTTGACTATTCAGGACCACATCATAGTCCTTCAGGATTGTTTCGAAATCCTCGGTCTTGTAATCAATCACAATATCGGCCCCGAGGCGCTTCACAAAATCAAAATTTGCCTTGCTCGTGGTTGTCGCGACAATCGCACCCACATGTTTGGCCAGCTGAATTGCAATTGTCCCAACCCCACCGGAACCTGCCTGAATGAAAACTTTTTGCCCTTTTTTGAGCTGTGCTTGTTCAATCAAGGCTTGCCAAGCAGTCAGGCCAACCAGCGGAAAGGAAGCCGCTTCGGCCATGCTCAGTTCTTTTGGTTTGATCGCGACATCTGCTTCGTTGATTGCAATAAATTCGGCAAAAGTCCCAATGCGGTCGGCAGCTGGCCGAGCATAAACCGCATCGCCCAGCTTGAATCGCTGCACCTTTGCTCCAACCTTAACCACAACCCCAGCGACATCATTGCCCAAAATGAGCGGGAAGCGATATGGCAAGATGGCTTTGAACGCGCCGTCCCTGATTTTGGTATCCAACGGGTTAACTCCAGCAGCGTGGATCTGAATCAATAGATCAGTATCCCGCAGTTCTGGAATTGGCAGATCGCCAGTCCGCACCCGATCCTTGTTGCCATAGCGCTCAATGAAGAAGGCTTTCATCATACGGTTTTGCTCCTATCGTTGGATGTGGCGCTGCTGATGGGAATTTCTTTTCCCATCAGCGTGCTGCCGTTCGCAGTGTATGAGACTAGGCAGCGGTCTTTTCACTGCTGAACAAGCGGCGTTTGAGCGCCTCAAATGCTGCCTCTGGAAGCACTCGTTGCAGCATCAGGACTATTTTTCCATCCCGTCCAACGGGGTAGCGTAGCCGGGGCTGGCTCGTGGCTGCTTGCAGGATCGCGCGAGCCACTGCGCCAGGCTCCAGACCTTTCTTGGTATTCGTGGCGAAGCTTTGTTGGGCACGTTGGCGACCTGGGGAATAGTCGCCAATCAGGGTAGTCGGCGGCTGCGCGACGAACGGCGTATTCACATAGCTTGGCTCGACCAACGAGACGCTCACGCCGAATTGCCGAACCTCGGCACTAAGGGATTCACTCAGGCCTTCCAAGGCAAATTTGCTTGCACTATACAGGCCACCATATGGAGGCGCAATATGTCCGACAATCGAGCTAACATTGATAATGTGTCCGCTGCCTTGCTGGCGCATAATCGGCATTACCGCCTTGATCATGCGGATAATACCGAACAGATTAGTATCGAACTGAGCCTGCACATCGGCAATACTACTTTCCTCAACCGCCCCAACCTGCATATAGCCTGCATTATTGATAAGGATGTCAAGCCGTCCGGTCTGGCCGAGCAGCGATTGAACCGCTGCATATACCGAATCGTCCGATCGGACATCCAGCGGTAGCCAAGTAAATGAGTGCTTGTGCGAAATCGGGTTGCGGCTCGTGCCGAAGACCCGAAATCCATTGGCGGCTAGTAATTCTGCTGTTGCTTGCCCAATCCCTGATGATGCGCCCGTGATGAGCACAACCTTTTGCTGCGATGTCATTAATTTGTTCCTTTATGAATGGTAATGTTTGAATGATTATTCAAACATGAAATCAAAAAAATTTAGTTTAAAATCGATAACGCTGTTTTTACGATATCGTCGAACATTCCCCGCTGTTGCTGGCTCCGCGCCAGCACGCGCAGGCTGACAAAGGTTGCTACCAAGAAATGCGCTAATTGATGGGGATCGTGTTGCCACGAGAGTTCACCCGCAACCTGCGCTTTGATCAGCAGCCGATAGAGTGCTTCTTCGAACTCATTCAATGCTGACTGGATAATCTCGTTAACGGCATGATCATGCGGAGCAATTTCTAAGGATGCATTAACCAAAAAACATCCACGCCGCGCTGGGTCGTGCAGCAAAGCATCAACTTGGGCTTGGAAAAGCTGGCCTAATACAACTTGGAGTGAGCCAGTTTGCTCCAAAATAGCCGTAGTCTGGGCTTTAATAGCGGCAGTATACTGGTTAAGAGCCGCTAGGTACAGTGCATGTTTATCGCCAAACGTTCCATAGAGACTACCGCGCCCGATTCCCGTAACGTGGACGAGATCTTCAATTGATAGCCCTTCGTAACCACGTTCCCAAAAGGCGTTCATGGCTTTTTCGAGAACCCGTTGAGGCTCAAATGCTTTCTTTCCTGCCATAAGTCGTCTTATACTCCTCTTTAAAATCGAGTATAGCACATGTTGGAATGATAAGTCAATGATCATAACTGGAAGCACTAACGCAGATCGTGCTCATTTGATTGTGCTAAGAATTGAGGCGCGGTAGTTTTAACATCAAACGCTTTCGAGCAGCTATCAACAAGGGCCAACTTGCCTGTTTGCTTGGGCGATCCAATGCGAATCCCCTCTAGGGGTTGAGTGTCAAGGGTTTTCAGCTGACTATCAGTGCTAAATAGCCCATTCTAACGATTGAGATGGCTTGATCGGGGTGCTACAATAGGATGACAATGCTGCTGCACAAGAGGCTGAATTCATGGTTTGTCCACGCTGTTCAACCGAATTGAAAACTGGGGCACGCTTTTGCCCCAAGTGTGGTGCTGGTCTGCCCCGTTGGACTGGCCGCCTTGCCAATGGCGATGTATTGATTGATCGCTATGTGGTGGTGCGCCCGTTGGCCCGTGGTGGCATGGGTGCGGTTTATTTGGCAACCGATCGGCGGCTTGGTGATGCTCCGGTTGCACTCAAAGAGATGACAGGTTTGCATCAACCAGGCGATACCGATGCTTGGGAACGCGCAGTTGGCGAGTTTCGGCGTGAGGCTTCGCTCTTGGCGCGGCTAAGCCACCCCAATTTGCCACGCGTGATCGACCAATTTCGCCATGACGAAAATGAATTTTTGGTGATGGAATACGTCGAGGGCCAAACGCTCCGCGCCGAAATGGAAGGCCGCACTGAGCCATTGGCCTTGGAAACGGTGATCGATTGGATGCGCCAATTAACTACCGTGCTGCAATATTTACATAATCAAAATCCACCGATTATTTATCGTGATCTCAAACCACCAAATATTATGCTGCGCCCTGATGGCCGGATTGCCCTGATCGATTTTGGCATCGCTCGCTTGTTCAAACATGGTCAAGAAGGCGATACGGTGATTTATGGCACGCCTGGTTATGCGCCGCCTGAGCAATATGGCTTCGGCCAAACCGACCATCGCTCGGATATTTATAGTTTGGCGATGGTGATTCACGAATTGTTGACCCGTTTTGAGCCAGCCAAACGTGAGAGTACTCGCCCGCCGTTGGCGCATAATTTGCGTAGCGCCGTGCCAGCTGCTTTGAGCGAGGTGCTACATCGCGCCATGCACCCTGAGCCTGATGAGCGTTATCAATCGATGCGTGATTTTCAGATGGCAGTCGATCATTCATTAAATCAGGTTGCCGCCTTGCCCGAAGCCACGGTGCTGCATCAAGCGACGCTTGCCAAACCCAAACCCTCAAATTGGTGGTGGCTAGCAATGGCCTTGATTGGCATTGGTTTGATTGGCTTCTTGCTGGCCCGCACGTTTGGCGTGTTTGAACCCGATGTTCAGCCAACCAGCGTGGCCCAAATTACCCCCAGCCTCGCTGAGCCAACTCCGATCGAGGCGACAGTCGTGCCAATCGTGATTGGGCCAGCTCCGCCGGGGATGCTGGCGATTCCAGGTGGCACATTTGTGATTGGCAGCGATGCTGGCTCGCCCAACGAGCAGCCAGTTGGCCGTGGCTATCTGCCAACTTTTTATATTGATCGCACTGAAGTGACGGTAGCGGCCTATCGTGCCTGTGTCGAGCAACAACGCTGTAGCGAGCCAGTTGATCGTAGTTCGCTGACGGTTACTGATTATTATGATAACGCTCAATATGCTGAATACCCGATGATTAATGTTTCGTGGCAACAAGCCTTGACCTACTGCCAAGCCCAAAATAAACGCTTGCCCAGCGAGGCCGAGTGGGAGCGGGCGGCGCGGGGCACTGACGGTCGTATCTATCCATGGGGCAACCAGTGGGATGCCAGTTTGCTGAATGCTTGGGGCGCTGGGGTTGCTGGCGATACCCAAGCGGTTGGCAGTTATCCCAATGGTGCTACGCCTGAAGGCGTTTTAGATTTAGCAGGCAATGTTTGGGAATGGACGAGCAGTCTTGATTTGCCCTACCCCTACAATGCTGCTGATGGTCGCGAAGTGCCAACCCAGCCTGGCTCGCGAATTGTGCGCGGTAGTTTTAGTGGCACGAATCCTGAGAATGCTCGGGCGGCGGTGCGCGAACGGCGTGACCCTGAATTGCCCTTGAATATTATTGGCTTTCGCTGCGTCACCAATGATTTTTATGTGCCCGAAGGCATGGATTTTATTGCAGGTGGGCGCTGGACGATGGGCGCGACCGCCGAAGATTTGGCGCATTACAAAGAAGTCTATAGCTGGCAAGGCTTACAAAACGAAGAACCAGCAACCCCAATTTCGACCACGGCCTTTTATCTTGATCGTACTGAAGTGACCAACCAAGCCTATGCTGAATTTATTAATGCAACCGATCGTGCTGTCCCGACCAATTCATTTGATCCGGTTGGGCTTTCGTTGTGGCTGCCAGATCGCACAGTGCCAATCTCGCTGAGCCAACATCCAGTTGTTAATGTAACTTGGGATGATGCCCGCAGCTATTGCGAATGGCGTGGCAAGCGCTTGCCGACCGAAGCCGAATGGGAACGAGCAGCGCGTGGCGATCAACGCACGATTTTCCCATGGGGCGATCAAGCTGACGCGAGTTTGCTCAACAACAAGGATTTTGGGCCAGGCCGAACCATGCCTGTTGGCACATTGCCAAACGCTGGCCCCTATGGCACACTAGATCTTGCAGGCAACGTGTGGGAATGGACGCAATCGCTGTATATTCCCTATCCCTATCATCCCAATGATGGGCGCGAGTTGCCGACTGGCGCAGGTTCGCGGGTGTTGCGCGGTGGTTCGTGGTTCGATGATCTGATGTCGGCGCATACCACAGGCCGCAATTCGTTCCGTCCCGACCTTGCCAATATCAATGTTGGTTTTCGGTGTGCACAGGCTGTTGCACCATAAGCTAGATGTGTTAGGAATGCATGAACATTATCAATTTAGAAACTATTTCCAAAGCCTATGGCCCTAAAGTGTTGTTTGAAAATATTTCCTTGGGCTTAGCAAGCGGCGATCGAATTGGCTTAATCGGGGTCAATGGCAGTGGTAAATCGACCTTATTAAAAATTGCTGCTGGTTTAGAACAACCAGATACTGGCCGCGTAACCTTGCGCAAAGATTGCCGAATCGGCTATTTGGCTCAAGATCCGCCGATGGATGCCAACCAAACGGTGTTGGACTATGTTTATGCGGCGGCGGGCGAAGGCGCAAATTTGCTCAGCCAATATACCCTCGCCAGCGTGCAGCTTGAGCAAGACCCCAACGATGCTAAAGCGCTGGCGGCTGTGGCCGAGTTGAGCGAACGTTTGACCACGCTTGATGCTTGGGATACCGAGTTGAGTGCTCGCACGGTGCTTTCGCGGCTCGGTATTACCACGCTTGATGCCCCACTTGGCACGCTCTCTGGCGGCCAACGCAAGCGCGTGGCAATGGCACGAGTGCTGATCGAAAAGCCCGATTTGCTAATTCTCGATGAGCCAACCAACCATATCGACCCAACCACTGTGGCTTGGCTGGAAGGTTATTTAGCCAATTTGCAAGGCGCGTTGCTGCTGATCACCCACGATCGCTATTTCTTGGATCGGGTGGTGACGGCGATTGTTGAGCTTGAAGATCATCAACTCTTTTCCTACCCTGGTAATTACGAGCGTTTTGTGGTCGAGCGAATTGAGCGCGAACGCCAACGCGCCAAGGCTGAACTTGACCATCGCAACGAGGTGCGCCGTGAGTTGGCTTGGCTGCGTCAAGGTGCGCAAGCCCGAACCACTAAACAACAAGCCCGCGTTGATCGCGCCAATGCCTTGATCAACCAAGAGCGTCGTCAAGAACGTGGCACATTGGAGCTTGAATCGAGCGGACGGCGGATTGGCAAAAAGCTGATCGAAATGCATGGGGTAAATAAGCAAATTGCTGGCAAAACCTTGCTGCACAATTTTGAATATCAACTTACTCGCGACGATCGTTTGGGAATTATCGGTCCCAACGGGGTTGGCAAATCGACCTTACTCAATTTAATCGCAGGCCGTTTGCAGCCTGATAGCGGCGAATTGGTGGTGGGTGAAACCATCCATGTGGCCTATTACGATCAAAGTAGCAGCGATCTCAACCCCAACCAACGCTTGATTGATTATGTCAGCGATGGTGCTGAGTTAGTGCAAACAGGCGAGGGTTTGCGTACCGCCAGCCAAATGCTTGAGCGCTTCTTATTCCCCAATAATCAGCATTGGGATTATATCCACAGCTTGTCGGGGGGCGAACGCCGCCGCCTTTATTTATTGCGAACCTTGATGCGTAACCCCAATGTGCTGCTGCTCGACGAACCCAGCAACGATCTTGATGTGCAGACGATTGCGATTTTGGAAGAATATATTGAGCAATTTAATGGTGCAGTGATTATCGTCTCGCACGATCGGGCGTTTCTCGATAACACGGTTGATCATTTGCTGATTTTCGAGGGCGATGGCAAGGTACGCCACTTTCCAGGCGACTACTCGGCTTATCGTGAAGTCTACGAACGCGAACAAGCCGCGCTCAAAGCTGTAACCAAACCGTCAACTCAAGAGCGCCCGCGCGAGCAAAAACCGCGTAAACTGGGCTTCAAAGAGCAACGCGAATTGAGCGAACTCGAAAAAACCATCGCCAAACTGGAAGCCCGCCAAAACGAATTGAATGAAGCATTGAATAATGCAGGCAGCGATTATCAAGCCTATACCCGTTTGCACAATGAACTTGAGCAGGTCAGCCAAAGCTTAGAACAAAGCTACGAACGCTGGATGGAACTTTCTGAGCTAGCGTCAGCTTCGTAATTTTCAGCGCATGGAGCACAGGAATGCAAGCAACACCCGAACTAATTTTGATTGTGGATGATCAAACCACCAATGTGATGGTGTTACAGCGGATGTTGGAACGCGCTGGTTATGCCACTGCCTGTGCTCGTAGCGGCTTCGAAGCCTTGACCATGCTCGAACAACAAGTCCCCGATTTGATTTTGCTTGACGTGATGATGCCGGAGATGGATGGCTATCAAACGCTTCAGGCAATTCGTGAGCGCAATCATCTGCCATTTATTCCAATTATCTTTGTTTCGGCCAAACAAACCACCGCCGACACGGTAACTGGTTTGGATTTGGGCGCTGATGATTACGTTACCAAGCCCGTTAATCGTGATGAATTGTTGGCTCGAATGCGGGTGCTGCTGCGCCTGAAGCATACACGGCGGGCATTGCATCGTGAACAAGAACGTTTGCGCTTTCTCTATCGGGTTTCGCAAACCTTGCATCGCTCATTGGATATTGATCAAGTGCTGCCCGAAGCCTTGAATGCGATCAATGAACTGCTGGGAGCCAGCCGTGGTAGCGTGTTGCTGCTCGATGATCAAAATCGGGTTTGGCGGCGGATCTTGTTTCGGCCACATTTGCCGCCTGCCGAGGCTGAGCAAGCGATTCAGGCGGTGTTGCGTGAAGGCTTGGCTTCATATGCCTTGCGTACTGGCGAAGTCCAAATTGTCGAAGATGCCCAGAATGATCCCCGCTGGAAGCATTTTTATGATGATCGTGAGGAAATTGGCTCGGCACTGGCCTTGCCATTGCATAATTATGCCCAAAATACGATCATTGGGGTGTTTATCTTGGTGCATCCTCAGCGCAATTTCTTCCGCACCGAGCTAGAAACCTTGATCAAAGCCCTGACTGATCAATTAAGCGTCGCCTTAACCAACGCTGCGGTTTACACCCGTTTGCGCGAAGCTGAAGATAGCCGCGATGGTTTTATTCAGATGCTGACCCACGACTTACGCGCACCGTTGGCGGGCATGGTTGGCTGCTTTGATGCCTTGATGACCACCCAACTTGATGATGATGGCAAATTGTTTGTCGAGCTTGGTTTTCGAGCCGGAGCTGCCCAACAACGCCTGATTGATGATTTGCTCGATGTGTATAAGGCTGAGGCAGGCCGCTTGATGCTTAGCCAAGAAACCACCAGCCTGCAACGTTTGGGTGAATTGTTGAGTGAGCAAGTCTTGGGGATCACGGTTGAGCAACAACTGAGCTTTGAACTTGATCTACCAGCTGAACCATTGGTGGTGCTTGATGAGCATAAAATGGTACGGGTATTGGCCAATTTGGTGAGCAATGGCATCAAATGGACGCGACCAGGTGGTACAATTCGCGTCGTTGGCACGATTGATCAAGTGCAGCAACTGATTACCCTGAACGTGAGCGATACGGGGCAGGGAATTGCTGCCGAAGATATTCCGCATATTTTCGATAAATTTTATCAAGGCCGTACTACAGCCCAATCACGGGGCACTGGGTTGGGCTTGACCTTTTGTAATTTAGCAGTTGGTGCTCATGGCGGCACAATTAGCGTAGATAGCCAAGTAGGCAAGGGGACGACTGTCACCGTGCAGCTACCTTGGAAGGAGTAACACCCGATGCCAGCACGATGGCGTATTCTTGTAGTTGATGATGACACGATTATTCGCCGCACGCTCGTGAGCAATTTGCTTAACGATGGTTTTGAGGTGATGGCGGCAGAATCAGGCCAATCGGCGCTAACGATGGTTGAAAGTTCATGGCCTGATCTGGCGATTCTCGATTTGATGATGCCTGGCATGACCGGTTTTGAGTTGTCAGACCGTTTGCGGCGCTATGTGGAAATTCCAGTGATTATGCTGACCTCAATTTCCGATGAGGCTACCACCGTGCGCGGCCTCGAACAGCATGCCGATGATTATATGACCAAGCCCTACCGCTACCCTGAATTGCGAGCGCGGGTTAACAAGCTGCTGACTAAATCGTATGAAGGTGGCTTGCATCCGGGCGAGTTGGTCGTAATTGACGAAGATCTTTCAGTCAATTTTGGTCAACATATTCTGTTGCGCAAAGGCGAGGCGATTCCGTTGGAGCCGATTGAGCTACGGGTGTTGTATTTGCTGTTGCAAACTCCAACTGTGGCGGTGGCAACCACGACCCTGTTGCGTAAGGCTTGGGGTTTGGGCGAAGAGGGCGATCAATCCTCGTTGTGGGTGCGAATTCGCTCGTTGCGCACCAAACTTGAGGACAACCCATCCAAGCCAATCTACTTAAAAACCGTGCGAGGCGTGGGTTACGTGTTCGACGTGCAACCACGGCGCGGCTTGTAATCTTACTCGTAAACTTACATTCTTATAGTGGTGGTGATGGTTGCCCAAATGATCCATCACTATAAGGATGTTAAGTATGCTAAAGACTGTTTTGCTGGTTGATCCCGATTGGATCACCCGAACGCTTATGAAATATCATCTTCGCCGGGCAGGCTATACAGTCTACGAAGCCGATTCCTGCACCCTCGCTGCTCAACTGAACGAGCAATATCAACCAGAATTTATCATCCTTGATGAAGCAATTTCAACCGAGCACAGCAATACGCTCAATTGCCGCGATCATCAGAATTATATTTTGCTGACCGACCTGCCCCAACCCCGCACCACTGGTCGCCTAAGCCTTGCCAAGCCCATTACTGGCCGCAATTTAATCAACCAATTGCAAGCCTATCGGGCATAGGTGTTAGGGATCAGGGGTTAGGGATCGGGGATCAGGCTCATAGTTTTGATCCACGAAGGGCACGAAGATTATTTTGATCCACGAAGAGCACGAAGGCCACGAAGGTTGCTTATCCCAAAGTCCCAATTTCTGCTGACCCTGACATCTGTTCCCTCATTTTTCTCTGCGCCTCTGCGTTGAATAGCGTGATCCTCAATTTTTGATGGTTGCTTTCATCCCTCATAATTCCTCCTTCTTAGTGGCTCTGCATGAACTTCTAGCCCTCGCCCCTGAAACCTGACCCCTCATCCCTCATCCTTATAAATTACTTGCTTTAGTACGCTTGACAGTTGGGCTACCTTGCGACTATGCTAAGCTACGATTTGCTGCTTTAGAACGCGCCATTTGTGATGATTCAATGCTTGGTTGCTGCTCAATTGAGCCATACAACCATTATTGAATCATGCGGGAGCCTGTTGTGAGCCAAGTTGAGGATCAATTGGCGCAATTTGTGGTTTTTATCCTCGATCAAGAACGGTTTGCCTTGCCAGTTGAGCAGGCGCGTGGCATCGAACGTTGGCGCAATCCAACCCGAATTCCAGGCACTGCCACAGCCATTATGGGCATTATCAATCAGCGCGGGGTTTTGCTGACGGTGGTTGATATGCGGGTGGTTTTAGGCATGAAGCCGATTACCCCAACCCGGCGCAGTCGCTTTTTGCTCGTTCACGAACAGATCGATTGTGCAATTGCGGTTGATCAGGTGATCGATATGTTGATGCTGAATGTGAGTTTGGCCGAGCCAACTCCCCATCGTGGGACAGTTGCTAGCCGAGGCTTGCTGCCAACGCCGTTTGGTTTTGCAACTTGGCTTGATCTTAATGCCTTGCTTGGGTCGATCAATGGTTAATCCGGCAGTTGTCAGCGATCTGTATCCAGTCAATGTTGGCGATCAAACGGTCTTGATTCGCCAAACTGCTTTGGTTGGTGTGGATTATGTTGCGAATACTGGGCAACCAATTAGCAGCGTGATTCAGCAAAGCAATTCAATCGATGTCATTGACTTAAATCAGTGGCTCCAGCAGCCAATTGGCCAACAAGCCAATCGCTTAGCCTTATTTGTGGTTGGGCAAACAGCCATGGGCGTGGTAGTCGATCAATTGGGCGACCCAATTAGCACAGCCTTGAGCCTGCAACCACTGCCAAGTTTAGTTTCCGATAGCTTGCTCGACCCCAGCATTTTGGGCATTATTATGCTCGATGACCGTCCATGCCTCATGCTTGATCTTGAACTGTTTGTGCTGGTACATGCCAAGCGCTAGACCAGTGCCAAGGAGTCTGCTCATGGCGAATTTAGGTTCGCTTTTCTCGCTCGATTTTACGAATTTGACTGATCGCCGCCGCGTGATTATGCGGATTGTCGCCTTGGCTGCCTTGGTCGTGCCTTTTTTAGTGGTCTTGGTGGCGTGGATTTACGAGCGCAATAATCCGCAATTATGGAATGCCCTTGGGGTTTTATTCGTCTCGATGGGGGCGGTTTGGTTAATTGCCTTGCTCAGTTTGCGCATGATTCGGCAAGGCCAAGATCAAATTGCGACCTATGTTTTAATTGGCACGATTTCGTTGGCAGCCTTGGCTTGTGCCGTGCGCTATGGTGGCATTGATCAAAGTCTGATCGTCTCGTTATTGCTGGTGATGCTATTTATCGTGGGCTTGGTGGCAACTTGGCGTGAAATTGTGGCCTATGGGGTTTCGATTACCTTGGCCTATGGGATGTTGCTGCTACTCAAAGATAGCCTTGCATCATTTCAGGTAACAACCCTGACTGCCGCTAATAATGCTGGGGTGTATGGCGTTGGAGCAGTGCTGTTTTTTGTTGGTTTGGCCACGACGATTGTGCTGACCACCATTTTTAGCCGGGCTTTAGGTGAATATTCACTCAAGAGCGAGCAATGGACTTCCGACCTGATGCGGGCCAATGAACAATTGATCGAGAAAAATATTCAGCAGATTGAGCTTGGCACTGATCTGTCATTTGCCGCCACTGAATTATCGGCAGCCTCGCAGCAACAAGCTTCAGGGGCGACGGAACAGGCCTCAGCAGTCGCAGAAGTTTCATCAACCATTGAAGAATTGGGCTTTACCGCGCGACAAATCGCCAGTGCCTCAGATCAAGTCAGCATTGCTGCTCAACAAACCTTGACCTCGTTGGCGATGGGCCAGCAATCGGTTGATGAAGCAATTCAAGGTATGGAGCGAATCAAGCAACGGGTGCAAGAGGTTTCTTCGCGGGTTTTGAGTTTGGGCGAACGTTCGCATCATATCAGCGAAATTATTGCTTTGATCGATGATGTTTCCGATGAAACGCACTTGTTGGCCTTGAATGCGGCGATCGAAGCGGCTGGGGCTGGCGAGCATGGTCGGCGATTTGCGGTGGTTGCCGCCGAAGTCAAGAGTTTGGCTAATCGTACATTGGCCGCTTCACGTGAAGTCAAAGATGTGATTGCCGAAATTCAGGCTGCAACTAATGCCTCAGTGCTAGCCACCGAAGAGAGCGTTAAAGAAGTCGAACAAGGGGTCAGTTTGGCCCATCGCGCTGGTCAAGAGATGGATTCAATCGTGGTTTTGGGCGAACATACCGCCCAATTAGCCCAAGAAATTAGCCTAGCAACCGCTCAACAACAAACTGCATCGGAGCAAGTTGTTGAAACCATGCGTGAAATTGCCGAAGTCTCACGTCAAACGGCGGCTGGTTCGCGCCAAACTGCCGATGCCGCATCCAAACTCACCGCGATTGCAAATCGCTTGCATTCGTTGGTCAACATCGAGGCACATACACGCTAAGCGAGGAGCTATCGCATGGGCGGTTTTGATTTATCAGCATTTTTTGGCCAGTTTCGCGAAGAAACTGAAGAGAATGTGCGGGCCTTGACCACAGGCTTATTGGCCTTGGAGTCAAACCCAGGCGATCGCGAAGCGATTGATACGATTTTTCGGGCGGCGCATACGATCAAAGGCTCGGCTCGCATGCTGGGCCAAGTTGATATGGGTCGTCTGGCGCATACCATGGAAAGTTTGCTTTCAGCCTTGCGCAGTGGCATGTTGGCCATGAATTCGAGCATTAACGATGTGCTGCTGTCCAGTGCTGATGTGCTGCTAGTGCTGAATTCCCAAGTTAATGAGCCACCGCCAACCGATCCCAACGTTGATCAGTTGGTGGAGCAATTGAATGCCTTGGCGGCTGGCGAAACGTTGCCTGCGGCTCCAGCAACACCCAAAGCTGCGCCAATTGTCGCGCCTGTGGCCGAACCAGAACCAGCGCCAGCGCCAGTGGTGCTTGAGCAACCTAAGTCTGAACCAGTGGTTGCTAAGCCTAAACCCAAAAAATCAGCCGCAGCCGAAGCCCCCAAGCCCGTGAGTAGTACCCGTTCGACGGTGCGTGTGCCAATTTCGCGCTTAGATCGCTTGTTGAATACGGCGGGTGAGTTGGTAGTGACCCGCCAATTGCACCTTGAGCATGTCGCTGATCTTGAGGCTTTGGATAAATTATTGACCAAAAGTGAGCGTCTGAGCCAACAATTGAGCGAACGCTTGACTGGCCAACGTGTGACCTTTCAGCAACGGCGCGAGGCCAGCGAATTGGCCAGCCAATTGCAAAATTTAGCCCAATCGACTCGCAATCAGTTGCGTTTGCTAACCGAGCGTTGGAGCAGCCATAGCGCTGCCAGCGAGGCCTTGGTCGATGAACTTGAAGCCGAGGTGATGGCGACCCGTTTGCAACCAGTTGCTGGTTTATTTGCGCCAATTCCGCGTGCCGTGCGCGAGCTGGCTCGTTCGTTGGGCAAAGAAGTTAACTTAATCACCGAAGGCGAAACCACCGAGGCCGACCGCAAAGTGATTGAGTTAATGGCTGATCCGTTGGTACATTTAGTGCGCAACGCACTTGATCATGGCATCGAAAATCCCGATGATCGGGTTAAAGCCAAAAAGCCTGCTGAAGCCACTTTACGGCTAGAAGCTCGCTCGTTGGGCGGCACGATTGAAATCATCATCAGTGACGATGGCCGTGGGATCGATCCAGCGGTAATTCGGGCAACCGCGATTAAACGCGGAATTATCGAGGCTGATGCGGCGGCTCGCTTGCGTGATGAAGAAGCTTTGGAGTTAATCTGGCAGCCTGGTTTTTCCACCAGCGCAATCATCACCGATGTTTCAGGCCGTGGCGTGGGCATGGATGTGGTTCGGGCAGCAGTGACCGAGGTTGGCGGGCGGGTTGATGTGCATTCGGTGCTCGGCCAAGGCACAACATTTACGCTAATTTTGCCAATTACTTTGTTGACCACCCGCGTGTTATTGTTTGATGTGGCTGGCACAACCTATGCTTTGCCTTCGACCGCTTGTTTAGGTGGACGGCGGGTTGCTGGCGGGCAAATTCAGACCGTCGAAGGGCGGCCAACCGTGCGGGTCGATGAGCGCAGCGTGAGCATTGTAGCGCTTGCGCCCTTGCTTGAGCAGCGTGGCCCCTTGCCGCAACCATCGGATATTTCCAACTTGGTGATTTTGGGACCAGCTAATCGCCCATTGGCCTTATTGGTCGATAAATTGGTCGATGAACGTGAGGTCGTGGTTAAATCATTGGGCGCATTGTTGCATGAACAGCGATTATGCACTGGCGCGATTGCCCTGCCTGATGGGCGTTTGGTGTTGGTGCTCAATCCCTTGGCGATTGCGGCGCGGGCGCGTGAATGGGGCAAACCAGTCGCCTTGCCAGCGCCAACCAAGCTCCAGCCTGCCAAATTATTGGTTGCGGAAGATTCATTTACCACCCGCGAACTACTACGCTCAATGCTGCAATCGGCGGGCTATGTGGTTGAAACCGCAATTAACGGCCAAGATGCGCTTGACAAGCTCAATCACAATTCCTACGATCTGCTGGTAAGCGATGTTGAAATGCCGTTGCTAACTGGCTTTGAGCTAACCCGCCGTGTGCGTGCCCATGAACGTTTGCGCCAACTGCCAATTATCATTATCACCAGCTTGGCCCGCGATAGCGATCGACGCGAAGGCTTGTTGGCTGGGGCACAAGCCTATATCGTCAAAAGCCAGTTTGATCAAAGCAACTTGCTCGAAACGATTCATCAATTACTTGGCCGCTAAAGTAGCGCAGCCCTGAAGGCCTATATTCCCCTGCGAGGAGTTTTTCAATGAGTGAACGTATCTTAGTTGTTGACGATAGCAAACTGGTTACCGATATTGTCAAAATGCGGCTGGAAATGTATGGCTATGCTGTCGATTTGGCCTATAGCGGCGAGGAAGCGCTGCAAAAAATCGGCGATCTCACGCCCGATTTGGTGGTGTTGGATGTGCAGATGCCTGGGATTGATGGCTATGAGGTTTGCCGTCAGTTACGTGCCAATCCTTTATTCGAAGAACTGCCGATTATCATGTTGACTTCGATGGATGACAAACGGGCCGGTTTTGAAGCTGGAGTTGACGATTATCTCAACAAAGATCTTGATTTGCTCGATTTGCCCAATCGAGTCAAACTGTTGTTGGGTATGTAATGATGACAGGGCCGCTTGCACCAATTCGAGTGTTAGTTGTCGATGACTCGGCGGTTTCGCGCCGAGTCATCAGCACTATTTTAGCCAGTGATCCAACGATTCAGGTGGTTGGCGAGGCCCGTGATGGCCGTGAGGCGGTGCAATTGGTGGCAGCATTGCAGCCGGATATTATCACAATGGATGTGCGCATGCCGGTGATGGATGGTTTGCAGGCCACCGAAGAAATTATGGCCTATCATCCTACGCCAATTTTGGTGATCACCTCATCACTGACTCGCCATGATCGCAATTTAACCTTTCAAATGCTCAACGCTGGAGCCTTGGAAGTTTGGGAAAAACCTACCGACCTGACCTTAGCCCAAGGCGAAGCCAATCGCATGCGGCTGTTGGATCGGGTCAAGGTGCTTTCACGGGTTAAAGTTGTGACCCACCTGCGCGGGCGGCGGCGCAAATCGCCAACCACCGAAACCAATATTCCCTTGTTATTGGCCTCGGCTAGCCCACCAAGCCAACGCTGGCTAATTGTGGTTGGGGCTTCAACTGGCGGCCCGCGTGTGTTATACAAACTCCTGCATAGCCTGCCTGCGAGCATCCCCGCAAGCATTATCATTGTGCAGCACATCGCCGAGGGATTTGTTGGTACAATGGTAGACTGGTTGGACAATCATTCGCCCTTGACGGTGGAATTGGCTCAACATCGTGGCAGCTTGAAAAATGGCCATGTCTATGTTGCGCCCGATACCCACCATTTGCGGGTTGATGCTAACTGGACGGTGCATTTGGAAACCGAACCCGATAATTTGCTCTATCCATCGGTCGATGTGACGATGCAATCAGCTGCCAAAGTCTTGCCCAAACAGACGATTGGGGTCTTGTTGACAGGTATGGGCCGCGATGGAGCCCAAGGCTTGTTGGCTTTACGCCGATCTGGGGCACGCACTATCGCCCAAGATCGAGCCACTAGCGCGATTTGGGGCATGCCACGGGCGGCAGAGGAAGCTGGGGCTGCCATGGAATTTTTAGCTGCTGATCTGATTGCGCCACGGTTGGTGGCGTTGCTCAGCGAAACTGAACGTCGATGAGCGAGTTGAGCACTGAACAGTGGATGATCATCCGCGATTATCTAGCTCAACGGGCTGGCTTATATCTCGATGATAGTCGTATGCGCCAAGGCCGCATGCTGGTTCAGGAGCGTTATCGGCAGTTGCAGATTAGCCCCGCTGCCTATACATTGCGGATTCAAGACCCGACCAATGGCAGCGAGTTGCAATGGTTGGCCGAACGCTTGGCCAATCACGAGACCCAGTTTTTTCGTAACCCAGCTCATTTTCGGGCGTTGCGTGAGCATATTTTTCCTGAATTGCAGCGTTCGCGTTCGCCCTTGCGGCCATTGCGTTGTTGGAGTGCTGGCTGCTCAACTGGCGAGGAACCCTATAGTATGGCCATGGTTGGCTTGCAGCAATGGGGCAATCCGCCGAGCCGCCCGATTTCGATTTGGGCCACCGATTTGAGCAATGTGCCCTTGGAGCGAGCGATCACCGCCGAGTATCGTGGGCGTTCGCTGGCCAATGTGCAAGCCGACTACAGACAATGGTTTGAGCAGCAAGCCAACGGAGCCTTGCGCGTCAGCGAAGCCGTGCGATCCTTGGTACAATTTGAGCAGCACAATTTGCTCGATGCCCTACCACATTGGGCCTATCAGCTTGATGTGGTATTTTGCCAGAATGTCACGATCTATTTTCAGCTGGAAACATGTCGCCAATTGATCGAACGGATTTATGCGGCGATGGCGGTTGGTGGCTATTTGCTCTTGGGCTTTTCCGAATCGCTGTGGGGCATTTTTGATCGCTTTGAAACGGTCGAGGTAGCTGGGGCATTTATCTATCGTAAAGGCGATGGTCAGCCCAAACCACGCCCCAACTTGAGCGAACGGCCAATTACCAAGCCGCTGAATAAGCCAGCCGAACCAGCACTAGCGCGGCCCCGCCCAAGCACACGGCCATTAGCGCCAGCTAGCCCAAGTAAGCCGCCCGATGTGACGAGCTTATTGGATGAAGCACGGAAATTGCGCGGTCAAGGTCAGCAGCGACGTGGATTAAGCCTGTTGGCGAGTATTGCACCCAACCAACGCCAGCCAGCAATTTTGGCTTTAGCCGCACAACTACACGCCGATCTTGGCCAACATGAGCAAGCGGCGGCTGAGGCGCGGCGTGCTTTAGAGCTTGATGTGCTACAAGATGCTGCCTATGTGGTGCTGGGGATGATCGAACTCAACCAAGGCGCATGGGATAAAGCGATCAATTATCTTGAGCGAGCCAGCTATTTGGTGCCTGATTCGCCGACGATTGCCTTTCATTTAGCTGAAAGTTATCGCCATCAAGGGCGGTCAACCGCCGCCTTACGTTATTATCAACATGCCTTGCGCAAATTGGCGCACCATTCAAGTAGCACCGTAATCGATGGAATCGCCGTGGGGTGGTTGCGTTCTGCTTGTGAACGCTGGATTGGCGGATTAGAAGCCAGCCAAGGAACATTCTAAAACTATGCAAAAAGCACAATCAGCAATCTATAGTTCACTGCTCAGTCACCGCGCCCAAGGTCGTGTGGCGGTTGCGCTTGAGCCACCAGTGCCAACGCCGCCCGCAGCGCCAGTGATCGACCAACGCCAAGCTGAGTTGGAACAAGATTTGCAATTGGCACGCGATTTGCAACAGGGCTTGATGCTCGAAACCGTGCCACGTCTGCCTGGCTGGGAAATGAGCGCGGTCTCATTGCCAGCGCGTGAGCTTGGCGGCGACCTCTACGATTTTCTGGCGGTCAATGGTACCCAGGGCATTATGATTGGCGATGTCAGCGGCAAAGGCTTACCCGCAGCATTGCGGATGGCGGTGGCGCGAACGGTATTTCGGGCTGAAGTGCGGCGCGGCCAATCACCAGGCCAAACCTTAGCAGCCGTGAATAATATTTTGATCGAAGAAATGCCCCAAGGCATGGTTACGATGCTGTATGCCTTAATCGACCCGCAAACGGGCATGATGCACTTGGCGAATGCTGGTCACAATTATCTGATTGTGATCAATAATCAAGTGATTGAAATCGAAACGTCAGGTGTGCCGCTTGGGGTTATGGAAATTGATTGTTATAGTGAATCCATCTTACAACTGAACTATGGCGATTCGGTCATGTTGTACACTGATGGCATTGTTGAAGCGACCAATGAACACCAAGTATTGTATGGCTACCCACGCTTTCAAAGCCTATTACAAGCAGTTGGCCATCTCAAGCCTCGCGCCTTGATGGCCCGCGTGCTCAGCGAAGTTCGGGCATGGACTCAAGGCCAGCTTAAACACGATGATGTGACGATGGTGCTAGTCCGGCGGCGCTTGGCAAACTTGCTCGATGAAATGCATAGCATCGTGGCCGATGTGGTTGGGCCAATCACAGCTGACGAGTGGTGGCAAGCCTTGAGTTTGGTGGGCACAACCCGTACACCCGACCAATGTTTAGAATTGTTGCGCCCGCTGAATGAAATGGTATCCAGCCAATTTGGCCGTGGGATTGCCCGTGAACTCCAAGCGCAATTGCGCCCAGTGATCGAAGAATATCGCTTGCTTCAATCCACCAAAGGATCGTCCTAAGGGAACTGTTATGACTACCAATGTTGACACTTTGAATGTAATGCCGCTGGACCTCGATACCTTTGCTGGGAGCGAGCGTTTTATGGCTGGAACGCGCTTGGGTGCTGCGTTTGGGCGCGGGATCAAAGCCTATTTGGCCGCCAATTATCCTGATGCAATCGAGCATTTTAAAACTGCATTAATCGCTGCCTATGTTGAAGGCGATGAGAAATCGCAAATCTACGATCGCGAACGGGCGATTATTTATCTGTATATTGGCAATGCTTGTGCTTTTCAAGATGATTGGCCAACTGCTCAGCGCGAATATTTGGAATCGGTACAAACCGACCCGCAATTAGCTGAAGCCCACTACAATTTAGGTGTGGCCTTCGGCGCGATGCGCCAGATTGATCGGGCAATCGGTGCATTCAAAGAAGCCCTTGAGCATAATAATGGCTTGTACGAGGCCCATTTTGCGCTTGGTCGTGCCTATCAAATGCTCGATGATGCTGGCCGCGCCTATATTCACTTTACCTCGGCCCGTGAATTGCGGCCTTACGCTGGCGAGCCTTTGTATTACATGGGTTTGATGCACCAAGCCCATGGTGCTCACGAATTGGCTCAGCGCTGTTTTGCCGAGGCGCTGCGAGTTGAACCAACCTTTATCTCGCCCAGCGTTGGCCCCGATGAAGTGCTGGTCAGCAAATCCGAGCAAGAGGTTGCCAATTGGTACTATCGTTTGAGTGACGACCTCAAAGCCCAAGGTTATGATGAAGATGCCAAGCGAATTTACGAGGCCTTGCTGAAATGGCGGCCAACCGAGCATCGCGCCCGCTATTTGTTGGGCAATTTATTGGCTCGGGCGCGGCGTTGGGAATTAGCCTTGCAAGAATATGGCCGAATTCCACCGCAAGATCGCTACTATGTTGATGCACGGCTGCGGATCAGTGCAATTTTACGCTTTCAAGGCAAGCATCGTGAGGCCTATAACCATTTGTATAGCACGGCCAAGTTGCGTCCTAACGATGGTCAAGTGTTCTTGCAAATGGGCAAATTGCTCTATGATTTAGAGAAACATCACGCCGCCATGCGTGCTTTTGAACGCGCGGTACAACTTTTGCCCAAAGATCCCAATGCCTACTATTTGTTGGGGTTTATGTACACGGTATTGGGCCATGAAAGTTGGGCCTTGGCGGCGTGGCGCAAAGCAGTCGAGTTAGCGCCGCATGCCCATTCATTGCGCTACGATTTGGGCTATATGTACACCCGCCGCCGCCGCTACGATTTGGCTTCGCGCGAATTTAGCCATGTGCTGATGCATTGGCCCGATGATATTGAAACTACCTTTATGCTGGGCACATGTTATAAAGAAATGTTAGAACCAGCCCAAGCGATACCGTTATTTGAAAAAGTGCTGCGCCGCAACCCACGTCATACCCAAGCGCTCTACTATTTAGGGGCATGTTATCTCCAAGTTGGCAACAGTTCTTTGGGTAAGGCCTACCTGCGCCGCTATGAACATCTGATCAACCAACAGGAACAATTACCACAAAAGGGCCGGGCAATGGCTCGTGGAGGTTCGCGATGAATCGGATTCACCTCAACATTCCATCGGATTTGGTCTTTGAGCGGGTTGTGCGAGCCAGTGCTGCCGAACTCGGTAGCACAATGGGCTTTCCACGTGAGCGCGTTGAAGATTTGAAACTGGCGGTGAGCGAAGCAGTAACCAATGCTATCGAGCATGGCGGCGGTGGCGGTGTAGCTGGCTCAGTCGAAGTTATTTTCTCGTTGCACGCCGATCAATTAGAAGTCGAAATTATTGATCATGGCAAAGGCATTGAGCATTTTAATACCGAGCGGCGAGTGGTCGAGGAAGATAATCTCGAAGCGGGCATGTTACGTGGCTTCGGCTCCTATCTCATCAGCGAGTTGGTTGATCAATACGAGGTGCAAAGCTCGGGCACAGGCACAAGTTTGCGCTTACGGATTTTCAAAGCGAAATAGGATGCAGGGGCGAGTGGTCAGGGTTCAGGGGCGAGGGTTCAGGGGCTAAGCTAAGGTTGATCCACGAAGGGTACGAAGCGCACAAAGTCCGAGGGATCAGGTTTCATGGACGAGAGTATTTGTCTCTGGCCCCTGACCCCTAAACCCTAGCCCCTATTACCCTCTGCGTTAAATCTAGCCCCTGACCCCTCATCCAACATATATGGAGAACATTGCATGCAGCGCCGACGATGGATATTAATCGCAATCAGCCTGACGCTGCTTCTAGCGAGTGCTGGCTTGAGTTTAGCTCGCACAACTGGCCTATTGGATGACCCTAATTGCACAACGAGCGCTTGTACGTTTTTACCGTTGGCCTTGAAAAATTCTAATGAAATTACGCCAATGCCAACCACTGCGGCAACCGCAACAAACGTGATGCTCTCGCCAACTGCGACATCGAGCACTACCCCAACTGATGTGCCAACGGCAACAAGCACACCAACCGATGTACCAACCGCAACCAATACGCCGACGAATATTCCCACAGTAACCAACACACCAACTGACGTGCCAACGGCAACAAGCACATCGACTGATGTACCAACTGCGACCAGCACACCAACTGATGTGCCAACTGCGACCAACACCCCAACCGCTGTGCCAACCGTGACCAATACCCCAACCAATACATCAACACCAACGAGTACACCAACCAATACATTAACGCCGACCAGCACGGCTACGGCAACACCACGCCCACCAACCACCACCCCAACCACGATTGTGGGTACGGCGACCCCAACCACACCGCCCAACTTTACGCGGATTGTTTGGTCAACTGCTGTGCCAACCCCATTTAGTTATCCCTTTGCGGCGGTTGAAGCACAAGGCGCAGTAGTTGGCGGTAAATTGTATGTCTTTGGTGGCTTCGGGCAGCCTGGTTTATCGGGCGATACACCCTCACGTTTGTCGAATGTCTATGATCCAGTGGCCAATACCTGGACAGCGATTGCCCCCTTGGAGCGCGGTTTGACCCACGTTGGCACGGCTACCGATGGCCAGAAGATTTTCTTGGTTGGTGGCTATATTGAAGATTTTGATGGAGTTGGCCAGATTTTTGGTTCACGGGTTTCGCGCTATTACGACACCGCCACCAATACTTATACCAACTTGCCGGTGATTCCAATCCAACGGGCGGCGGGCCAGCTTTATTATCTTGATCGTAAATTGCATTATGTTGGCGGAACCTATTACAAACAGGTTGATGTTGGCACGCATTTTGTGCTCGATTTGAATGATTTGGCGACAGGCTGGGTGACCCAAACTAACCAACTAACCTATGCCGAGTTGCCCAATCCACGTCAACATGCTGGTGGGGTCGTGCTTGATGGCAAACTCTACTATATTGGCGGCCAGCATGGCCACGATGGTAGCTTAACTGTCGATAACGATGTGCATCGCTACGATCCTGCCACAAATATATGGGAACAAATGGCCGATATTCCGTTGGCCTTGAACCATATTAGCCATTCGACCTTGGCGCTTGGCGGTAAAATTTTCGTCTTTGCGGGCCAAACCACCAACGGAACCAGACATAACACGATTTATGTGTATGATCCGGCTACGAATACTTGGGCACAAATGCCCAATAACTTGCCAGCAACCCGTTATTCGGGCATTATTGGCGAGATTAATGGCACGTTGTATTTCACGACTGGCGGCGGAACCAACAGCTATCGTGGAATTCCCACACCATAGAATTATTTTGTAGGGCGTTGGTCGCGCTTGGCGGCCAACGCAAAACTATGAGTATCACGATCTATCCGATTCCGCGTTTATTGGCGACTAACCCATATCTTGATTTGTTGTATGCGCCATTTGGCGCATGGCCTGATGTGCCGATTGTGCGGCTGCCATTTGCTCAAACCTTACATCATGGCTTATTGCATGGCGATCAACGAGTATTGCATTGGCATTTTTTCGATGAACTGACCCAGCAGCCTAGCCAAGCGGCAACCGCATTGCGCAGCATGAGCTTTATTGCGCTATTGCGCTTGCTAGGTTGGCGTGGGGCAAGATTGGTTTGGACGGCTCACAACTTAGAACCACATGAATTATGCTACCCGCAATGGGCACAGCGTTGTTATCAAGCTATGGCGCAGGCGGCTGATCAAATTATTGTGCATTCGCAGGCCGCCGCTCAACTGCTTGATCAACGCTATCGAGTTGCCGCTAAAACCAACGTGATTGCCCATGGCTCGTATATTGGGATTTATGGCGAACCCTTGGAACAAGCAGCAGCGCGTGAGCATTTGCAATTAGTACCCAAAGGCTTTGTTGCACTCAATCTTGGCACATTGCGTCCCTACAAAGGTGTGGAATTGTTGCTTGAGGCTTGGTCTGCCGAGCTTGGCCGCTTGCTGATTGTGGGTGCAGCCAAAGATCCACGCTATGCTGAACACTTGCAGCAACATGCAACCGACCCTAGCATCACGCTACGGCCCCAGTTCATTGCCGATGCCCTCTTGCCTGCTTGGTTTGCAGCAGCGGATGTGGTGGTGTTACCTTATCGCAAAACCTTGACCTCAGGTATGTTGCTGGCCGCACTTTCGTATGCCACGCCAGTGATCGCCCCTGATTTGCCGCCAGTACGCGAATTGATTCGCGATGGCGAGAATGGCTTTTTGTTTGAGGTCAATAATTCGGCTAGCTTATCTGTCGCTTTGCAACGAGCCTCCGCCCATCCCAACCCACAAGCCTTGCGCAAAAACGCGCTCCAAACAGTTCAAGCGCTCGATTGGGGCCAGATTGCTAGCCAAACTGCGGCAGTCTATCGCCGTTTATTTGAGAAACCCGCATGATTCCAGGTCAAATTTCGATCATCATCGTGAGCTATAACAGCGCCGAACTATTGCCCGCTTGTTTTGCCAGCCTCGCCACCACCAACGACGACAATTATCAATTAATTGTAGTTGATAATGCTTCAAGCGATGGATCTGCCGAGTTGGTGCGTCAGCAGTATCCGCAGGTTCAGCTGATTGACAATCAACATAATCATGGCTTTGGTGCGGCATGCAATCAAGGCATGGTGGCGGCAACTGGCGAATATTTTTTATTTTTCAATCCCGATGTACAAATCACTCCCAATTGGTTGACCCTATTGCGCCAACATCTAGCAGCCAATCCCCAAGCGGCGATTATTTGCCCAACCACCTTGTATCCTAATCAAGCGCCGCCCACCCGCCAAGGTGTAGCGATCACGGCGGCGGTGCCAGGCTGTGCGATGTTGTTTCGGCGCAGCGCTTGGCAAGCGATTGGCGGTTTTGATCCAGCTATTTTCTTGTATTGGGAAGATACTGAATTATGCTGGCGGGCATGGTTGTTGGGTTGGCAGGTGCTCGAAGATTTTGAGGCGTTGGTGGTGCACGAGCGCGGTGGTAGCGGCGGCGGCCAACGTTGGCTGGTCGAGAGCAGCAAAAACGGTTTGTATTGTTACCTGAAGCTGCGGCCATGGTCGGCGGTATTGAGCTATAGCTTGCGTATGCTAGCCAAAACAGCGGTTGTCAGTTTGCGCCAGCGTAATCTGGCAATGCTGAATGTTTGGATCTGGCATGGCCGCAATTTCAAGCAAACCCTCGCAACTCGCCGTGCAATTCAAGCTCAAATCAGCGCTGATCGTAGCGCAGTTGAAGGGTTGATCAAGCAGCATTTGGAGCGCGGCAAACGGGAACGGAGAGCAAGTCAAAAGTCAAAAGTCAAAAGTCAAAAAGCTGAGCCTAGATAGCGCAGAGATTATAGGGTTCAGGATTCAGAATTTAATGCAGCGGCGCAGAGAATGATGAGGGGCCAGGTGTTAGGGATCAGGGCTGTAGGCTGTGGGTTAAGCACCCTTCGCGCTCTTCGCGTCCTTCGTGGTTTTACCCTTCGTGCTCTTCGTGGATCAATATTTATTGGCTGGCATGTTTTAATTTTGAGGAGATGTGATGAACATAACAATTGTTGATGGCTTTACTCCAACTAATGAGGCCGAAGTGGCGGCTTTTGAGCAAGAGTTGGGCTGTCGATTGCCAGAAGATTATCGGTCATTTTTGCTTGAACATAATGGTGGCCAACCTGAGCTAACCGTTTTCAAAACCGGAAGCCCCTTATTGTTGCCTGATGATGAAAGTATGATCCACTTCTTTCTTACCCTTGATCCAGCCTCAGAATACTATGAAATTCGAGATACGATTAGAACATACACCGCGTATGAAACACGAATTCCACTTGAACTTCTGCCAATTGCTTGCGATCCTGGTGGTAATGTGATTTGCTTGGGAATTCGTGGTGAGCAGCGAGGCAAGGTCTATTTTTGGGATCATGAATTTGAGCTAGAGTCCGAAGATGAGGGCGATCTGTATTACAATGTGTCGTATTGTAGCCCTTCATTCCAAGCATTTGTTGATAGCTTGTCGCCAGAACGCCCGCTTGATGATGACGATTGAGCCTAGGGGCAAGATTCAGGAGGCAGCGGCACAGAGAATGATGAGGGGCCAGGTGTTAGGGATCAGGGCTGTAGGCTGTGGGTTAAGCACCCTTCGCGCTCTTCGCGTCCTTCGTGGTTTTACCCTTCGTGCTCTTCGTGGATCAATAACTAATAGCCATTAATTTCTCTGCACCGCTGCGTTAAAAACCAATCCCGATTTCCATTGATATTCTATGCTCTCTGTTCTTCATCCCTCATAATTCATCCTTCATCCTTAACTTTCTCGCTCTCGGCCAACAAATACTCAACGCGGGCAATCACCATATCGATCGCAATCGCATTTAAGCCACCGCGTGGAATAATAATGTCGGCATAGCGCTTGGTTGGCTCGACAAATTCAAGGTGCATCGGGCGCACGGTGTTGGTATATTGCTCGATCACCGATTCGATTGAGCGGCCACGTTCGGCAATATCGCGTTTGAGGCGGCGAATAAAGCGCAAATCAGCATCAGCATCAACATAAATTTTTACATCCATGCATTGGCGCAACACCGCTTCGGCAAAAATCAAAATGCCTTCGACCAAAATAACCGGACGCGGTTGCACATGCATCACCTCAGGCCGACGGCTATAGTGGGTAAAATCATAAATTGGTACCTCAATCGTCTCACCATTGCATAAGGCTTCGATATGTTGCGCCAGCAAATTGCTATCGAGTGAATTAGGATGATCGAAATTGACTCGCAAGCGTTCTTCAAACGAAAGCTCAGCAAAATCACGATAATAGGAATCGTGCTGTAAAAATGCAATTCGTGATGGCCCGACGCGACTAAGAATCGCCTGAGAAACGGTAGTTTTGCCTGATCCAGTTCCGCCAGCGACCCCAATCACAATTGGTCGTTGCTCTGCGCTCACGCCGTTTGTCCTCCATTGTTCGCAAAAGGGGAGCAAAGAACAACTAGTTCTTTGCCCCCATCTGCGCCTATTGTACCTGATTATGCTGGTTTTGCATGCGCTGGTTTTGCTCTTGACAGGGCTATAACGCTCTACTACTGTATAGCCACGCTGCAATCATCCCAAAAAAATTAGCGCTGAGGAGTTTGCACTATGGGTATTCGTGGCTTATTTGTGGGAATCAATAGTTATAGCGAGCGGCCACTCAAGGGCTGTGTTAACGATGTAAGTGCAGTTCGTGAGTTGTTTAAAGCCCAGCATGCTGCTGCCGATGATCAGCTGCGTTTGATCACCGATGCTGCTGCTACGCGCCAAGCGATTATCGATAATTTGCGCTGGCTCGCCGAACCGCTCAACGATGGTCAGCCGGAAATTCGGATTTTTCATTATGCTGGCCATGGGGTGCAGCAGCCTGATCAAAATGGTGATGAACCCGATGGTGCTGATGAATGTCTTGCTCCGATCGATTATCCTAGCGCTGGCCTGCTTACCGATGACCATTTGGCTGAGCTGTACCAAGGTTTTTTGGGCACAACGCGGCTGATTTTATTGATGGATTGTTGTCATTCGGGCACGATCAGCAAAGATCCATTTGCCGATATTCGGTATCGCACCTTAACTCCCGCCAAAGCAGTTTTTGACGAAATTCGTGCCAAAAAGCAGGCCTATCAACAGCAACAGGTTGATAGTGTGGCGCAGCAAATTCTTGATCTGCAACAACGGAGCGCCGACCCAACCGAAATTGCCAAGTTTGCAGGCGATTTAGTCAGTTCGTTGCAAAAACAGAGCTTTGGTCAACGCCCACAGCACGAAAATACGGTTTTGATTTCTGCTTGTAAGGCCGAGCAAGTTGCCGCCGATGCCAATTTTGGCGGAACCTACCATGGTGCAATGACCTTCTTTTTGAAAAATATCCTCAGCGAAAATCCCCAAATTAGCTATGCCAACCTGGGCGAACAACTGCGCCGCAGCCTCTACGACAACAAGTTTCAACAAATTCCCCAACTTGAGTGTCCAAATAGTCTAATTAACCAGCCCTTCTTACGTTAATTAACTAAGCAGTCAATTGCTAGGCGAAATAGTTTATTGGATTGACAATAATCTCCATCCCTCACTCCCTGGCCCCGCTCCCGCAAGCGAGGCGAGGGGGAACTATCCCGCCAGTTGTCCTTCTCCCGCCGCAGTGGGAGAGGGGTGGGGGTGAGGGAATATTCTTAAAATTGGCTGCCCTCATCGATCACGCTGCAATGAGGAGCTTGTATGAGTTCAGATCATGCTCACGATTGTCCATGTGCTGATCCCATCACCCAACTACGCCAGCTATTTGTCAACAAAACTATGGGCACGCGGATTAACGCCGGACAAGATCCGGTTCGACGGGCGGTGTTTCTTAAGCCGCACGGTGGGGCCAAAGCGACTTGGTGGGTTCGCCCCGATTTGCCAGCCGAGCTACGAGTTGGCTTGTTGGCTTACGATCAGCTTGCGGCTTGGCTGCGCTTTTCCAGCGATACCGTGCCGTTTGCCAGCGATCTTGGCACAACCTTGGGTGTAGGGATCAAGCTATTTGGGGTACACGGTCGTAAATTATTAACTGGTGAAGAAGATGCATTAACTCACGATTTGGTCTTGCAAAATTATCCAGTCTTTTTTGTCGATACCGCCAAGGATATGTGCGAATTTACCTACGAAGGCTTGGTAGGTGATGGCTATGATGCCTATCTCGCCAAACACCCCAAAACCCGCAAAATTCTTGATCTGATGCAGCAAAATTTGGCTAGTGTCTTCGATGCAGTTTATTGGAGCGGTCTGCCCTATGCTTTTGGTCAAGGCCGTTACGTCAAATATCACTTGGCGCTTGAATCGCTCAATCCGCAACCGCCGAGCAACCCACAGCTCAACCCCAACTTTTTGCACGATGATCTGCATAGTCGCTTGTTGGCCGGCCCGATTGATCTGCACTTTAGCATTCAACTGCGCACCAATCCTAAGCTGATGCCGTTGGATGCTGCAACCGTCGAATGGTCAACCGAGCTAGCGCCGCCGCTGCATGTGGCAACCCTAACCCTGCCCCAACAAGATATTGATGCGCCTGGTCAAGCCGCTTACGTTGAAAATCTGGCCTTCAACCCATGGCATGCACTGCCCGAACACGCTCCAGTCGGCAGTATTAGTGAAGCTCGCAAAGTGGTCTATCAAGCTTCGGCAGAGTTGCGCCGCCAACGTAATGGCATTCCGCTTGTGGAGCCACGCCAACCTCGTCACGATTTAACTTAGCCTTTAAAAAATGTTTGAATGGTTTATTAAGGAGATTTGATTATGGCTTGTGCTGAGATTGTCAGCGTTGCGATTTATCCTCCGGTTGGCTTTGCTCGCGTCGGAAATAGCCCAAATGAATTTTTTTATGGCCCCGAAGTGTTGGGTGCGCCTCAAGTTGACCCCGACTTGTTTCGCGATCCTAGTGGCGCGATCAAACGCCAAGCGGCGCGGTTTCGGGTTTATGGCTTGAATTCCGCAGGTGAGGTGATTTGCGAGTTAAACCAAACCAATCCTGATCTGCAAGAAATTGTCTGGACGGCGCAGCTCGCCAATCAAAAAGCCGCGTGGTACGAATTTATCCAAGCGCTGGATATTCCGGCCTCGGCCGATGGCAAAATTGTCAGCAAGCGCCGCAATGCTGATGTAACCAAGCGCGATCAATTGACAATCGACGGTGGCACACGCAGTATTTGTGGCCTAAATGTCAACCCTCAGGGAGCAGAGGCGATCTATGCCTTTGATCAGGGCACATTCTTTGGCAAGCAAGTTTATTTGGGCGAATTGCGCACCGATGAACAGGGCAATTTGATTGTGCTGGGCGGACGTGGTCACTCAGCTTCAGCCCATGGTAAGCCCTTAACCACCTTTGCCGATAACGATGATTGGCACGACGATACTGCCGATGGCCCGATTGAGGCCGTGGTCAAATTGAGTGATGGCCGCGTTTTACAGGCAACTCATGCTTGGGTGATTGTTGCGCCACCTGATTATGCCCCAGGCACAAATTCGATTATGACAGGCTACGATTTGCTATTTGAAGTGGCGATGCAGCTTGATCCGACGCTTGCACCAGCCAAGCCACGTTTTAGCAGCGAAATTTATCCCCTGCTCTCACGCTTTAGTCAGTTGCAATGGGTTAACGCTGGGTTTGCCCGTAGTTTTGGTTGGGGCAGCCCCAGTGATTTCAATAATCCCGAGTTGATCGCCCACTTGGGCGATCCTAGTGCTGCTAGCGAACCATTGCGCCAAGCTGTTTTAGCTCAAATGCGCAGTCCCAGTAATCCCTATATCGATCCCGAAGGCCTGCCATTGTTTTATGGCGATGCGATTACGCTCAACACCAAAACCACCGATCCGCAGGAGTGGCAAGCAATTCTGCCAAGCCAATATCGTTGGCTCGAGCAATGGGCCAATGGCGATTTTATTGCCGATGGTTTGCCCGTGGTCAGGTCGTGGGAGCAGCTTGATCCGGCTGAACAGGCCTACAATCTCACGCGGGCAGCGCTTGATGCAACCTTGGGCGGCCCGTTTCACCCCGGCTGCGAATTCACTTGGCCGTTACGTCATGCTTCGATGTATGTAGCGCCATTTCGGCTCAAACGTCGCACCAGCCCTGAGCCAGATTGGGGCGATACGCTTGATGCGGCTACTGCCTTAGCTCCCAATGGGATGTTGTATGCCAGCGATGCTGGGGCGATCACCCGTTGGATGGCCGTGCCTTGGCAAACCGATACTTCAAGCTGTCTCTCAGCCTATATGGGCTATGCCGGAACCTATTTGCCCACTTTTTGGCCTGCTCGTGTGCCCAACGATGTGCTTAGCCAAGAGAGCTACCAGATTATTATGAACCCTGATGCTACGCCTGAAGAGCGTGCCCAAGCCTTCGCGCCGACTACCCGCCGCAAGTGGCTGCGCGGGATGGTCTACACTGAGAGCATTCCACCAGGCCATATTCCAACCGTGCCGGCAATTACTAAATTTACCAACGAATGGGATACCGTGGGCATTATCATCGCCCAAACTGGGCCTGAACATAGCGCCAGTTTTCCACAAACGCTCTGGGTTGAAACAGGTCGCAAGGTTGAAACCGAGGCTCCCCAATTAACCCGTAGTCTAGCCGCCGAGCCAGATACCGATCTGGTTGATAGCGACCTCAATTGGCCACAACAACGCCTCAAGCGAGGACGCAAAAATGCCGCCGAAGCCAATAACGATTGATTGTTTGATCGTTGGCGGCGGCATCGCTGGCTGCGCCTGTGCCGTGCATCTCGCACGGCATGGGTTGCAGGTGGTTGTACTCGAACGCCCGCCTACGCGGCCACAGTGCTTTGGCGAAAGTTTAGCGCCTGCCGCTCGCCCGTTGGTGCACGAGCTGGGTCTAGATCTTGATCGGGAGCATTCGATTTGCCCGGGCAATCTAGCAGCTTGGGGATCAGATGCGCTCTATCATCATGATTTTTTGGCAACGCCCTATGGCCATGGCTGGCATCTCAATCGACCGCACTTTGAGCAGCAGCTCCGCCAGCGCGGCCTTGGATTGGGCGTAACATTCAGTTCAGTGTCAATTAGCTACCTCGAACGTCAGTCTGAGCGCTGGATTATGGGGGTTGGCGAGCAATTATTTCAAACGCGCTGGCTGATTGAGGCGACTGGCCGAGCACGTTGGCTAGCGCGGCGATTGGGAATACAAACCCAGATTGATGGCCCCAAACAGCTTGGTTTGGTGGCGATGCTGGAGCCGCAAGCTCAGCCATGGCCCGATCAGCGGAGCTTGGTCGAGGCGGTAGCTGATGGTTGGTGGTATGTGGCGCGAGTGCCGCAAGCTCAAATGGCCAGCATTTTTATTGGTCACCCAACTGCCACCCAACGCCAAAAGCTTGTTCATGCCGAGGGTTGGTGGCAAGCCCTCAAATGTAGCACTTGGGCCAAACAATGGCTCGATCAACACCAGCTTTGTGCCCAACCGTATTGGGTCGATGCTAGCAGTAGCCGCTTAGATCGCTGCTATGGCAATGGTTGGCTGGCGATCGGCGACGCGGCCATGAGCTATGATCCGCTGGCGGCCCATGGAATTACGGTGGGATTAACCAGCGCCCGCGATGCCGCTCAATGTTTAATCGCTGCCAACCAAGGCTCAATTGCCGCGCTGCATGGCTATGGACATCAGATTGAGCAGGCTTGGCAAGCTTATCGCCAGCTTCGCCAGCAGATTTATGCCCAAGAACAGCGCTGGCCTGATCGCCCATTTTGGCAACCACGCTAGCAAAAACCCTGAATTATGCTAAGATGCAGCAATCAAATTTTTGGCTGCTGCATGGAGTCAAACATACCCACATCAATCCACCCATCAATTGCTCCATCAACCACAGCAGCATGCTTCAACCTGCTACGTTTGCTAGAGAATCAAACGTTAGTAGCCAGAATTGTTGTGTGCGTTGAATTCCACTTGCCTTGGAAGGAGCTATGATGGGTCACGATCATGCGCTGGTTATTGGCGCAAGCATTAGCGGTTTAGTGACCGCACACATCCTCAGCCACTATTTTGCCCAAGTAACGATTATCGAACGTGATAGTTTGCCCGACTCGATCGATGTGCGGGCTGGTTTGCCGCAAGCTCGTCACCTGCATCTGCTGTTGATGCGTGGGGCGCGTGAGCTTGAAATGCTTTTCCCTGGCATTGGACAGGAACTCGTGGCCCACGGCGCACAGTCGGTCGATTTGATGAATGATTATCGCTATTTGATGGCTGGTGGTTGGGCCAAACCGCATCAATCAACCCATCGCACAATCTCGGCTAGCCGCCCGCTCTACGATTGGGTGTTGTTGCAGCGTTTACGTCAAAACCCCAAGATTCGGCTCGAAACCCAAACCGATGTGCTTGGCTTGGTTGGGGATTTGCGTCATGTGCGGGGTATCAATACCAAACGCCGCGATACCGAAGTTGAACACCAATTTTTGGCCGAACTTGTGGTCGATTGCAGTGGGCGTTCATCTAAACTTGCTCAATGGCTGCAAGCGCTCGGTTGCCAAGCAGTGCCCGAAACCGTGATTGCCTCGAATGTGGGCTATTGCTCACGGCTCTATGCCAAACCCGAAGGCTGGAACGAATGGAAGGGCTTATTTGTGCGCCAACGACCATTGGTTAATCCACGTGGCGCGATTTTAACTGAGATCGAGGGCAATCGCTGGATGGTGACCTGTGGTGGATTCAACGAGGCCAAGCCACCACTTGATGAGGCCGAATGGCTAAATTGGCTCAAACTATTGTGTTCGCCGATTTTGTATGAATTACTGAGCAAGGCCCAGCCAATTAGCCCCTTGGTTGGTTTTGGCCGCACCGAAAATCGCCAACGCCATTATGAGCAACTTAGCCTGCCTGCGGGAGTGGTCGCGCTTGGTGATGCGGTTTGTGCCTTTAATCCAATTTATGGGCAAGGTATTAGCAACGCCACCTTGGGCGCGATTTTGCTGAGCCAGCATTTAAAAGAACAAGATCGGGCCTCGGCAGCCTGGGGTCAGCGCTTCCAACAAGCGCTCGCCAAGAGCAATCAATTTCCTTGGGGCATCGCGGTGGGCGAAGATGCCCGCTATAACACCAGCGTCAAGCGTTCGTTTGGGGCGACCCTGCTGCGCAATTATTTTGATCAAATCAATCTGGCATCAAGCAATAATCCAATCGTGCTCAACCGCTTCACGCCGATTGTGCATATGACTGGTAATCCCAGTGGCTTACTGCACCCAGCGATGATCTGGAATGTGCTCAAAGGGCGCTTACAATCAGCAACTCCCAACCCAACGCCCGCGATCCCGACCATTCTCAGCGCTAGCCAAGGAGCTTAACTATGCTGCAAGATCATGCAATTGTGATTGGAGCCAGTATTAGCGGCCTGATTACCGCCCACATGTTGAGCCAACATTATGGCCGAGTTAGTGTGCTCGAACGCGATAGCTTGCCCGAGGCTGGTGATTTTCGGGCGGGTGTGCCGCAAGGTCGCCATGTGCATTTGCTACTGATTCGTGGTGCACGCGAGCTGGAAACGCTTTTTCCAGGCATCAACCAAGAACTGCAAGATCTTGGGGCACAATCAGTGGATATGATCAACGATTGTCGCTATTACCTCAAAAATGGCTGGACAGTGCCCCAGCCAACCGAATTGAAAACGCTCTCGGCAACTCGCCCTTTGTTTGATTGGGCAATTCGGCGGCGCTTATTGCAAAACCTTAAGATTCAGTTTTTGGCCCAACACGATGCCCTCAATCTGATCGGCAATAGTCGCCATATTCAAGGGGTGCAGGTGCGCAATCGCCAAGATGGCAGCGAACAGAGTTTGCATGCCGATTTGGTTGTCGATGCCAGTGGGCGCAATTCCAAATTGGCAGAATGGCTGGCTGAACTTGGTTGTGGCAAGGTAAGCGAAACCGTGCTCGATGCCAAACTTGGCTATACGTCGCGGCTCTATGCTAAGCCCGAAGGCTGGAATGAATGGAAAGGCCTGTTTGTGATGCAACAGCCGCCGACCGTTCCCAAAGGCGCGATTTTGCTCGAAGTTGAGGGCAATCGCTGGATTGTGACTGGCGGCGGGGTCAATCAGGCCAAGCCACCAACCGATGAAGATGGTTTTATGCAATGGCTGCGCGAATTGCCCTCGCCAATTTTGGCCGATCTGTTGAGTAAATCGCAGCCGCTTAGCCCAACCAGTGGCTATGGGCGTACCGAAAATCGCCAACGCCACTACGAGCGCATGCACCTGCCAGCAGGAATAATTGCCTTGGGCGATGCGGTTTGTGCCTTTAATCCGGTTTATGGGCAGGGGATTAGCACTGCCACCCTAGGCGCAATCTTGCTAGGTAACCAGCTCAAACAGCAAGATCGTGGCTCAGCAGCCTGGGGTCAGCGTTTTCAACAAGTTTTAGCCAAGAACAACCAATTCCCTTGGGAAATGGCGAGTGGTGAAGATTCGCGTTACGATTCATCGTTCAAACGCCCGTTGTTGAGTAAACTAATCGCACCCTATTTTGATCAAATTAATCAGGCCAGTTTGAATAGTAACGTGGTTTTTAGCGAGTTTATCAAAACAATTCATATGATCGGCAATCCAAATGCGCTATTTCATCCACGGGTGTTTATTCCCGTGCTGCTGAGCAAAATTCGGCCTAAATATTCCGATGCAGTGCCAAACTTGCCCTTGCAGGTCAACGTATAGCATAGGCAACTGAATCCAGCCCTGCTATACTACTAGAATATGCAGGAGTACATTTCAGATTTGGGAGGTGTACTATGAGACGAGACCATGCGATTGTGATCGGAGCCAGCATCGGTGGCTTATTGAGTGCCCGTGTGTTGAGTGACGTTTATGCTAAAGTGACGATTTTGGAGCGTGATACGCTGCCCGATGGGGTGCAATTTCGGGCGGGCGTGCCGCAAGGTCGCCAATTGCACTTGTTGCTGATGCGCGGTTTACTCGAATTAGAAAAACTGTTTCCCAACATTCGCGAAGATATGAAGGCGCTTGGCGGCAACGAGCTTGATCTGATGAACGATTGTCGTTATTTATTTGCGGCAGGCTGGGCCGAACCACGACCCTCGGATTATCGCAGCATCATCGCCACCCGCCCCTTGTTCGATGCAGCGATTCTTGGGCGCATTCGCCAAATTCCCAATATTGAAATCCAAACGCGCCAAGAAGTGACTGATTTGCTCTTTCACGGGCGACAAGTTGTCGGGGTCAAGTTGCGCAATCGTGATACTGGTGAGCAGCATGAACTTAATGCCAACTTGGTTGTCGATGCGGCTGGTCGTCCATCCAAGCTGCCAGAATGGCTGGAACAACATCAATTTGGGCGAGTCAAAGAGACCATTTACAAATCAGATGTGGGCTATGCCACCAGAATGTACACCGCTCCTGCCGATTGGCAAGGCTGGCCAGCGATCTTTGTGATGCCGATGCCGCCGCATATTCGCCATGGCGCAACTTTTCTTAAGGTTGAAAACGACCAATGGCTCTTGACGATTGGCGGAGTTGGCAGCCAACGCCCGCCAACCGATAGTACCGAGTTTGAGGCTTGGTTGGCACGGATGCGCACGCCCTTGATTGCTGAAATTACCCAGAAATTTACGCCTGCCAGCCAAGTCTATGGTTATGCCAAAACCGAAAATCGTTGGGTGCATTACGAACAATTGCCAGTCATGCCCGCTGGCCTCATTGCGATTGCTGATAGCGTGTGTGCCTTGAATCCAATTTATGGCCAAGGTATTACTAATACTGCCATGAGCGTTCAGGTTTTAGCCAAGCATCTGCAACGTGAGGGCATAGGCAGCGCACCATGGGCCTTGAGCTTCCAAAAAGCCTTGGCTCGCCGCAACAAAGCGGGCTGGCTTACCACCATCAGCGAAGATTCACGACTGGCTGATACGCCGACCTATCGCCCAATTTTGCCGATTCGCGTGCTGCAATGGTATAGCGATAAGGTAAATATGGCGGCGGCAGGCAATCATGCTGCTACCAACGCCATGGTTGGCGCGATTCATATGATCGGCTCAGCCGCGAGCTTGTTTACACCCAAAGTATTGCTTGCCGCCTCGCGCTTTTTCCGTTCGCAACCACCAAGCAGCGTGCCAGCAGCGCCTGATAAATAACCAACTATGCGCCTCGATCATGGGTGATTGAGGCGCAGGCATATCGGCTGTGGCCTGAATCTTGCCTTAACCTAGGCATAGAATAGTGGTGTAACAGGAGGTATGCGAAGTATGAGTCATCATTTAAAGGGCAAACGAGTGGCGATTATTGCAACTCATGGCTTTGAGCAAAGCGAGCTTGAAGAACCAAAAGCAGCCTTAGAGCAAGCCGGAGCCAAAACCCATGTCATTTCGCTCAAGGCTGGCACGATTCGCGGCTGGAAAGAGCAAGATTGGGGCAGCGAGATTGCCGTTGATTATACGCTTGAGCAAGTCAACCCTGCTGATTATGATGGGTTGTTGTTGCCTGGCGGCGTAATGAACCCCGATAAACTGCGGCGCGAAACCAGCGTTTTGAATTTTGTACGAGCGATGGCCGAGGCTGGCAAACCAATTGCTGCCATTTGCCATGGCCCTTGGACGCTGATCGATGCTGGAATTGCCAAAGGCCGTATGCTCACATCGTACCCAACCTTACAAAACGACCTGAAAAATGCGGGAGCCGAGTGGGTTGATCGCGAGGTCGTGGTCGATAATGGCCTAGTGACCAGCCGCAATCCCCAAGATATTCCGGCCTTCAATCGCAAATTTATTGAAGAATTAGGCGAAGGTTTACATAAACAGGTTGGTTGATAACCTGTATCAGGAAGAAGTGCCCCGTAGCCTATTGCAAAGCTGCGGGGCACTTTCATCAAGCAATTGTTGGAATGGAATCATTGCTCCAAATCGCCGCCATCCGCTCACGGTGCGGATCGATCAGATCCATTGTATCAATTTCGGCTTGGCTGAAATAGCCGACTTCGGTGGTTTCGTTGCTTAATCCTAGCTCACCACCAATCAAGGCCACCTCAAAATTCATGCTAATCACATGATATTGATTGCCATCAGCGTAGCGCACCATGCGATGTGGATTGCTATAAATGCCCAGCAAGCGCACAACCTGCACCGTCAGCCCAGTTTCCTCAAAAACCTCGCGAACGCAGGCTTCGCTGACCGATTCGCCAGCATCGACTGCTCCACCAGGCAAACACCAGCGCCCGTTATCGGTGCGGCGGGTTAATAAAAGCTTACTGCGCGTGGCATCGAATAAGGTTGCTGAGCAACCAAGCATCAAGCGGCCTTGGGCAGCGATGCGATCACCATACAGATATTGGGCCATGGTTCACTCCTCTAAGTTGCTAACAAACTCAGTGAGTATAGATCGCCGCCACGTTAAAAACAATCGTCCTACCCGCAGGCAGAGCGCTTGTTTGATACCGCAAGGTAATTATCGATTAATGTTTGTAGGAATGTTTCATGCCGCAACCATTCGATTTATGATTGCTAAAAATAATCAGGAGCACAATGCCCCACCACCAACCAGTGATTGCCAGAATTGGAATACCAATCAGCCATACTGCCGCTTGGCGTGATTGACTCAGTGAAAGCACCCCAATTCCCATCATGATCATCGCCCATAAAGGGATGAACGAGAGACTATTAAAGAAGATCAGGGCTAACACTACCACACCCAACAAAATCCAACCATCATTCGACGATTTGCGTGAGCGTTCACGCTGGACGATTGGCTGAGCAACAGGCATTGGTGGGACAACTGGCTCAAGCTTGGGCGTAACCGGCATTGATTGCACAGCAGGCCCAGACTCACGGCGTAAATCTATTGTTTTGCCGAGGGCTGGCTGAACTGGCTTGCGCTGATTGGCAGTTTCAAGCCGAATACCACAATAGACACAAAATACCGCTGCTGTTTCGTTATGACGGCCACATACTGAACAATCCATGACCTTATGTTCCTTTCGCCTTGCCAAAAGAACTATGCAAGACAATGCTTTCGATTGAATATCAATCCTTCTGGAACACAGTACGCAGCGTGGTTGTGCAAGGTTGCAATCAATTAAACAAATTCATATTCAATTGCAAATGGATAATTTTCGGAGTGACCGCTGATCGCCAGTTTGCCATGGCCGCGCAAACCTGCTAATTCGTCGGTAGCCGAGCCAGCTACAACCTCAATTTGATCGAACACATCAACCTGATTGGCAGTGCCCACATGTTGCAACACAAAACTACCAGTTTTACCAGCCAACGTACCAACAAAGCGCTGTAGGCCAACATAGCTTGCATCGCCAACTTCGGGGTAGGCCATCAAATATTCAACCGTGCTTTCGCCGACTAAATCACCTTCATAGCGATAACGCACATGGGCGCGGGTCAGTTTGCCTTCGCCGGTTTGTTCGTGAAAAGGCTTTTCATCCCATTCTAAAATGCTAAACGTTGCCTTCGCAGTTGTACTCATTCTATTCTCCGAATAAAACATTTGTGCTAATACTATAACCAAGCTTAAGCCAAATGTAAAGAGGGCAGGGGATCGATTTTTAACGCAAAGGTGCAGAGAAAGATGAGGGATCAGGGGTCAGCGATCAGAAAGTGAATTGGTTATAGTAGAAGCATCAAACAAATCTGTGTAATCTGTGGCTAAAAATAGCCTTCGTGCTCTTCGTGCGCTTTGTGGATCAAAAACGTCCAGCCCTGACTCCAAACCGATCCCCAGTTAAACAACAACACGCCATGAAACTTCATGGCGTGTGATTTGGCGGGTGGAGAGGGATTCGAACCCTCGAGAGCTTTGACACCCTACGGCATTTCCAGTGCCGCGCACTCGACCAACTATGCGACCCACCCGTGCGTCGCGCATTATACCAAAGAATAGCTTAGCAGGCAACGCCGATGATTTGCTGAATCAGCCCTTGAATTTGATTGAGGGTGAAGGGTTTGGCTAGGAAGTAGGGTTGTTGATGTAAGGGGAATTGAGCACGCACATCATCCTCGCTATGCCCACTCATCAGGACAACTGGCACATTGCTCAACCGTTGCATCTCGCGACATAAGGCCACACCAGGCTCATCGGGCAACTCAAAATCCACCACCACTGCTTCCAATGTTCGCTCATGACAGATGGCACGCGCTGCCCTCACACTCTCAGCCTCGCAAGTTGCCACGTCGATCCGTGCTAGGGCTGCTGCCACAAACGCACGAATAAACGGCGAATCATCGACAACTAAGACCATACACAGGTTCTCCTACATGGAGTAGTATCCTTTGATTATAGTATACCGTAGTTTTCAACCACGCAAACAAGCAGCAATGGAGCCTCGAACTGAAACCACAAAGCATTAGAAGGGGTCAGGATTCAGGGACGAGGGGTCAGATTTGAATTAACGAGCCCAATCAGCAATCCTGACTCCTGATCGCTGGCTCCTAACCCCTTTGTTCAATGTCCTTCATCCCTCATCCTTCATAATTCATCCTTAGTAAGATTGAGCGTGGTACAATTCAAGGCGCGTCCAGAGGGCGTGTTTTGGCTCACCTGAGGTTGGAAATGAACGAAATTGAAACGCTCGATTTTGAAATTCGGGCTTTGATGCAAGCGGGTGTTCGCCCGATTGACCCCGATGACGATAGTTTGTTTAATGATTTAGCCTTGCGCACGTTTCGCTATCAATGGCAGCATAATGTGGTGTATCAGCGCTATTGCGAACGGCGGATGCTCAGCCCTGAGCGGGTAAAGCATTGGTCGGAGATTCCGGCAGTGCCAACCACGGCCTTCAAACATCTGCCCTTAACCACCTTTCCGCCCGAAGAAGCCCAGGCGATCTATCGCACCAGCGGTACGACCCAAGGCAGTGAACAACGGGGCACGCACTATATTCGCGATCGCTCGTTGTATGAAGCGTCGTTACGGCCAAATTTAGCCTATCATCTGTTTCCCGATGCTAAACGCCTGCCAATCTATGTGCTTTTTTGGCATCCCAATGAGCTACCACAGTCGTCGCTAGCACATATGATCAGCGATGCAGTGGAGCAGCATGGCACAGCTGAAAGCCGCTATGTGTTTAGTGCAGCAGGCCTAGATTCAGCCAGCCTCGCCGAATCGCTTGATGCAGCAGTGGCCAAGAATACTCCGGTTTGCTTGATGGGCGTGATGTATACCTTCGTCTATTTTTTGGATTGGTGCGCCGAGCATGGCAAGCGTTGGCAATTGCCCAAAGGTAGCCGTTTGATGGATACCGGCGGCTCCAAAGGCAAAGTGCGCGAAATTGCCCGCAACGATCTCTATGCGCTCTACAGCGAAGTTTTGGGGATTCCATCGACTATGTGTGTCAACGAATATGGTATGACCGAACTGGGCAGCCAATTTTACGATTGCTCGTTGCACTCGGCCTACCTCCGCGAATGGCAACCACGCCATAAGGTGATTGTGCCCTGGGTTCGCACCCAGATCGTCGATCCAACCACCTTTGCACCATTGCCTGCTGGCCAAACTGGACTGTTACGCCACCTTGATTTGGCTAATCTCTACTCGGTACTCGCATTGCAAACCGAAGATTTAGGCGTGGTTGTAGCTGATGGGTTTGAGGTGCTTGGTCGAGCCAGCGGCGCAGAATTGCGCGGTTGTTCGCTGGCGGTTGAAGATGTTCTCGCCGCTCGCCGTAATGGCAACGGTTAATCTAGTGATAAGGAGCCAGTAGCCGCTTGGCTATAGACTCGCCTATGAAACGCTCTCCACTTTTGACCATTTTTTTGATCGCGTTTGTTGGAACCATGAGCTATGGTGTGGTGATTCCGATCACGCCGTTTTATGCGCAGGAGTTTGGGGCTTCCGAGGTTCAGGTTGGCATGATTGTCGGTAGTTATGCCTTGATGCAATTTATTTTTGCCCCGATTCTTGGCCAATTATCCGACCGCTATGGTCGTCGCCCGCTGTTGATTTTAAGTTTGATTGGCACAGTTTGTAGCTTGTTGCTGTTTGGTTTTGCTAATAGCCTGATTTGGCTGTTTGTCGGGCGCATGTTCGATGGCGCAACTGGCGGCAATATCTCGATTGCCCAAGCCTATGTTAGTGATATTACCACCGATAAAGATCGTGCTCGTGGCATGGGCATGGTTGGGGCGGCACTTGGCTTAGGCTTTATCGCTGGGCCAGCAATTGGCGCATTGCTCAGCAAAGATGGCAATTATCAGTTGCCAATTTTTGTGGCAGCGGGGATTGCAGTGCTGAGTTTAATTTTAACGATTGTGATGTTGCCTGAGCCAGAGCGCCATGCCCCCCAACAAGGCCGTACTTTTAATCTCATGAAACTCTTGGCCGCAGTTCGCAAGCCGAATGTTGGCCGTTTGCTCAGCATTACCTTGTTGATTAACTTGGCATTTGTGGCCTTTGAAACCACCTTTGCCTTGTTTGCAGCGCGGCGTTTGGAGTTTGGCTCGCATCAAACTGGCTATACCTTGGCTGGGGTTGGGATTGTAGTGGCGATTGTGCAAGGCGGCTTAATTCGGCGCTTGGCGGCGCGGTTTGGTGAAGCAACCCTGATTGTCTCAGGCTCGTTGCTGCTAGCACTTTCATTGGCAGGCCTGGGCTTTATTCAAAATGTTTGGCATTTGGTGGCAATTTGTATTGTGCTGGCAGTTGGCGAAGGTTTGCTCACGCCATCGCTTTCGTCGTTGGTCAGCCGCAATTCACCAGCTAGCGAGCGGGGCGAGAATATGGGCTTGTATCAATCGATGAGCAGTTTGGCCCGGATTTTTGCCCCGTTGTATGCCACTTGGATGCTTTCCAACGTTGGCGAAGCTTCGCCCTACCTGATGGGCAGCGTGTTAGTTGTGGCAGGAGCGTTGATTGCCGTTGGTTTGCCTAGCGCTGAACCGCAAGCTCAACCAGCGCATTAGGCATAAATCGATGAATCAACATCGAAAATAAGCCCTTCGTTGGCCAGTTCTAGCGCTGGATCAAGCTGGTTCAACAAACGGCGCTCATAGACAATCCAGCGATTTTTACCAGTTTCCTTGGCCTCGTAAAGCGCTAAATCGGCAGCAGTCAGTAATTGGGCTTCGTTGAAGCCATGCGTTCCACAGAGCGCAATCCCAATGCTGACTGTATGCTGAATCACGTGATCATCCCAGACGGTTGGTTGTTGCTGAATAGCTTGACGTAAGCGTTCAGCCATCAAGGTTGCTTGCTGGATCGTATCGGCATCAACAATCAAAAGAAACTCTTCGCCTCCCCAGCGCCCAATTAGATCGTTAATTCGCACTTGTTCGCTCAGCACCAAGGCAATATGGCGCAACACGGAATCGCCAGCGTGGTGACCATAACGATCATTAATCTGTTTAAAACAATCAATATCGAGCATGATTACCGCAAAACCCTGCTGGTTGCGTCGCCATTTGGCAATCGCCTGCTCTAAATATTCGTTGATTGCGCGGCGATTGGCAATGCCCGTTAAGACATCAATGCTGGCCAAGGCCGATAAATCACATTGCATGCGCTGGGTAATCATTACCGCAAAGCCGCCAGTCCACAGCAGCGAAAGCAGCAAAATCAGCACGCTATAGCCTAGTTTCAAGGTCGTCAGGCTCGGCCAGCGCTGGCTATACCAAAAATAGGCCAAGCCCAAAAAGATAATTGCAATTTTGAGGGTCAAGGCCAAAGCCAACAAACGACTGGCACTTTGATAGGGGATGGTGCGCTGAAAAAATACTTGGAGCGCAGTATAGGCCATGCCTGCGCTACCAAGCAGCATCGCCAAATTGATAATTAAGCCTGGATCGGCAAACCACCAAGCACACAGACTGAGCATTCCAGCAACGATTAGCCAACAGATCGCATAAATTTTGGCTGAACTGGTAGCCCCGATGAAGCGTAAAATCCCACTGCTTAGCCCAAACAAGCCACTGAGTATCAAAATATAACTACTTGTGATTGCTGCTAATGAGGTTTGGGGCAATAAAGCTAAGGCTAAAAAGCCCAAACCTAAACCAATCGTGCCAATTAAAAAGCAGCGAATCCCTTGATAACGCCGAACAAAAACTAAAAAAGCCCCAATTACCAATGCTTGGAGCAACAAGCCAATTCCGACAATTAAGGCAACCGTTGGCTGGTCAAGCGCCATGCCGCCTACCTCCGCAGGATGGGTAAATGGCCAAAGCTAACGAATTCATCGCGGTTGGCTGCGGAGTTAGCAGGAGTTGCCAAAGCCAAGACCACAATATGAAATGTCTTTGAATATTCGCCAAATGTATTCGTGAATCGTGAGTTGGTTATATCACAAAACCATGGATGTATTTTTGGATATAACCACAATACCATCGATTGTAGGTTTTCTGAAGTAGCAATTTAGTAGCCAAACCAGCCGCTGATTTGGCTAGTATCAAGACGGATTAGGTAGCTTAATCTTGCCAATTGAGCGTGCGTTGCACTGCTTTATTCCATTGTGCATATAAGCTATCACGCTGATCGCTGCTCATTTGTGGCTCCCAACGTTTGCTTTCGCTCCAATTGGCGCGTAATTCAGCTGGATTCGCCCAGTAGCCAACGGCCAAACCCGCAGCGTAGGCTGCCCCTAAGGCGGTGGTTTCGGCAACTTTGGGCCGCACAACTGGCACACCCAAAATATCAGCCTGAAATTGCATAAGCAATTCATTCGCCACCATTCCGCCATCAACTTTGAGCGCAGTCAACTCAACCCCTGAATCTTGGGCCATGGCGCTGACGACTTCGCGGGTTTGGTAGGCAGTCGCTTCAAGTGCCGCCCGTGCAATATGCGCTTTGTTGGCATAGCGGGTTAGCCCAACCAACACTCCCCTCGCATCGGAGCGCCAATGGGGGGCAAACAAGCCCGAAAAGGCGGGCACAAGGTACACGCCACCGTTATCAGCCACACTGGCAGCCAATGGTTCAACCTCAGCCGCGCTGTGAATAATTCCCAAATTATCGCGTAGCCATTGCACCAACGAGCCAGTTACCGCGATTGAGCCTTCTAAGGCCCACGTTGGCTGCTGGCCAAAATGATAGGCTGGCGTGGTGATCAAGCCATGGCGCGATTGCACCAAGCGTTCGCCAGTATTGAGCAGCATAAAATTGCCAGTGCCATAGGTATTTTTGGCTTCGCCAACTTCAAAACACACTTGCCCAACCGTCGCAGCCTGTTGATCGCCCAAAATTCCCGCCAACGGCACGCCATCGAGTTGGCCGCGACATGGGCCATATACCTCGCTTGAGGATCGCACGCTGGGCAACATGCTGCGCGGAATTCGAAAAATTTCCAATAGTTCAGCATCCCAATCACCAGTCGCGAGGTTGAGCAGCAAGGTGCGTGAGGCATTGGTGGTGTCGGTGATGTGTAAACCGCCATGTGGACCGCCCGTCAGCCACCAAGCCACAAAACAATCGATCGTGCCAAACAACAGATCGCCAGCCTCAGCTGCTGCCTGTGCACCCTCAACCTGATCAAGTAGCCAACGAATTTTGGTAGCCGAAAAGTAGGTCGCCAAGGGCAAGCCTGTTTGCGCTCGAAAACGATCTTGGCCGCCGTCGGCAGCAAATTGGCGCACAAGCGAATCAGTGCGGGTATCTTGCCAGACCAACGCATTGTAAATTGCCTTGCCTGTGTGACGATCCCAAATGACGGTTGTTTCGCGCTGATTGGTAATGCCCAGCGCCGCCAGATCAGTTTTTTCAATGTTGGCCGCTGCCAATGCTCCAGCGATCACGCCCTGCGTGCGTTGCCAAATCTCGGCGGGATTATGCTCGACCCAGCCTGGCTGCGGGAAAATCTGGGTATGCTCACGTTGATCAACCCCGACAACATTGCCATTGTGATCGAAAACCATACAGCGCGTGCTAGTTGTGCCTTGGTCGAGTGCCGCAATATACTGCATACAACATTACCTCATTGTAATACATGGGCTAGGGGTCAGGGACTAGGGACAAGGCATTAGATTTTTGTAACCATGAAGAACATGAAGGGAGATGAGGCTATTGGCGCTAGGCTATCGGAACATGTGATGGTTTTTCCAATCAATCTCCGATAGCCAAAAGTCGATAGCCTTAACGCTCTGTGCCTCTGTGTTAATGCCTAAACCCTTATGCTTCCAACCTAGCCCCTGAATCCTGACCTCTGATCCCTTCGTCCTGTCATCGCTTTGTAACCTTAACCGATTGAATCCATGGTTGGCAAGCCTTAGGCTAAACCTCACAGCTATCGTTTTAGGAGGGACGGCATATGGCCTTAGCAACCTTTCGACTTAACTTCCTACCGCGCCTCCGTGATGGTCGGCAAATTCGGCGTTATCGTCACCACTTGCTTGAGGGCGAGAGTTTGGTTGGTTCACAACCATTGTTGCCCCATTTGCAACGTTTGCCGCTGCAATTTCAACAAGTTGAGGGCGGCCCATCGATGACTTTGCGCGATGCCCTACGCGAAACTCCGCGTTTGGCCTTGATCGAGCCTGGTTCGCGTTCGCTGGCGATGCGCCAATTATGTTTGCAATGGGCACGCGGTGCTCAATTACCAACCGCCTATTTGCCGTTACTCTATCAGGTGCAACAGCCGCTCAGCCGCCTAACCCAGCCACTGCCTTTGCTGCACCAAGAGATTGAGAAGCTGGGCTTTGCCATGACCGAATTGGCCGTCAAACGCGGTTTGGCCGCAGGTTTATGGTTGTTATTAATCGAAGGCTGGGATCAACTCAACAATAGCGATCAACAGCGTTGGTCACATTGGATCAGCAGTTGGCTCGAACGCTATCCAGCGTTATCGATGATGCTTTCAACCAGCAAACCCCAAACGATTCCGCAGCAATTTGCCTTGTGGCATAGTGTGCAATGGCGTTTCTAGGGCTGCTGCTTTTGGATGGTTTTTAGGGCTTGCTCAGCGCGAGCTACGGCCTCGGCATCAAGTTGCTCGGCATACCGGGCTTGGGTATAGATAGCTGTTAGTTCATCAATCGCTGGCTCGTTGGTTGGTTGTTGTTGTGCATACCCACGCCCATATTCGTGAGCGGTTTGATGTTTGCTACGTGGTTGGCCATGATCTTCGCCCAACTCCAAAAATTGAGTATAAATCCGCCGTACTTTTTGCACCTGCGGATCGTTGGTATCAAGTTTCCATGGTTTTTTGCGCCGAAAACGCTCTAAAAGTTGCTCACGTAGGCTATCGAACGACCAAATCGATTGCTCGATTACCACTTCGCCTTGGGCAATCGGCTTGGTTTCAAAATTGCGCAACCAGTGTACCACTCGATAAATTAGCCAAGCAATCATCAGCAAGAGAATAATTGCCACCCCAATATTCAGCAGGTCGCCGAGCAACGAACTTACTTGACTGGTTTCTTCAGGCATTAGGCTTGAGGGATCGGCTGCTTGAGGCATGCTTGGCTCAATTGGTGGGCGTTGATTGGGCTTGAATGATGGAATCAGCCAGCCAACCAACCACGATAAGGCTACAGCTAACCCTCCAGCAATTAGTACCAAACCATCCATAAATGCGCCCAGAATCAGGCCTAAGATGCTGCGCTGACCGTCAGCAACTCCAAACACGAGCAAGGGAATTCCTACCAGTGCCAAGGTAAATAGGCTGCTCCAGCCCAACATCGGCGGGGTTTGCAACTCAGCTTGGTTGCTCTGATCGAGCATAATCGCAAATAAACATGCCGCTACAAACGCCAAGGCTTGAATAATAAAAAGTTGAAGCAACCCTGGTTGCTCTAATGCGCCACGGGTCATCACTGGGCCAAGCGCCACAAATGCCACCAATACACCTAGTCCGCGCCAAAAGAGTTGTTGCAACCAATCATGGTTCCATTGATCAGAGTTGATTGCCCGCGACATCAAAAAGCCTGCCCCAAAACCACTCAAGACCAATTCTTGGCCACTGCGTTCAGTCCGTATCCAAAGCCAGCCAACCATGGCGATCCCAATCGCGCTGGCAGCAGTAATGATCGCGCTGCGCTGACGCAAACGTTGGCGCAAACTAGCCATTGTGATCATGCCAAACAGGAAAATTGGCCAGCGCCAGACCGTGCTTGGTTGATCGCCAACACTATCAAGGCTATTCAGCACAACGCTAATCAAGCTGCTATAGGCGATGCAGGCGCTGAGCAAAACGATTAATTTGGCGCTCTGACGATTGATCATGGCTCCCTCTGGTGACTATGAATCAGCTTAACTCCGCCAACTTTCGGGGCATGCTGGCCCAAATACAGCCAAACGGGGGCATAGCCATATTCGCGCAAACGAGTCAAGGCGCTGCGATGGGCCGGCGTATCCACCGCACTAATTAGCAAAACCGTCGCACCTAGCGGCAAACGCGATTGCTCGCGCCCAATAAATTTGGCAATTTCTAGCCGCGAGTAGAGCGACATTTGGGCCAATACTTCTAAGATGGCGCTGGCTTGTTTGGGGCTACGATTGGGGGGCAGTTGGATGGCGGTGTTGCCTTCAACCAGCGCTGCATTCGACCATAAACCAACCGCATGCCCTGCTTTGTGCAAAGCGCTACAAACCGTTGCCGCCATACTAATTAAACGTTCGCCCTGAAATTTATTCACCCCAAGATACGAGGGCACAATCGTTTCGATATCGAGAATACACATCACGGTCAGCGCCGTAACTGGCTCGTAAATGCGAGTTTGCAATTGGCCCCGCCGCGCCGTCGCCGTCCAATGAATGCTTTTGAGCGGGTCGCTTTGGGTATAATCGCGGATACCAATTGGCACAACTGGGTCGGTCAGCAAGCGTTGCGATGCACGAATCGTGCCTAATAATTCGCGTAAAGGCAAGCCCAACTCTGGTTCCGTCAGCAAGCGAGGGTAGACGATCAAGCGATCAATCTCATTAATGGTTGCGCGACTCGTACTCAAGCCAAGTGGATCGCTGGCGCTCAAATTGGCTGGGCCAAAACGGTGCAAACCCCGTTGTGGGCAGAGAATTGTATATTGACGAGTTACTTGTTGATAGCTGCTGATGCCAAACGCCCGCGCTAGCACTCGATAATTGGGGCTAGCAGCGGGCTGGGTTTCAATTTGCTCAAGTGTAATGCCAACTGGCACTAAATCGTGCAGATTAACAAATGGCAAGGGCAAGAATTTGCGATTGCTAAGGGTAATGCTGAGGGTGGTGCGGTTATCGGGAAAAAGATGGGTATGGCCTAGCTCACGTCGATAATCAACATGCCGAAACATGCGCCATTCCCATAATTCGACCGCGAGCAAGGCCATAATCCCCAGCATTGCAACCAAAGGCAACAGCGTCACATCGCTCAGCAAGCCAATAATCAAGAGCAAGACCAAAACAAATAAGCCTGCTCGTCGCCCTTTCATGCCCGTTCCTCAACTGGGGTTGCAATGCTTTTAACAACGTCGGCCAGAATTTTCTCAGGGCTACGTTGCGCCAAACGGGCTTCGGCATTCAAAATCAGCCGATGGGCCAAAACGCTGGGCACAAGCTGCTTAACATCATCAGGCAGCACAAAATCGCGGCCATGAATTAATGCCCAAGCCTGGGCTGCGCGAGTTAAGGCCAACGAGCCACGTGGGCTAGCACCCAACTCAATTTCACCATGCTCGCGGGTTGCTCGCACAATCGCAATTGCATAATTGCGCACTGCATCGCTCAGGTGCACAGTGCGCACCGCTTGAATTGCCGCCAACAGCTGGCTTTGATCGCTAACGGCCTGCATCGTTACCCATGGATTGCCTTGATTAAAGCGTTGGATAATTGCATGTTCTTCGGCTTCGCTGGGATAACCCAAATTGATTCGCAGCAAAAAGCGGTCGAGTTGGGCTTCGGGCAAGGGAAATGTGCCTTCTAATTCGATTGGATTTTGGGTGGCGAGCACCAAAAATGGCCGCGTTAATTGATGGGTTTCACCATCGATCGTAATGGTGGCTTCGGCCATGGCTTCGAGCAATGCCGATTGGGTGCGTGGCGTAGCACGGTTAATTTCATCGGCTAGCACAATATTGGCAAACAACGGCCCCGCTCGAAACTGAAACTCACTCAATTTTTGATTATAAAAATTTAGGCCAGTTACATCGCTGGGCAACAAGTCGGGCGTAAATTGCACCCGCCGAAATTGGCAATCAAGGCTTTGGGCGAGTGCTCGAATCAGGGTGGTTTTGCCCACACCTGGCACATCTTCCAATAGCACATGGCCTTCGCACAACAGGGCTGTTAGTAATAAATCGACGCTAGTTTGCTTGCCAACCACCACCTGTCCAACTTGCCGACGTAACTGTTCAGCCCATGTTTGAATGTTTAATCCCGTCATGATTTCCCTCAAACCACACAATTATTCATCGTCAACGACTGGCAGCGCCACGGTAAATGTACTACCGCGACCTTCGCTGCTAGCGACCCACACCACGCCGCCATGGCCTTCGACCAAGTGTTTGACAATGGCCAAACCCAAACCTGTGCCACCAACCCCGCGCGTCCGCGCTCGATCAACTTTATAGAAACGCTCGAAAATTCGCGGAATCGCCTCAGCCGGAATGCCCGCGCCAGTATCGTGAATCGCCATAATGACCCAGCGATTACTTGGCTCAAGCATGCGGCTAAGATGATGACCAAGCTCGCTGCGCGAACGCAAACCAGCTTCAATCGTAATCGTACCGCCAGCATCAGTCCATTTAACTGCATTATGCAACAAATTGAGCAGCACTTGGCTAATTCGATCGCGATCAACATAGACTTCGGGCAAGTCAGGCGCAATTGTCACCGCTACCCGTAGATCTTTGCGCTTGGCTTGCGGCTGAATGCGATTATTGGCGCGTTCGACAATATCTTCGACTGGAGTTGGCTGCAATTGCAAGGCTGTGCGACCCGATTCGATCTGCGAAAGTTCGTGCAATTCATCGACCAGCTGCATTACCGCATCAAGCTCAGTATCGACCTGCCCCAGCATGCGTTGGGCTAACTCAGGTGGTGGTTGGGTTGCTAAGGTTTCGACCAAGAGTTTGATCGAGGCCAGCGGCGTGCGCAACTCATGCGAAACATTCGCTACCAAATCGCGCCGCGCTCGTTCTAATAAACTCAGTTGGGTCAAATCGCGAGCTAGAATCAACGCGCCACTTTCGGGCAATGGCTCACACCAAATCCGAATTGTACGATTCGAAAGCACTGGTTGCAAGGTTACTTGCTGTGGGTCGCGCCGCCGAATCGATTGCTCGATCATCGTATCGGCCTGATAATCGCGCACCAAGGTGATCACGCTATGATTGACCACCGCATTGGCACTGACCCCAAATAATTTAGCCGCAACATCGTTACAATAACGAATGGTGCGGCCATCATTGACGACAATCACGCCTGCATCAAGCGCGGCGCTGAGCGTGCGAAACAACTGATTAAACGGATCGGCTGGTGGGGTTGGGGCAACCACAGGCCGATTGCGTAAATAGGCCAGTTCACGGCGGAGATTGCGTTGACCATGCCAGCCCCAAAGCAACGCGATGATCGTTGTCAACGCCAACAGCACAATCCAAGTCATTAGTTTTTGCGCTCGCTACGGCTAAGTTGATCATTAAAGCGATAGCCAATCCCACGCACCGTTTGAATATAAATTGGGTTGCTGGGATCTACTTCAACTTTCTCACGCAGCCAACGCACATGCACATCGACCGTGCGCGAATCGCCTGGAAAATCGTAGCCCCAAACCCGTTCAAGCAGCAAATCGCGGGAGAGCGCCATGCCACGGTTGCGCATCAAACACACCAACAGGTCAAATTCCTTCTGGGCGAGGGTAATTTCGTTGTTATCGCGAAACACCCGGCGGCTCCCAGTATCGACCTTAAGATTGGCGGCGGTCAGCAATTCGCGTTCAACCCCGGTTGGTTGGCGGTCGGTGCGGCGCAAAATCGCCCGCACGCGGGCCAGCAATTCGCCAAGGCTAAATGGCTTGATTACATAATCATCAGCGCCCAATTCCAAGCCCGCAATCCGATCAACTTCATCTTGGCGGGCGGTCAGCATCATAATTGGAATATTGGTTTCACGGCGCAAAATTCGACAGACTGAAAAGCCATCGAGTTTCGGCAACATCACATCTAAAATCAGCAAATCGGGCTGTTCAGCCCGGGCCAAATCCAGCCCTGTCACTCCATCGGAAGCAGAAAGCACGGTATAGCCTTCGCGTTCAAGGTTGTAACGGAGCGTATCGGCGAGCAGGGCTTCATCTTCTACAAGCAATATTGTGGACATAGATTGTTAGCACCATTGGGTATATACAATCAGCAAGGGGCGAATGCCCGCTGCTATTGTACCATTATCGCAAGTATGAAGGGTGCGGGATCAGGGGCTAGGTGTCAGGGAGCAGATTTGAGCCCGAAGATCACAAAGAACGAAACCACGAAGCACACGAAGCACACGAAGGCTCAGTTTTTTAGCCCCAGATTATCACAAATTAATCTGATGATGCTTCGGTCTCTAGCCTCTGACCTCTGATCCCTGAATCCTGACCCCTCACATCGCTCTGCGCCTCTGCGTTAAATCTCTCCCCTGATCCCCAATTCTATGTTCTATGTTCTTTGCTTGATGTTCTTAGGAATTTGTCATCAAAAATTCATGCAGCTTGGTTGCCAAAAATCGTCTGCTCAACTATGATCATGTCAGAGTTGGCCGCGTTGACCAACCTAGGAGATCTATTATGAGCGATGTACAAGCGGTAATTCGACGAGAAGAGTGGGATGATGTCGTGCTGTTGCATATTCTGACCAACAGCGTCGATGCGGTCTCGGCAGCAACGATCGAGCATGCCTGTACCCAAATGAAACCAATTACTGTTTTAGATTTTGCTGATGTGGCGTTTATCAACTCGGCGGGCATTTCGGTGCTACTGAAGTTTGTGGTCGCTGCTCGCAAGAATGGCTATAAAGTCTTTTGTTTACACGTCAGCCCACACCATCAAAAAATCTTCAAGATGGTCGAGATGACGCGCTTTATGCCAGTGATCGAAGAACAAGATTTGGCGGCCTACACCAACACCCAACAATCATCAATCTCCAATTCTTAACGTTCTTCTTCGTTCTTGTTGCGTGATGAGCGCTGGGTTAAATAGCAAGCGCAGGCAATCATTACTGCCTGCGCTCTGGCGTTTAATCGCAATGATTAAGCGGCTTCAATTTCAGCGTCTGGTTGCATCGAAATCACGAATTCGCCATCGCGGCCAATTGCAACGTGTTCAGGGCCAAGGCCAGTTGGCAGCAGTTTGGCTTGTTGAACGGCTCGTTCGAGGGCACGTTTATTGTTGAAGCCCATAGCATCGAGCACTGGATTGGCCACAAAACGACCATGTTTGAGTGGCGTGTAGAGTTTGGTGCGTTCCAATGAGGCTTTCAGTTCCTCGGCATTGGGCAAAATATGTAGCGCTGGCATGTTGAAGCCATTCAGCACCCGAAACACCATATCCAGCGTTTCATAAGGCAAATAGCGCTTGTAAATATCGATCACCCGCAGAAACATGCCGTGGTGAGCAATTTCATCAACCCCAACGATTTTGAAGGCGGCAGCAGCGCCAATTTGCTTGCCACGTTTGCGTTCTTCTTCAGTGGTTTGTTCGGGCAAGCCATACTCGCTGCGAATCCGTTTGCGTAGTTCTTCATAATTAAAATAGGTAGCGCGTTCTTGAACCATCGCATAGGCTGCAACCCCCAAGGGCGTGTCAAAGCCAGGATGATTTTCATACATCGTCCAGCGATGCTCAGCAACTTGATCGCGATAGGTTTCTAATTGCTCTTTGGTGCGGCGACCTGAGTGCAACAGCACCAATTCCCAAGCCTCGGCATGCTTAGATTCTTCAGCGCCCCATTGCAATTGAATATTGCGGCGTTCACGCTTGCCGTGCACAATATTGATTGTGTCCTCGACATAATCGCCGACATAATCTTCAACGCCCAAGAAACTTTCAACTAGGGTCACAGTATCTTCGCTGAGCATGTGACCATATTGTTCCATCTCGCGCAACGGCAAATCATCCCATGGCAACCAGTTGCGGGTTTTAACGGCTTTGCGAAAATATTCGATATAAGCTAATTTTACTTCTTCGGCGATCGCACGCTCGCGGGCTTCGCGGGTCCATGGGCCATTGATAACTAGCGGGGTTATAGGGGGTTGTTGTTCGTGTAACACAGATCCACTCCTTGAATTTTAGGCACACTAAAGAAACCCCGACGAGACGGGGCAGCCATGTTAGCGGCTTAATACGTCCGTTGTAGTCGGGTTCCTGTCCACAACAACAAAGGGCCGAAAATGAGATAGAAGCTGCTGAAGCTGATCACGGATGGTAGGCCGATTAACGTTAGGCCGGTGCTACCACTCCAAAAGAGCCATTGGCCGATGGTTTGTTTGGGCAGCCAAATCCCTACAACTGAGAGAATTGAACAGACCGCCGCTGTTCCGCCAAGAATGAAGGCCAAGAGATTGCCATCGAACCATGGAAAGACAAACGAAAGCACAATCGCGATGCTGGCAATCACGGTGGCAATAATCATCATGGTGCGATGTTTGGCGGCCTCGCGTTTGGCCGAGCGATGGATGCGCTTGAGCTTGCGCCCAAATTGATCGGCCTGAAATGGCAAACCTAAGCGTAAAATCTGATCGTCGGCGGTTGGGTCAGCGGCAGCATCGTCGTAGTGCGAGCGTAATTCGCGCAAAATCGCTTCACGTTCGGCAAGGCTGAGCGCTGCTAATTCTTGTTCGAGTTCAGCAAAATAGCTATCATTGGGACGGTGCATCGGAGACCACCTTTGAAACTGCGGCACTAAATCGACTCCATTGGGCACGGCGTTCGTCTAAGACAGCCTGACCAGCCGCTGTTATGCGATAGTAGCGGCGATCAACCCCATCTTCGCGCCGTTGCCAAAAGCCTTCGATCATCCCCTCTTTTTCCAACCGATGGAGCGCCGGATATAACGACCCCTCTTTGAGATCAATTACATCGTCGGTGAGCGCACGAATTTCCTTCGCGATTAGGTAGCCATACATTGGGCCTTGCTCGACCAGCGCCATTAGCATCAAACCGAGGCTACCTTTAAGAAGTTCACGTTCAAACATAGGCTACCTTGCGATAAAGGATACTTTGTAATACAAGGTATAGAATAATAGATCTGAAGGCTGCTTGTCAAACATGCAAATTTGGCCCATGATTAACCATAATCAATCCGATTGGTTCGGTAGGCATGGCCCATTGTGTGCTACAGTATTACTAGCCATGCTTTGACTTAGAGGAGCACGCTATGACTCGTGTTGATTGGTTCGTTTTCGGCTTTTTAGCGGTGTTTGCTGTTCTTGTGTTGTTTGTTTTTCGCAAGCGCTGGCAAGGTGCTTTGGGCTGGCTAACGCTGGCAAGTGCCTTTGTGAGCGGCTTGGTTTATACCCGCAACGCTGAAGGCCTGTTTGGTTCGGTGGTGATCGCGGTTGCTGCCGTGATTGGGGTTGGCTTGGTTGGCTTCGATTATTATCGCTTTGAACGCCCCAAGCGCCGTGCTCGGCTTGAAGCTGATGATCCATTAACCCCACCATCGCCCTTTAAAATTCGTCGTCGCCCAACCTTGATGCAACGTCGGCGCTTCCAGCGTGAGGCTCGTCATTAATGAAAACGATCAGGTTAGGAGTGCTTGGAGCGGGTTTGGCGGTCAAACATTTGCATCTACCAGCGCTCAAAGCATTACCAAATTGCTTTGAAATTGTTAGCATTTGCGATCATAATCGAGCCAATGCTGAGGCGCTGGCAGGCTTGCTCGATCTCCACCCAACGATCACTGATTCGTGGGTGGATTTCTTTGCCGATTCGCAGATCGAGGCAGTATTAATTTCGTTGCCAATTCAGCGTAATGCCGAGGCGATTCAAGCGGCGGTCGCGGCAGGCAAACATGTAATTTGTGAAAAACCTTTGGCTGCCAATTTGCCGCAGGCCGAAGCTTTAGTTGCAGCCTGTCAGCATGCCCCAGTCAAAATATTGATTGCCGAAAATTTTCACTATCGCGATGACCTCAAGCAAGCCCGCGCTTGGATGGATGCTGGCACGATTGGCGATTTAGTGTTGATTGAACTTCGTGCCACCTTCTGGAGCGATCCAAATCAAGGTTTTGGGGCAACCCCTTGGCGACATGATCATCAATATCGTGGGGCTGTCTTGGCCGATGCTGGAGTGCATCAAGCTGCGTTATTGCGCGAACTGGGCGGGCCAATCGAAAGCGCCCATGCCTTTATTAAGGATGTGCATCCAGTGCTACGTGGCCCAGACACGATGGTGCTGAATTTGCGTTTTGCCTCAGGCGTGCTTGGTTCGTTGTGTTTTTCGGGCGCAGTGAAAACCGAAAATCCCTGTTTTGATTGGACGGTGGTGCATGGAACCCACGGTAGTATTACGATTCGTGGCGATCAGACGACATTATATCGGGCTGATGGTACAATAGAGCACTATCAAGCTCAAGATTTGCGCGGCTATATCAGCGAGTTTCGCAATTTTTATGCGGCGATTGTTGATGATGAGCCAATTGTGGCTAGTTTGGCTACCGCGCTGGCCGATTGGCGGTTGATCATGCGGGCAATCGATGCTGCTGAAGGTAATAGCGTGCAGCAAATCGACCCAATTGTGCCCTTGGCAAGCTTGAACGATCTTCCGAACTAAAACAAGGATTTCGATACAATGACTGAACAATGGCCTGATGATGCCGAACAAATTGGCAATTTAGTATTTGTGCCCAACCGCGAGTACCCCTATCCTTTTAAAGTAGCAGTACCACCGCGCTTTTGGATGGAAGAGCAAACTGGCGTTTTAGAAGCCGCAGTCGATGCCTATATGAATGGTGAACGGCTTGATGAAGCCCAATTAACTGCATTAAAACTCTATTTGACCCAATATGTTGAGCGAGCCGTGATGGCCCACGATGCCAATCGCCAAAAATATGTTGGGCTGATCAAAAAAATGCGCACCATCCACGATATTGAATCGATCGCCGACGAGCTAGCCGAATTTGGCGCAGAAGTCTTTTAGGAAAGTCAGAAGTCAGAAGTCAGAAGTCAGAAGTCAGAAGTCAGAAGTCAGAAGTTTCTGGTCTATAGATAATGGTTGATTGGGTTAATAAGAATTCTCATGCCCTCACCCCCTAGCCCCCTAGCCTGCACGCGAGCGAGGGGGAACCACCAAACCAAAAGCCCCTCTCCCGCCGCCGTGGGAGAGGGGTTGGGGTGAGGGAGTATGAACCATTTGATCTCTGGTTTAGACTCTTTTGACTTTTGCCCTTTGACTTTTGACTTTATTTACGGGGTTACTACCAATGCGGGTGATTACTGGCAGTGCCAAGGGGCGACAATTAAAAGGCCCACCGGATATTGGCACGCGCCCGATGCTGGATCGGGTCAAAGAATCGTTATTTGGCATTTTAGAGGGCTTTAATGCCTTTGAAGGCCGTGCCCTTGATTTATTTGCCGGCACTGGCTCGCTGGGCATCGAATGTTTATCGCGCGGGGCAGAATGGGCCGATTTTGTTGAAGCTCGCAGCCATGTTGCTGCCGTGACCAAAGACAACCTAAAAACGACCAAATTGGCTGAGCGAGCCAAAGTTTGGAACGTTTCGGTCGATAAATTTCTGCAAATCATCGACGAAAAAACAAAATATGCTATAATCCTGCTCGATCCGCCATATGCTATGGAAGGCATACCCGACCTTGTAGTGCGGGTTGCTGAACGCGGCATTTTAGATCCAAATGGCGTTTTAGTTTTAGGCCATTGGCCAAAGCTGGTGATGCCGCCCCAACTTGGGCCACTGAGTTTGCTAAAGCATCGGCGTATCGGCGATTCCTGCTTCTCAATTTATGAATTGAGCCCAGCGTTACCGCCGCAATCGGAGTAATCACCTGTGACTATTGCTGTCTACCCTGCAAGCTTCGACCCAATTACCAATGGACATCTTGATGTTGCGGCTCGCGCATCACGCTTGTTTGATGAGTTGGTCTTAGCGGTAGCTCATCGTCCGTACAAAAAGTTGCTATTTACTACTGAGCAACGGATTGCCATGATTCGCGAATCGGTAGCGCACCTGCCCAATGTGCGGGTGGATGCTTTTTCGAGTTTGGTTGTGGAGTATGCGCTCGATATTGGTGCAACCGTGTTGGTACGAGGCTTACGCGCTTCGACCGATTTCGAGCACGAGTTTCAAATGGCGCATATCAATCATCACTTGGCTCCCACGCTTGATACGGTCTGTTTGATGGCTGATCAACGCTTTACGTTGCTTAGCTCAAGCGCGGTACGCGAAATTGCGGCTTATGGCGGCGATGTTAGCTCATTTGTGCCAGCTCATATTGCCCTTGCGCTCAAGCAAGCCTATCAAACGCATGAGGAGTCACGCGCATGAGCGAACAATCCCAATGGGGAGAACAGCCCAGTGAACATCAGGAAGCAACCAGCGTGGAGCCAGTCGGGCAACACCAGCGCCCCCCAGAATATGCTGAGGCCGAGTTTGAGCGCCTGATTAACGAGTTGGAAGAGGTTTTAGCGAGTGGTGGCCGTGTGCCCTTGACCAGCCGATTAATGATCGACGAGAAGCAAGTCTTCGACATTATCGACCGGATGCGGGTTGCGGTTCCCAATGAATTACGCCAAGCACGCCAGATTGTGCGCGAACGCGACCAACTGATCGAGGCGACCAAAAAGAAAATTGCGATCACGCTCTCGGAACAGGGCATGCTTGAAATTGCCCAGCGTGAACGTAGCCGAATTATCGCCGAAGCCGAATCAGAAGCCGCCAAAGTGCGCTCTGAGGCCGATGAATATGCCCGACAAGTGTTGTTAAACCTTGAAGAACATATTGGCAAATCGCTGACGATTATTCAAAATGGCCTCGATGAACTGGGCGTAGTTTGACAGAGCGCGTTCTCGCGCCTATAATGTCACGTCGCTTGCGGGTTGAATTCCAGCAGGAGGTCACTGTATGTCATCCGAACTCCAATTCAATGTTTCCCAACTATTGCAAGAATATGTTGGGGCGACCCGCCAGTATACTTATGAAAACGAACAGCTTGATTTAGGTGATGGTAGCCGCCTGCGGATTACCGAAGGCGATGTCAAACTGACCCGCACCAAAAATGGGGTCTTAGTAGATGCTGCGATGAGCGGCAACGTCACTTTAGAATGCGTGCGATGCTTAAGCGATTTCAGCCAACCTGTTGAGTTCGATTTCGCCGAGGAATATTTCGCGACGGTTCATGCAACGACGGGCGCACCGTTGCCAGAACCAGAAGAGCCTGATGTGTTCAAAATTAACGGCAACCATTTGCTTGATCTTGGCGATGCTGCCCGTGAATACACGCTCATCAACTTACCTATCGCGCCGATTTGTCGCCCCGATTGTCGTGGTTTGTCGTTCGATGGCCAAAACCTCAACGATAACCCTGAAGCCGATAATTTGGACGATCAAGTGATCGATGAGCGCCTTGCCGCGCTCAAACAATTGCTGAAAGGAGCCTAGTTTCTCATGGGCGCATTGCCACGTCGTAAAATTACCCGCGAACAACGCGGGCACCGCCGCCAACATCTTGCTTTGACCGCACCTTCATTGTCGGCTTGTCCAAACTGTGGTGGCTATCGCCGCCCACATCGCGTTTGCTTGAACTGCGGTACCTACAAAGGTCGCCAATACCTCAAGAAGGACAATGCTGAAGCATAAGCCATGGTTGGCAGCGAAGCAGCGAAAGGGTCGAGACCAATGGTTCTCGTCCCTTTCGCATTTTAGGCGCGTTATTGTGCAGTGCAGCATGAAACGGCTTCACCACGGGAGTGTTTTGTAATGAATGCAGCTATTACTGGTTGGGGGCGCTACGCTCCCGATCGTGTGCTTACAAACCAAGAACTTGAACAAATTGTCGATACCAATGATGAATGGATTCAATCGCGTACCGGCATTCAGCGCCGCCATATCGTTGCCGAAGGCCAAGCTACCTCGGATATGTCGGCACGCGCCGCCCGGATTGCCCTTGATAAAGCTGGCGTAAAACCCGAAGAACTTGATTTGATTGTCGTGGCCACAACTTCGCCCGATTTACTTTTGCCCTCAACTGCCGCCTTAGTTCAAACCAAACTCGGCGCGATCAATGCTGGTGTGATGGATATGAATGCCGCATGCTGTGGCTTTTTATATGCCCTCAGCGCTGTCACAGCCATGATTCGCGGCGGCGGTGTGGGTAAAGTATTACTCTGCGGTGCAGAAACGATCTCGCCATTTTTAAATTGGCAAGATCGTAATACCTGCGTGATTTTCGGCGATGCTGCAGGGGCTGTCATCCTCGAAGCAACCGAACAAGAGCGCGGTTTGCAATCTTACAAGCTTGGGGCAATTCCCGATACTGCCGAATTATTGTGGATCAAAGCTGGCGCGACGCTGTACCCTGCAACTCACGAGCGGCTTGATCAGTCTGAACAATATATTCAGATGAATGGCTCGGAAGTGTTTAAGTATGCGGTGCGCTCAATGGTCGATAGTTCGTTGCATGTGTTGGCCCAAGTTGGCAAAACAACTGCCGATGTGCAATTGGTCGTGCCGCATCAAGCCAATTTACGCATTATCGAAGCCGTCGCTAAACGCCTGAATGTGTCGATGGATCAAGTCTTTGTCAATATTCAAGAATATGGCAATACTTCTGCTGCCACTCTGCCCGTAGCGATCGCCGAAGCCGCCGATGCTGGACGCATGCAGCCTGGCGATACGATTTTGTTGACTGCCTTTGGCGGCGGCCTGACCTGGGCTTCGGGCGTGTTGGTGTGGGGCGGAAAGTAGCGACGAGGGGTCAGGTGCTAGGGGTCAGGGATCAGTTTTTAGGCACGAATTATTTCGTTGCATTTCTAAATCTAAACCTGGCTCCTAGTCCCTAGCCCCTGACCCCTCGTAATAATAGAAAGATAACCAATGACAATCGGATTGCTTTTTCCAGGACAAGGCTCGCAAAAAATTGGCATGGGCCGCGAGGTCTATGAACAATCGCCAGCAGCACGCGCGATTTTTGCCGAAGCCGAAGCCGTGCTTGGTTTTGATCTAGCGGGCTTGTGCTTTGATGGGCCTGAAGCTGATTTAACTGCGACTGAAAATACCCAACCAGCCTTGCTGACAGTCAGCGTGGCCTTGTTGGCGGCAATTGCTGAGGCTGGCGTGGAGCTTCATCCAAGCATTGTTGCTGGTCATTCGTTGGGCGAATATAGTGCCTTGGTAGCCGCCAAGGCCCTCGATTTTGCCACGGCCCTGCGCTTGGTGCGCCAACGCGGTGAGTTGATGGCTCAAGCGAGCGAAGGCGCGATGGCCGCAGTAATTGGGCTTGATCTTGCGCCGCTCGAAGCAGTTTGCACCAATGTGAGCGAATTTGGCGCGTGTGTCGTGGCCAATCAAAATGCCCATGGCCAGTTGGTGATTAGCGGGGCCAGTGCGGCGGTTGCGGCGGCTAGTGAGCAAGCCAAAGCTGCTGGAGCCAAGAAAATTATGCCGTTGAATGTGAGTGCAGCATTTCACTCGCCCTTGATGGCGGCAACCGCTGCTGGTTTAGCGCCAGCGCTTGCGGCAGCAGCGATGAGCGCAGCCCACGTGCCATTGATTGCTAACAGCACGGCTCAGCCAATTCAGAGCGCCGAGGATCTTCGGGCTGAACTCATCGCCCAAATTACTGCGCCAGTGCGCTGGATTGCTACAATTGAGCAAGCTGCGGCCATGGGTGTGCAAACCGTGATTGAAATTGGCGCAGGGAGTGTGCTTACAGGCTTGGTCAAGCGGATCGATCCCAATTTGCAACGCCTGAATATTGCCAACTTTGATGACATAGCCAAGATTGGCGAGTACAATAACGCCCAGTAATGTAAGTGGGTGAGGCAGCTGCTATGCGGGGAATGCAAGACCATGTGGCGATTGTCACCGGAGCATCGCGCGGGATTGGCCGAGCGATTGCTTTGGAGCTAGCCAGTTGGGGCGTTAAAGTCGTTGTTAATTATCAATCAAGTGCCGCCAAAGCTGAGGCAGTGGTTGCCGAAATTCAAGCCGCTGGCGGGGTGGCGATGGCAATTCAGGCCGACGTAACTGATCAGCAATCGGTTGAGACGATGGTTACTCAAACCTTGGCTGAATGGGGTACGATTCAGATTCTGATCAATAACGCAGGCATCACCCGCGATAATCTCTTTCAGCGTTTGAAAGACGATGAGTGGGACGAGGTGATCAAGGCTGATCTGACCTCGGCATTTTTATGCACGCAAGCGGTGTTGCCAGCGATGCGAGCCAATCGCTATGGCCGTATCGTGAGCATTGCTTCGTTGGCAGGCTTGGCGGGCAATGTTGGCCAAACCAACTATGCAGCGGCCAAAATGGGCTTGGTTGGTTTTTCCAAGGCCGTGGCACGCGAAGTCACTTCCGATGGCATTGTGGTGAATGTGGTTGCACCTGGCTATATCGATACCGATTTTATCGACCACATTCCGCAATGGCTGCGAACCTGGGCGCTTGATGTGATTCCACTCAAACGCTTTGGCAAAGTTGAAGAAGTTGCGCCAGCGGTAGCCTTTCTGGCATCGCCTGCTGCATCGTATATTATTGGCCATGTGCTGACGATTGACGGCGGCTGGGTCATGCCATAGGGGTGCAGAATGAGTATTAACGATCAAGTGGCGATTGTCACAGGTGGCACTGGCGCGGTTGGGCGCGAAGTGGTTTCAGGGCTGATTCAACGCGGTGCACGGGTGGTTTTTTGCTATCGCCAGCGCGATGATTTGGCTGAAGAGATGTGCGATACGATTGCTGATGAGCAGCGTTTAATCGCGATCAAGGCCGATGTGCGCGATGCTGAAGCCATGAATAGCTTGGTTGAAGTGGCTGTGCGACGCTGGGAACGGCTCGATATGCTGATCACTGCCCATTCTGCGGTTAACAATGCTCCGGTGGCCGACATGACCCTTGAGCAATGGAACGAAGTGATGGATGTGATGCTGCGTGGCGTGACGCGGATTACCCGCGCCGTTTTGCGGCCAATGCAAAAAGCCCGTTACGGGCGAATTATCACGATTACTGGCTATCAGCCCTTAGCTGGCGGCCTAACCCAAGCCAATTATGCCGCCGCTCTGGGTGGGATTATCGGCTTTTCTAAATCGTTGGCGCGTGAGGTTGCACCATGGGGTATTACGGTGAATAGCGTTGCTCCAGGCCTGATCTCACGGCCCCATATGTCGAGTTTTGATCCAAGTTATATCCCATGGGCCACCAATATTGTGCCGTTGAAACGCTTAGGTGCACCTGCCGAAATTACCCCAGCAATTTTTATGCTGGCCAATCCTGAGGCGGGCTATATTACGGGCCAAGTGCTGCCAGTCGATGGCGGTTGGCGCATGGTTTAGTGTTGAAGGAGCAAGCATGCAACTAGATTTAACGGGTCGGGTCGCAATTGTGACGGGAGCTTCACGCGGGATCGGTCGGGCAATCGCTGAGGCGTTGGCCGCCAGCGGCGCTGCGGTGGTGGTCAATTATCGTGGTAGCGAAGCCGCCGCTGCTGAAGTGGTCGAGACGATTACTGCCAAGGGTGGCAAGGCTCTGGCGGTACAGGCCGATGTAGCTGATGCTGCCAGCCACGAAGCCTTGCTCAAAGCCACGACCGAAGCCTTTGGCCGCGTCGATATTCTGGTCAACAATGCTGGCATTACCCGTGATAACTTGTTGTTGCGCATGAAAGAGAGCGAAGTTGATGATGTGTTGCAAACCAACCTGCGTGGGGTGATGTTGCTGACCAAGGCTGTGCTGCGCCCAATGATGAAAAATAAATGGGGTCGCGTGATCACGATTAGCTCAGTTATCGGTCTAACAGGCAATGCCGGCCAAGCCAACTACGCCGCTGCCAAAGCTGGCCTGATCGGCTTTAGCAAGTCGGTGGCCCAAGAAATGGCCTCGCGGGGGATTACCGCCAACGCGATTTGCCCAGGCTTTATTGAAACCGATATGACCCGCAATGCCATGTCCGAAGAATTAATCAACAAAGCCTTGGATCGAATTCCTTTGGCACGTATGGGTCAACCTGCCGAAATTGCCAACGCGGTGGTCTTCTTGGCTTCCGATGCTGCGGGCTACATCACTGGCCAAACCTTGGCGGTCGATGGCGGCATGACCATGTATTAAATGTAATGGTTTATGAGGTTCCCTCACCCCCTAGCCCCCTCTCCCGCCCAGCGAGCGAGGGGAACTAGCTCACCAATGAATCGGTGGAGCGGTGGAATGCCCCTCGCCCGCCGCCGTGGGAGCGGGGTTGGGGTGAGGGAACGCAAAACCGACCCTGATAAAGCCCCTCGCTCGCCGTAGTGCGAGAGGGGTTGGGGTGAGGGCATAGCGACCATTGCGACCATATAAACCATTACAATGAGGCAGCAGCGTTGGAACGCTTGCTCGAACGCTTTAGCTGAGGAACCAACATGTTACGCAAAATTTTAATTGCCAATCGTGGTGAAATTGCGGTGCGGATCATTCGCGCTTGCCACGAGCTAGGCATCAAAGCGGTTGCCGCCTATTCCGAGGCCGATCGCGATTCGCTGGCGGTGCGCATGGCCGATGAAGCGATTTGTATTGGCCCGCCACCACCAGCCAAATCCTATTTGAATGCGCCAGCCTTGATTAGCGCCGCGTTGATTAGCGATTGCGATGGGATTCACCCAGGTTATGGCTTTTTGTCGGAAAACCCTTATTTTGCTGAGAGTTGCCGTGAATGTGGCCTGACCTTTATTGGCCCTTCAGCCGATTCGATTCAGCGTATGGGCGATAAAGCCTTGGCAAAGCAAGCCATGAAGTTGGCTGGCCTGCCGCTTGTACCTGGCACCGAAAACCCCTTGACCAGCGTTGAAGAAGCCCAAAGCTTGGCTGATGGTATTGGCTACCCGGTTTTGCTCAAAGCTGTGGCTGGTGGTGGCGGGCGGGGCATGCGTGTGGTCAATCAGCCCGATGAATTGGCCCGCGCCTTTAATACCGCCCGCGCTGAGGCCGAAGCTGCCTTTGGCCGTGGCGATCTGTATATGGAAAAATACTTGCCGGTGGTGCGCCATGTTGAAATTCAGATTTTGGCTGATCAACATGGCCATGCAATTCACCTGGGCGAGCGTGATTGCTCGTTGCAACGTCGCCATCAAAAAGTGGTTGAAGAAGGCCCATCGCCTGCCTTGACCCCAGAATTACGCCAGAAAATGGGCGAAGCGGCCTTGCATGGCGTGCGTGAAATTGGCTACTACAACGCTGGTACGATGGAATTTTTGCTCGATCATCAGGGAAATTTCTATTTTATGGAAATGAACACCCGTTTGCAGGTTGAGCACCCTGTGACCGAATGGCTGACTGGGCTTGATCTGGTTAAGTGGCAAATTCGGATTGCTTCCGGCGAACGCTTGACGCTCACTCAGGATGACATTAAAATACGCGGGCATGCGATTGAATGTCGGATTAATGCCGAAGATGCCGACCGTGATTTTATGCCTGCTGGCGGGACTGTCGATCTCTACTTGCCGCCAGGTGGCCCAGGGGTACGGGTCGATTCGCATCTCTATTCAGGTTATCGCACTCCTACCAACTACGATTCGATGTTAGCCAAAGTGATCGTCTGGGGGGAAACGCGGCTTGAGGCAATTGAACGCATGCGGCGAGCATTAAGCGAATGTGTGATCAATGGCATTACGACCACCTTGCCATTTCAACTGCGCATGATGAACGAGCCAGCTTTTGTGAGCGGCGATGTTGCAACGCACACCTTGGCTGATATTTTAAATCAACAGGCTGCCAAAGAAGCGACAGCATAGGGCAGTCTTGGAGAAAACCGTGAATCAACCATTTGGAACTGTGACAATTGCCCCCGATGTGCTTTCAGCGATTGTCTCGTTGACGGCGCAGGATGTTGCTGGCGTTGCGCGGTTGGGCAGTGTGCCTGGCCAACAACGTGTCGGTAGCATGTTGGGGAGCGGAACTGCTAATGCTGATGGTGTGGCAATCCGTGTTGTCGATGATAGCGTCAGTGCCGATTGCTACCTGATCGCCCAACCCGATGTCAACTTGCTTGATCTCGGCGCTCGTGTTCAATCGGCGGTAACCGAAGCATTAAACGAAATGGTCGGCATGCCGGTCAGTGCGGTTAATGTCTATATTCAGGATGTCGAGCAGAACCGTGGGTAGCCTTCGCCACCGAGTGCGTGCTGCGGCACTTCAGGCACTCTTTGAACTTGATCAAACCACCCACGACCTTGATTCGGTTGTTGCACGCATCAGTGATGATGAAATGTTCAGCGCAGAAGGTCGTGATTTTTTTGCCCGAATTGTTAATGGTGCATGGGGTAATCGTCAAGAGATTGATGATTTAATTGCTAAAATTGCCCCATCTTGGCCTGTCCACCAAATGCCTGGGGTGGATATTGCGGTGCTGCGCATCGCTTTGTTTGAAATTCTCTACGATGCGGCGGCGGATAAAGCTCCGGTTAAAGCCGTGATTAATGAAGCGGTCGAGCTTGCAAAACATTTCGGCAGCGATAATTCTGGCCGTTTTGTCAATGGCGTGCTCAGTACCGTGGTCAATAAACCTGAATCCGAGGAATAACTCGGTAATCCCTTTGATTGCCTCGGACTTATCCTTATCTATACGGAGAATCTAACAATGTCAGACTTAAACGAACGCTTGAAGAAATTGGTTGCTGAACAATTGGGCGTAGAAGAAGACAAAATTGTGCCAAGCGCCACCTTCTTGGACGATCTTAACGCCGACTCACTCGATTTGGTCGAGTTGGTCATGTCGCTCGAAGAAGAATTCGGCGTAGAAATTACCGACGAAGAAGCTGAAAAATTGCGCACCGTCGGCGACGCTGAAGCATTTATCAAAGCAAACATCCAAGAGTAATTTGTATGCGAACAGTGGACAATGCTGCAAGGTGTTCGGCCTTGCATGGCATTGTCCATTTGTTATTTGTAATGGTTGGCATCCCTCACCCCCTCGCCTTACAAGGGTGGGTTGTTAGCAATGATTGGGTGGGATTCACCATCGATTGACATGCCCTCACCCCCTAGCCCCCTCTCCCGCCCTGCGAGGAGAGGGGGAAGCGCTCCATCATGAAGGGTAGAACGCCCCTCGCCCGCCGCAGTGGGCGAGGGGTTGGGGTGAGGGAACGTTAAAACCTACCCTTGTAAGGATATGTCGAGGGTGAGGGGACGCAACGATAAACCATTGCAGTTATTTGTTGGGCTTTCGGTTAACTCTGCTTAAAGCGTTGCCCCAAGCCTGTAGCCAGTGGTCAGACGCTTATGACAATTTTTGGGATTGGCCCGTTTGAATTTGTGATCATCTTGGTGATTGCCCTGGTGGTGGTCGGACCTGAGCGCTTGCCTGAAATGTTGTTTCAAATTGGCCAGTGGATCAGCAAAGGCCGCAAAATGGTTACCGATCTGCGCAATCAGGCGCGTAACGAGCTGGGCGACGATTATGAATCGGTCGAAAAAATGGCCCGCCAAATTCGCGAACTCGACCCGCGCCGCCAAATTCAAGAGCTTGGGCGCTCGATTCTCTCCGATGATGATCGGGCGATGATCGTCGATCTTGGTTTAGATCCCAAAACAACGGCTGCGGCTAATGTGATTGACCCAACCCCCAAAGCCCCAGCAGCACGGCCTGAGATTGCCCGCCAAGCTCGTGTGATGCTCGATGACGATTTGCTTGATCAGCCGTTAGATCAAGCGTTGCGTGCGCCTGCCGCCGAGGAGCAAACCAATGGCTAGATCAACGACTGCGCTTGATGGCACCATGACTTTGCTCGATCACTTGCGTGAGTTGCGTTCACGACTCACCAAGGTCTCGATTGCGGTATTAATTGGCATGTTTGGTGGTTTTTATATTGTCAATAGCACTAGCTTTATTAAATATGTGATTTTGAGCTTTGCTGGCGAGCAGGGCGTGCAAACAACCCAAGTTGCCGAAACCTTTACCACCTACCTCAGTACAGCGCTGACGCTGGGCATTGCAGCAGCCATGCCGGTAATTATTTATCAACTTTTGGCTTTTTTAGCGCCTGGCCTGACCCGCACCGAACGCAAATGGATTTTTATCGGTTTGCCCATGGTGATTTTGTGCTTTTTGGGTGGCTTGGCCTTTGGTTGGTTTGTAACTGCCCCAGCCGCAATTAAATTTTTGATCAACTTTGGCATCGAAAATACTGGTAATTTGATCGAAAACAAGCCGCGCCTCGATGATTTTCTCTCAATTCTGACCCGCCTACTGCTAATCAATGGGATTGTGTTTGAACTGCCGATGATCATGTTTACCCTCACCAAGCTTGGCATTTTGAATCCACGCAAACTTGGTGGTTATCGCCGCTATGTTGTGCTGATCACGGTGATTGCTGCGGCAATTTTGACCCCAACGGGCGACCCTGCCAACTTGGCCTTTTTGGCGGTTCCAATGTATCTTTTGTTTGAATTTGGCTTGTTACTGGGGCGTTTGGCTCAGCCCAAGAACGCAAATTAACGCTGCCCTCACCCCTAGCCCCCTCCGTTCAAGAGTTGGTTGTTAATAATTTGGTGGGTGGGATTTGGAGTCGATTGGAATGCCCTCACCCCCTAGCCCCCTCTCCCGCAAGCGAGCGAGGGGGAACCGCTCCATCATGAAGGGTAGAACGCCCCTCGCTCGCCGCCGTGGGAGAGGGGTCGGGGGTGAGGGAACGGTACTGTGCCCCTCGCCCGCCGCAGTAGGAGCGGGGGCAGGGGGTGAGGGAACGGTACCCGTACATTCAGCAGATCACGATAGATTAGATAGGAAAGCACCATGACAAGCATCCAACAACAACGTGCCGCTCTCTATCGCCAAATCTGGCAGATTGCCAATGATGTCCGTGGCTCTGTCGATGGCTGGGATTTTAAGCAATATGTGCTGGGCACGCTGTTTTATCGCTTTATCAGCGAAAACTTTGCTAGCTATATTGCTGGTGGCGATGAGAGTATCAATTACGCCGCGCTTGCTGATGCGGTCATTACTCCCGATATCAAAGATGATGCAATCAAAACCAAGGGCTATTTTATCTACCCTAGCCAGTTGTTTGAAACTATCGCCAAAACTGCCAATACCAACCAACAGTTAAATACCGATCTTGCGACGATCTTTGGCGCGATTGAAAATTCGGCCATCGGCTACGCTTCCGAGACCGATATCAAAGGCCTGTTTGCCGATTTCGATACCACCAGCAATCGCCTTGGCAATACTGTCAAGGAGAAAAACCAGCGCTTGGCCGCCGTGATCAAAGGGGTCGCTGGGCTGGACTTTGGCGATTTTGAAGATAGTCAGATCGACTTGTTTGGCGATGCCTATGAGTATCTGATCTCCAACTATGCCGCTAATGCTGGTAAATCCGGCGGTGAGTTTTTCACCCCGCAGCATGTATCAAAGCTGATTGCCAAGCTGGCCATGCACAAGCAAACCAGCGTTAATAAAATTTATGATCCCGCCGCAGGTTCCGGCTCGCTGCTGCTGCAAGCCAAAAAGCACTTCGACGAGCATATTATTGAAGATGGTTTTTGGGGCCAGGAGATTAACCACACCACCTACAACTTGGCGCGGATGAACATGTTTTTGCATAACATCAACTACGATAAGTTCAATATTCAGTTGGGCAATACCCTGACCAACCCACAATTTCTTGGTGATAAACCCTTTGATGCGATCGTTTCCAACCCGCCCTACTCAGTCAAGTGGATCGGCTCCGATGATCCGACGCTGATCAACGACGACCGTTTTGCGCCAGCCGGGGTCTTAGCTCCCAAGTCCAAAGCCGATTTTGCTTTTGTGTTGCATGCGCTCAGTTATCTTTCCAGTAAAGGCCGCGCCGCGATTGTTTGCTTCCCGGGGATTTTTTACCGTGGCGGCGCTGAGCAGAAAATCCGTCAATATTTGATTGATAATAACTTTGTGGAAACGGTGATTGCGCTCGCACCCAACCTGTTTTATGGCACGAGCATTGCGGTGACGATTCTAGTGTTGTCGAAACATAAAACCGACACCACCACCCAGTTTATCGATGCCAGCGGTTTATTTAAAAAAGAAACTAATACCAACACGCTCACCGAAGCCCATATCGACCAGATTATGGCGGTGTTCGAGAGCAAGGCCAATCTCGCGCACTTCGCGCAATCGGTAGCCTATGAAGCCATCGCCGCCAACGACTACAATCTGTCGGTTAGCAGCTATGTCGAAGCCAAAGATAATCGCGAAGTAGTGGATATTGCCCAGCTCAATGCCAATTTGAAAATCACGGTTGCCAGAATTGACCAATTGCGCAAGGAGATTGATGCGATTGTGGCTGAGCTTGAATCTGAGGAGCTTGAGGCATGAGCTATTTAGAAAAGTTGCTGGATGGGGTTGCGGTGGAGTGGTTGCCGTTGGGGGAGGTAACAAAATATGAGCAACCAACTAAATACCTTGTTCAATCAACCAACTATAACGATGATTTTAAAATTCCGGTATTGACTGCTGGTAAAACATTCATCCTTGGTTATACAGATGAAACAGACGGAATTTATAACGCATCAGCTACCCCTGTTATAATTTTTGATGATTTTACAACAGCCCATAAATGGGTTGATTTCGATTTCAAAGCCAAATCATCGGCGATGAAAATGATTTCATCAGCAGATGAGTCTAGAACCTTATCTAAATATATTTATTATTGGCTGAATACATTGCCAAGTGAATTAGTTGACGGTGATCACAAACGTCAATGGATTAGTAATTATGCAAATAAGGAAATTCCCATCCCATGTCCTGAAAATCCAAAAAAATCGCGGCAAATCCAGTCCAAAATCGTTACGATTTTGGACGGCTTTGCCGAGCTGACCGCCGAGCTGACCGCCGAGCTGACCGCCCGTAAAAAACAATATACGTACTATCGTGAGCAATTGTTGAGTTTTGAAGATGGCGAAGTGCAGAGGAGCACATTGGGAGAGATTGGCGAATTTATTCGCGGCGGCGGATTACAGAAAAAAGATTTTACGGAAACGGGTGTTGGTTGCATTCACTACGGACAAATCTATACACACTATGGCACATACACGAATAAGACTAAAACGTATGTATCAAAAGAATTTTTTAAGAAAGCTCGTAAAGCTAAATCAGGCGATTTAGTTATAGCTACAACCAGTGAGAATGATGAAGATGTATGTAAAGCTGTTGCTTGGCTAGGGAGTGAAGAAATTGCAGTAAGCAGCGATGCTTGCATTTATAGACATAGCTTGAATCCAAAATATGTTTCTTACTTCTTTCAAACAGAACAATTTCAAAAACAAAAACGACAGTACATCACTGGCACGAAAGTACGGCGCGTGAGTGTTGATAATCTCGCTAAAATCCAAATCCCTGTTCCCTCTCTCGCCGAACAAGCCCGTATCGTTGCCATTCTCGATAAATTCGACGCGCTGACCAACTCGATCAGCGAAGGCCTGCCGCGCGAAATCGCCTTGCGCCAGCAGCAGTACGAATATTATCGCGATCTGCTATTCAGCTTCCCAAAACCATCTGAGGCCCTCACCCCCTAACCCCCTCTCCCGCAAGCGAGCGAGGGGGAACCGCTCCATCATGACGATTGGAACGCCCCTCGCCCGCCGCCGTGGGAGAGGGGATGGGGGTGAGGGAACGGCAGTGTGCCCCTCGCCCGCCGCCGTGGGAGAGGGGATGGGGGTGAGGGAACGAGACCCATTACACCTAGTTTCAAAACGACCGTTGGATACATGCAAAGGAAATCCAATGACAGACTATACAACGATCGCCGAATCAAACAACTTTATTGTGCTCGATCACTATACCAAGCAATTGCGGTTGGCCGAAAGCTACCAGAGCGAAGATGCCTTAGAGCGCGAGTTTATTCAAGATTTACAACGCCAGGGCTATGAGTATCTGCCTGGATTAACCACCTCGCAAGCCATGTTGGCTAATCTGCGCGAGCAATTACAAACCCTGAATAACGTCCAGTTTGCCGAAGCCGAGTGGCTGCGCTTTGTTGAAACCTACCTCGATAAACCCAGCGACGGCATTATCGAAACAACCCGCAAAATTCACGACGACTACATTCACGACTTTGTATTTGACAATGGTCGGATTCAAAACATCTATCTGCTCGATAAACAGACGATTGCCCGCAATAAAGTCCAAGTGATCAAACAATTTGAACAAACGGGCAGCCACGCCAATCGCTACGATGTCACGATTTTGGTCAATGGCTTACCCTTGATTCATGTCGAACTAAAAAAACGCGGCGTAGCGATTCGCGAAGCCTTCAATCAAATCCACCGTTATAGCAAAGAAAGCTTCAATACTGAACACTCGCTATTCAAATATATCCAAGTATTCGTGATTTCCAACGGCACCGACACCCGCTACTTTGCCAATACGGTGACCCGCAATAAAAACAGTTTTGATTTCACCATGAATTGGGCCAAAGCCGATAACAGCCCAATCAAAGACCTCAAAGATTTTACCGCCACCTTTTTTCAGAAAAACACCCTGCTGCATGTTCTGCTCAAGTATTCAGTCTTCGATGTGAGCAACACCCTGCTGATTATGCGTCCCTATCAAATCGCCGCCACCGAACGGATTTTGCGCAAAATCAATAGCTCCTATCAAACTAAAAACTGGAGTAGCACCGAAAGCGGCGGTTTCATCTGGCATACCACTGGCTCCGGTAAAACCCTTACCAGTTTCAAAGCGGCACGGCTAGCAACCGAACTTAGCTTCATCGACAAAGTGTTTTTTGTGGTCGATCGCAAAGACCTCGACTACCAAACCATGAAAGAGTACCAACGTTTTTCACCGGAGAGCGTCAACGGCTCCGACAGCACCGCCGGACTCAAGCGCAATCTAGAGCAAGACGACAATAAAATCATCGTCACCACCATTCAAAAGCTCAACAACCTCATGAAAAGTGAAGGCGATCTTGCCATCTACCACAAGCAGGTCGTTTTTATTTTTGATGAATGTCATCGCAGCCAGTTTGGCGAAGCGCAGAAAAATCTCAAGAAAAAATTCAAAAAGTTCTATCAATTTGGCTTTACTGGTACGCCGATCTTCCCGCAAAACGCCTTGGGAGCCGACACCACCGCCAGCGTGTTTGGCCGCGAATTGCATGCCTATGTGATCACCGATGCCATTCGTGATGAAAAGGTGCTGAAGTTTAAGGTCGATTACAATGATGTACGTCCGCTGTTTAAGGCGCTCGAAACCGAAATCGACGAGCAAAAACTCAACGCCGCCGAACATAAAGCGGCATTGCTGCACCCAGCACGGATTCGCGAAATCTCACGCTATATTCTGACCAACTTTCGTCAAAAAACGCACCGGCTGCAAACGGGCAGCAAAGGCTTTAATGCCATGTTCGCCGTCAGCAGCATTGAGGCTGCCAAAGCCTACTACCAAGCGCTAAATCGCCTCCAGAATGAGGCTGAGTATCCAAAAAATCCGCCGCTCAAAATCGCCACGATCTTCTCATTCGCTGCCAATGAAGAGCAAGATGCCATTGGCGAAATTCGCGACGAAAGTTTTGATCTGGTAGCGATGAACCCTAGCGCCAAAGAATTTTTAAGCGCCGCGATCGCCGACTACAACGCATTTTTTAAGACCAACTTCAGCGTCGATAGCAACGGCTTCCAAAACTATTACCGCGACCTTGCCAAGCGGGTGATCGCCAAAGAAATCGACCTGCTGATTGTCGTGGGGATGTTTTTAACTGGCTTTGATGCGCCGACCCTCAACACCCTGTTTGTCGATAAAAACCTGCGCTATCACGGCTTGATTCAAGCCTATTCGCGTACCAACCGCATCTACGATGCCACCAAAACCTTCGGCAACATTGTCACCTTTCGTGATCTGGAGCAAGCGACGATTGATGCGATTACCTTGTTTGGCGATAAAAACACCAAAAACGTGGTGCTTGAAAAAAGCTACAACGAATATATGCAAGGTTTCACCGATCTGATTACTGGTGAAGCACGGCGCGGTTTTATCGAGGTAGTCAGGGAGTTAGAACAGCGCTTTCCTGAGCCTGATACAATTTTTCTCGAAAAAGACAAGAAAGACTTCGTAAAGTTATTTGGTGAATATTTGCGTGTCGAGAACGTGCTGCAAAATTACGATGAGTTTGCCAGCCTTAAAGCCTTGCAACGGATTGATCTCAGCGATCCTCAGGCGCTGGAAGCCTTCAAAGCTGAGCATTATTTAAGTGACGCTGACCTAGCCGCCCTGCAAACTATCCGCATCCCCAGCGAACGGATAATTCAGGATTACCGATCGACCTATAACGATATTCGTGATTGGCTGCGCCGCGAAAGGTCTGCCGAAGAACAGCAAAAATCCACGATTGATTGGAACGATGTGGTGTTTGAGGTAGACCTGCTTAAATCGCAGGAGATTACGCTTGACTACATTCTTGAGCTGATTTTTGAGCAACATAAGAAGAACAAAACGAAAGCCGAGTTAATCGAAGACGTGCGCCGCTTGATTCGAGCCAGCCTTGGCAACCGCGCCAAAGAAAGCCTGATTGTTGATTTTATCAACCAAACCAACCTCGATGCGATTGGTGATAAGGCCACGATTATTGACGAGTTCTTTACGTTTGCCCAAGCGGAGCAAGCCCGTGAAGTAGCAGATTTGATTCAGTCGGAGGGCTTGAATGAAGCTGCGGCGAAGCGCTATATCCTAGCCTCGTTGAAACGCGAATACGCCAGCGAGAACGGCACCGATCTTAACGCGACCCTGCCAACAATGAGTCCGCTTAACCCACAGTACAAAAGCAAGAAGCAGCGGGTTTTTCAACAAATCTCGGCATTTGTTGAAAAATTTAAAGGTGTGGGTGGCCAGATTTAAGTTCCCTCACCCCCGACCCCTCTCCCACTGCGGCGGGCGAGGGGAGTATTGGTCTTGGGGTTCCCCCTCGCCTCGCTGGGCGGGTGAGGGGGCGCAGAGCCGTTCCCTCACCCCAACCCCTCTCCCACTGCGGCGGGCGAGGGGCGTTTTGGTCTTGAGGTTCCCCCTCGCTCGCGTGCGGGAGAGGGGGCTAGGGGGTGAGGGCATGACCATCGACTCCAAATCCCACCCAATCATTGTTAAAATCTACCCTTGTAAGGAGGAGGCTAGGGGGTGAGGGCATGATATCCTTAAACATGCACAATCAAACGCCCAATTTCACTAATTAATGTCAAAATGGCGATTGCCAGCGTGAGCCGACAAACCCGAATCACATAGCGTTCGAAACGGGTAATCTCTTCATCACGCGCCACGCCCTTGAGATTGACATCCTCACGCAAGGCTTGCCAAATCCAGTCGGTGGGCATTCGCACCACCAAGGGCGTGAGCGCCGACCAAACCACATAGCCGACCGCCAGAATCACCAGCGGTTGCAAATGTTGCAGGAATGAAACCAAAATAAACGAGAGCAAGGTTGTCCAGACGAACATCAACAAGGCTTTGATATAGCGCAACACCAAGCGCCGCAAACACAACGCATAGCGTACTACTGAAATTTCAGTTCGTGCTACTTCTTCAATTAACGTGCGATCCAAAAAGCCTGATAAACCCAAAGCCGTATTAAAACGATCGATCGCCTGCTGGCTGACTTGGCTTTGATTAACTCCTTGGCTGGCAAGCTGGGCTGGATCGCGGCTGGGCGGCACGATCAAGCCCTCGCTTTGCTGATAGACATGATCATAAAAAGCGGCTTCGTGACGCTCGAAAGGCAAAATAAACTCCAACAAATCGGAATTATATTGATGCTGAATCACCAACCGTTTGACTGCTGGCGCTTCGTCGGTGGAGAAAGCCAAGCCCGAAAGAATAAAACGTGGGTTAAACAATTTGTGGGTAAAGCCAGGGCTTTGGTTGGAAAAGTAGAAATAGACAATATCCTTGAGCAACAGCAAAAAGGCATACAGCGGGATGCCCAAAGTGGCGATAAACGGAATAAACAGCAAGATATACAAGCCCAAATCGGCGGTTGCCGACCATGAGAATTGGCCCGCCTGCCAGAGATTGTACAATTGCCCAATCTGGGTCAATACGATTTTGTTGATATCGCTGATTGCATCGCGAAAAAACACTGGCAACAAAATCAGCAGGCCAGCCCCATTCAAAAACACCCCAGCAATTCGGTGCATGGTCGAGATGCGCACCTCGGCACGTTGCAGAAATGCCCGCATCGCTTGACGTTCATCGCTATTTGGTTGATAGGAATCCATTGGATCTGACCCTTTAATTCAAACAGCCCCTAGCATTGCTGCTAGAGGCTGGTTCTAGTGTTGGGCGAACGCTACTCCGCACCTTCTTCGGTTGGCAGCGAGGTTGAAATATCGTAAATCAAAATCTGAACATCCAAATCGTGTTCGGTTAACAAGGCGATTGAACGTTCGCGAGTGGCATCACGAATCGCATCTTCATGGTCAGCCGGGGCATACACCCGAATCGCTAACTCATCGCTGCCTCGTTTTTTATAGCGTAACACGGCATCGGGCGAAACTCCCAAGACCAAGTTGGTCAATTCGGTTTTGGCTTCGTCAAGCGTCATTGAACATCCTCCTGACTAATCGAACTATACAGAGGCAGAGGAAAGCGCCGCAGCAGCAGTGCTGATTCGGGCGAGCGTCACAGCTTTACCTAAAACCGCCAAGGTTTCAAATAGGCCTGGCGAGGTAGTGCGCCCAGTGATGGCAACGCGAATAGGCATAAACACTTGGGGAATTTTCAGCCCAAGTTGATTGACAAAATCATGCAAGAGCTTGTCCAAACTAGGAGCATCCCAGGTTTCGACAGCCTCAAAGCTGGCTTTGACTTGGCCCAGCACTTCCACAGTTTGCGCCGGATCGCCCTTCTTTGGCACAAGCAAGGCTGGGTCGTAGCCTTGTGGGTCTACAAAGAAGAAATCGAGCAATTCAGGCGCTTCACTGAGTAATTTTAGGCGATCTTGCACCAAGGGCAAATATTCGGTAACCTTGGTCAATTCGGCAGCAGTTGGCTCAGCGCTAATTAAGCCTGCCTTGCTGAGATAGGGTGCAACGCGTTGGGCCAAATCGGCTGGAGCCATGTTGCGCAGATACACCCCATTGAAATGCAAGAGCTTATCGCGATCAAACACCCCGCCCGAGGGCCGAATCCGATTCAGATCAAAGCGCTCGATCAACTCTTCAAGGGTCATAAACTCAGTTTTATCATCGTATGACCAGCCGATCAAGGCCAAATAATTGATAATTGCTTCGGGCACAAAGCCTAAATCGATATACTCGGTGACCGACGTATCGCCGTGGCGTTTGGAAAGCTTCTTACCATCGCTGCCCAAGACTTGCGGCACATGCACCCAAACTGGTTGCTCCCAACCGAAGGCCTCGTAAATTTGATGATGAATCGGCCAGGTTGGAATCCACTCATCAGCCCGCAGCACATGGGTGATCCCCATCAAGTGATCATCGACCATGGCAGCGAGGGCATAGGTTGGGAAGCCATCGGTTTTTAACAACACTGGGTCGGGCATTTTCAAGGCAGCATTATCAAAGACAATTTCGCCGCGCACAAGGTCTTGCACAACCGTTTTACCAGTGGTTTTCAGGCTTAGCCGCACATTATAATCAGCGCCTGCGGCTTCACGAGCGGCATCGTCGATGCCTGGTAAATTGCGAAACACCAAGAGCTTTGGCTCGCCGCGAGCTTCGCGTTCGGCGTTGATCGCCGCAATCTCATCGCCTGTCGCATACGAACGATAGGCCACACCTTTATCGATCAAGGCTTGGGCGTGAGCTTGGTAAATTTCCAAGCGCTCGGATTGTTTATAGGGTGCGTGAGGACCGCCAACAATTGGACCTTCATCCCACATCAGGCCGATCGCTTGTAAAGAACTAGTTAATTGCTCTTCTGCGCCTTCGACAAAGCGCTTACGATCAGTATCTTCTATTCGTAATAAAAATTGGCCGCCAGTGTGGCGAGCCCACAACCAGCTAAATAACACGGTACGTAAACTACCGATATGCAGATAGCCCGTCGGACTTGGCGCAAAGCGCGTGCGGGCTGGTGTTGGACGATCCGACATAATACCTCCTTGCGTCGCGATTATACCATAGCCATTGCTGACGGTGATATTTACGCGCAACCCTTCTCGCTTTAAACAGCTACGCCACGTTGACAAGTAGCAACTCGTGAACGTGGCGCAACCTTGACCAGGGAGCAAACTTTAGCCAACCGCCTCGGCAATTTCATCGAAGGTAAATGGGGAACCGGCGCGGCGAGCTTCATCATTTAACATTGGCTCTAAGATCCGTTGCAAGGCCATCACGTGCGAGCATGTATTCCAGTGGGCGAAAAATTCACAATCGCAATGCCATTCGCCACTTGTCAACAACTGGACTTGATGATTGTTGCCACCACGGAAGGTAGCGCTAAACTGTTGAATTGCAATTCGTTCAGGTTCTTGGGCGTACCGTTTGGCTTTGTCGATCTTGCTAATCATATCGGAGTACATTGGACGATCCTCCTTATATAGCGAAAAACGCCGTGAGCCGTTCCCACGCCGTAGCGTTGGCACAAAAAACGACACAGGCTGATGCCTCTGCCGTGCTATCGTTAACCCAATTGTCGAATCCAATTCGCATGTGGGTGGGCCTTTCCGTTACAGGAGCCTCTTGCTGTGTATTATAACAGTGCCTGAGAGTGCGTCAAGGAACTTTTGGTGAATCTTCGTGAACATTTGGTTAGCAATTTGCTACCAGATGGGCTAGGCAAAACGAGGCTAAATTTTTGAGACCAAGCCCGACCCCTTATGCTATAATTCACCCATAAGAATGCCAACAAACAGATGCTTTTATGGAGGAAATCGATGCCTATTCGGCGCTGGACACGTCCGCTAGCGGGCGTTTTATTGGCAAGCAGCTTGGTTGCTTGCGGTGGTACTGCTGATGACAACGTGGGGGTATTTAAAGGTGTCCCCGATGTGGTTGTTGCTGGCTCAGTGAGCAATGATTTGACCATTGACAGTGCCGATGGTGCTACCTTGGCGTTTGCTAAAACCGAGTTAACCGCTGGTACGGGCGAAATCAAGGTGACCTTCAATAACAAAGGTGTGGTGCCACACAACTGGGTCTTGGTCAACCCCGGTGAAGAAGATAAAACTGTGGCTGATTCCGCAACCACCACCAATTTTGAAGCTCCAAACTCGTTATCGCATACCAAAACCCTTGATGGTGGTGGTAGCGAGACGGTTAGCTTTAATATTGCTGAACCTGGTACCTACAGCTATATCTGTACCTATCCTGGCCACTATGCCGCTGGCATGAAGGGTACATTCAATGTGGTTGCTGCTGGTGGCGGCGGGGCTGCCCCTGGTGGCGGCGGAGCTGGCCTAACCGTCAATAGCGGTGATGCTGCTAGCATGACCTTCGTCGAAACCGAATTGAGTGCAAACGCTGGTGAAGTAACGGTTAGCTTCAATAATGCTGGCACTTTGCCCCACAACCTTGCGATTGTCAAGCCAGGCGAGGAGCAAAAAGCTATTGATTCAGCTGTGGCTAACGCACCTGATTTTATGCCAAGTGCCGATACAGTGCTTGGTACGACCAAAACAATCAATACTGGTGAAACCGCCAGCGTAACTGCAAACTTAGAACCTGGCACCTATAGCTATATCTGTGCCTATCCTGGCCACTACGCGAGTGGTATGAAGGGCACACTCACCGTCAAATAAGCGTTTAAGCTTTAATCAAAACCGCGCCTGATCAACTAGATCAGGCGCGGTTTTTTATTTCGTATCGATTGGTTTAGGCAAACCAGTGGTTGGAATGCTGCGATTTGGATTTAGGTTTGGCAGGCATTGAGCTTGGGTAACGTCCACGCCAATGATTGATTTGAATTGTCATAATATCACGTAAAAATTGATAAGCATCGCGAATGGGATGGACTTTTGAGCCAGCAACATCAACCCAAGCAACCGGAATTTCAATCGTTTGATAGCCAAAAATATCGGCAATCACCAATAATTCGAGATCGAAGGCAAAACCATTGATCGTTTGGACTTGAGCAAGATGCTTAGCAACGGTGCGATGAAACAGCTTAAAGCCACATTGGCTATCGTGAATATTCAGTTTTAGCCCATGTTCGACGATCACGCGTAGCCCGGCACTCATCACACAGCGGCCTAAACTGCGTTGTTTGGTTTGGAGTAATTGCTTAGCGCGTGAGCCAATTGCAATGTCATAACTACCTAACTCCAATAAGGGCAGCATTTTATCCAACTCAGTAATCGGCGTGGCGTTATCAGCATCGGTGAATAAAATAAAATTGCCTTTCGCGGCAATAATGCCTGCCCGAACCGCATGGCCTTTGCCATGGTTGCGGGGACTTTTGATGATAGTTAGGTTGGGGTAGAATTGGGCTTCAACCAAGCTGATCGTTTGATCGCTAGAGCCATCATCGCTGACGATTACTTCCCACGAACGACCTAGGCTATTTAAGTAGTCGATGATTGTATTAATCGTTGGAATAATCCGTTTTTGTTCGTTGAAACAGGGGATAATCACTGAAAGTTCGGGGTCTTGCCCGCTGGCTGTTTGATTGTTGGCAGGTGTTGGCTGAAGCATTGTGGCAATCCCGTCAATAGTTAAATGTCGAATGCTGGCAGCATAGATCTGATAGCCCTTAGATGATATGGTCTATCAGTCCGCCCTGTTATAGCCCGTTTTGCAAGCTCCTATAATGATTCGTAGCGTTTTGCTTAGGCAAATAGGGGATGACTTTGCGCTAGCCTGTGGGTTAGGCTTGTTGGCATGGGTCTTAGAACGGGGAATTTACAACCCATCCAATTATGCTAGCAATTGGATGGGTTGTAGTTATTTAAACTGTGCGGCTAACTGGTTGAGCAAGAATTTCGGTTTCGTTCCATGGGCGCATTTTGCCACCTGGAATATGGCCACAAATGCCACCTTTGATCACTTGGCCAGGCACTTCATGGCCCAACAAGCTTTCAATTAATTTGGCACATGAAACCAATTTTGGAATATCGAGGCCCGTGTCGATGCCCATTTCGTGGAGCATATGCACGGTATCTTCGGTGCAGATATTGCCTGGCGCACCTGGGGCGAAGGGACAACCACCGATCCCGCCAATGCTCGCATCGATTCGGTCGATCCCAACTTCGAGTGCGGCGAGAACATTGGCCAAGCCTGCGCCACGAGCGCTATGAGGGTGCAAGCGTAAGGGGGCTTGGGGAAAGCGCTCGCGCAAGGCCCGCACAACCGCTTGGACTAAGCGAGGATGAGCCATACCCGTGGTATCGCCAAGCGTAATTTGGCTGGCTCCTAGTGCCAAGAGCCGTTCAGTCATGGTTACAACCCGCTCGATCGGCACATCGTTTTCAAAGGGACAGCCAAACACCACCGAAAGTACCGCCTCAAATTCAATCGAAGCTTCTTTGAGCGCTAGCGCAATATCGGCGGCAGCAGCCAGCGATTCGTTGATGCTCATGCGCACATTGCTTTGATTATGGCTCTCGGAAGCACTCAAAAAGACCTGGACTGAATCGGCTCGAGCTTCGATTGCCCGTTGTGCCCCACGTAAATTTGGCGCAATTGCGCTATAAATCACATCAGGGCGGCGTTCGATTCGCGCGAAAACCTCGGCAGTATCAGCCATTTGTGGCACATAGCGCGGGTTGACGAACGAACCAACTTCAATTTGGCGCAAGCCGGAATTATTGAGGGCATTGATCAACAGGATTTTTTGCTCGGTGGTGAGGATACGATCCTCATTTTGCAAGCCATCGCGGGGGCCAACTTCGCGGATGCTGACGGTGCTGGGCAGGGTAGTTAAGGGAATCATCATCGACTCCTTCGATATGTGTTAGCGGGCGTTGGAGTGCAACACCCGCTGAACACGAGCGCTAATCGCCATTGATTAGCGTTTTGGATAAATAACAATTTTTCGATGCTCACCTTCGCCAGCACTTTCGGTATAGACTGACGGATCGTCGCGCAACGCCATATGAATGATACGGCGCTCGAATGAACTCATTGGCTCAAGTGGCATTGGGCGGCCTGATTGGCGTACCCGTTCAGCCATGCGCAGTGCCAAGCCCTCAAGCGAATCTTGGCGACGTTGGCGATATTGGCCAATATCGATCACAACTTGCGACCAGCGCCCAGTTTGGCGATGAATCAAGACATTCAGCAGATATTGCAATGAGCGCAAGGTTTCGCCACGGCGGCCAATCATCAGGCCAGTGGTTTCTTCATCGACACCCTCGATATGCAAGGTTAGCGTATCTTCTTCATCATCGGAGCCTTTAGCCTTCTGTACAACTGGCGTTACAAAGGCATCGATGTTCATGCGGGTGAGCAACGCCTCGAGCAACTGGCGAGCGAGCGCGACAGTTTGCTCATCGGTGCTTGCTACACGGCGGCGACGACGTTTGGGTTGCTCCTCATCGTCCTCATCGCCATACTCAGCGAGCAACTCATCCTCATCATCATCGACGCTGACGCGGACAAGGGCTGAATCAGCGGTTTGCGCTAAAACCTCGATCAGAGCTTCATCTTCATCTTTGCCGAGTTGGGCGAGGGCTTGAGCCACGGCCTCGGCCACGCTTGCTGCGCGTACTTCAACTTTTTGCAACGCCATGTCCTACACGTTCCTCCGAATTATAAGCCGAGACTAGCGCCGTTTTTTCGGCTTGCCAAGCTGCGCCTTAACATCTTCAATTGCTTGTTCGGCTGCGATGTCGCTGCTACCACTATCGGCGGTAGCTCCTGCGGCGCTGACATCAACAACTGGTTCTAATTTCCCGAGCACAGCCCAAAAATCGCGGCGCTGGGGTTGATCACTGGGGGTTTCTGGTTCTTCAATCGTGATTGTAGCCGATTCTGGCAATGGTTGGTGCAAGAAACCAGTTTTTTCGGGCAAAAATGGCAAATATTTGGATAACAAGCCAAAGCCCGAGGTGAAATATTGTTGCACCAATTGAATCAACGACCCCGTGACTGAGTAAAGCGTGGCCCCTGCTGGGAATTGGAAATAGATAAAGCCAAACAGAAATGGCATAAACATCATCACTTTATTCATTGAGGCTTGCTGTGGGTCAGGGTTGCGTTGCATCGCCATCAAGGTTGTGATGAATTGGAGCGCGATCGCCAAAATGGGTAAAATAAAGTAGGGGTCGTGGGCACTGTTGACGGTCACGCCATTTTCAATCAAGGGCGTTAAGCGGGGCAACCACAAAAACTGTACTTGTGCAGCAGTGGTTTCGACTTCGGTGCCAAATAATTGAATCGCTTGCCAAACCCCAAACAAAATTGGCAATGAAATCAAGAGCGGTAAACAACCACCGACGGGGTTGGCTCCATGCTCACGATAGAGTTTCATGGTTTCTTGGGTGAGTTTTTCGCGATCTTTGCCATATTTGCGTTGCAATTCGCGCAATTTTGGCTGAATCACCATAATTTTGCGTTGCGAACGTAATTGCTTAAGCGTGAGCGGCAACATACCCAAACGAACTAAAATCGTAAAGGCGATAATTGCCCACCCCAAGTTGCCAAACAGATGGAACAGCCATTCGAGAAATGGTAAAAAGATTGGACCAAGAAAATTCATAGCCGTGTATTCCTACGTTGTTATAGCAAAAAACCCTGTGCCAGACTATGGAACAGGGTCTTCACCACCCTGTGCCCATGGATGGCAACGGGCGATCCGTTTCAGTGTCAACCATGTACCTTTGAATGCCCCATATTTCGCGATAGCTTGATAGCCATAGTGGGAACAGGTTGGCGTATAGATACAACTTGGTGGTGTATATCGCGAAAAACGCTGGTACAAGCGTATGAGTGCCAATAAGATCTTACCCATGGCGATCTTCCTGTGATGGTTGTTCACGATCATGCCATAGCTGCGCTTGTTGCAGTAAACGCGAAACGGCCTGCTGAATCTGCTCCCAGGCCGCTGTGCGAAATCCCGCTCGTACAATAAATATCACATCCCAACCTGGGCGAATTTGATCGTAGACCAAACGTGTTGCTTCGCGCACTTGGCGTTTGTAGCGATTGCGTTCGACGGCTGTGCCCAGCGACTTGCGAACGACAATGCCACAACGAACGCGATTGGCCCGCGCTGGTGCGACGCTCAAGACCAATAGTGGATGTGACCATGTACGACCGCCTTCGCGAACGCGGCGAAAATCGCGTGGCGAGCGAAGGCGCTGTGAACGTTGCATTATCTAGCGATGACCGCCTGGGCCTGCTGGTCGGCGTTTGTCGCTAACAGTTAACTTCCAGCGGCCACGTTGACGACGTGCTTTCAAAACGGCGCGGCCTGTGCGAGTTTGCATGCGCTCCAAGAAACCGTGAACACGGCGGCGCTTGATGCGTTTTGGTTGCCAAGTTCGTTTTGGCATTGTGCGAATCCTCCGGTGTCAGACGAAACAAAAGCGCGTGCTCGCGCTTCTGTATAGATAAGACAAAATTGATAGCACGCCGCCATGGACGCGCTGTAGCTTATCTATTATAGCCTGACCGTCTAAACCATGTCAAATTGCATCACTCGATGCCTAACAGTTTGTTGTTGTCAAATAGCTAGGCTTGCGATTTGCTGAATCAGGTAGAATAGCGATGAATTGATTTTGTAACGCAATCGGAGTGCAATGATGCAAGTTCCGCTCACCCAACTAAGCGATCATATCGCCATGATCGATAATGGCCTGCTAACAACCGATGGTTTTGGCGCAACCTATGTGATACAAGGCGATCAGGTTGCCTTGATCGAAACTGGTACATCATTAACTGCTGAGGCAACTTTAGCTGGTTTGCAACAATTGGGCATTGATCCTGAAGCAGTTGAGCACATTCTCTTAACTCATGTGCATATGGATCACAGCGGCGGCGCAGGAATGTTGACTCAGCATTTGCCCAATGCTAAAGTTTATTTGCATTCAATGACCGCTGAACATTTGGTCGAGCCAAGCCGCTTAATGCGCAGCGTCGAACGCGCGGTTGGTCAGATGTGGCATGTCTATGGCACGATGCAGCCAATTGCTGCCGAACGAATGGTTGCCGCCGAAAATCTAAACCTGAATCTTGGCAAGGGGATTAGCTTGCAAGCAGTGCCAACGCCTGGCCACTCGCCCGATCATCTGGCGTTTTGGGAAGCCCACTCGGGCACAATGTGGGCTGGCGATTCAATCGGTATTTTAATGAGCACCTATGATTTAAATATGCCAGTTACCCCGCCGCCAGCCTTTAATTTGGCCGATCAACTGCAAGCCTTCCGAACCTTGGCCCGCTATCCAATTCGCCAATTGTTGCCTTCGCACTTTGGCCCAACTGTGGCAGTACCAGCCTTGGCAATTGAAGAAATGCATGAACGCTTAGTCAAAATTGTGCGCGATGTGCGTGATCATTTGCATTTGGCTGAATTGCCAGTTGAGGCGATTGTTGAACGAGCGCTACCGACCAACGAGCCAGTTTCGCCAGCGCTGAATTTGGTGTTGTGGGGTAATTTGTCGATGAGTGTACGTGGCTTGAAACTGTTTTTCGAACGCAACCCGCAGGCTGTTGAATTAATTTAAATGTTAAAACGCAGGATCAGCCTGATCCTGCGTTTTTGATTAATCGTTCAAGCTCAAAATCGTATTCGAAATTTGCTCACCCAAATCGCGGCGGCGCTGTAAGAGTTGGGTCGTGAGGTCGGGCTGGGTCAACCGTAGCCACGAAGCGGCGGTGGCTTCGCGCACTGCCCGCCAGCGTTCACTCCAGCGCAGGGCAATAAAACCAAATAATGGAGCCAGCACAAGCACAATCAGGCCAGCCTGCCAGGTTGTCAATAACCCGATGATCAAGCTGCTAACAATCCAGCCAATTGGTTGCAGCACGATGCCTGCGATCAATTTAATCGTGCTCAACACCTCTAGCTCTTTGGTTACACGGGTGGCCACGATTCCGCTAAGCCGATACATTGGGTAACTGAGCACAATGCCGCAAGCGGCAGGAATAAAGGCGAGGGCTGTCCACAGAAATTTGCGCCAAAAGCGCCAACGGGTCGCTAAGGGTAATTGCGGTGACCATGGGTCGGCGATGCCCAAAAGCCGTAATGTGCGAGCGTAGCGCTGGGCTTTGGCAGCGAGTGTCGCCAAGTGCACCCGTTCGCTGGGCGTGAGCGAGGTATAAGCTTCGCGGCCACTTGGGCGTTTGCGGCGCAAGCGATCAACTGTCCAGCCGACCATCACTGGCAGGCCACGCAGTAATTCGGCATTACCTGCCTGAAACACCACGCCACCCAAATGCTCGGCCATACGGCTGGTCAAACCAGCAACTGCCTGTTCGCGTTCAGCCTCGGCATGCTGAAATTCGGCTACATGAATTGGTTTGCCAACTAATAAGAGCACCGAAGAACGAAAAATATGTTTATCTTCATACCATAAGCCAATTGGCACGATGTTGAGATCAAGTTGCCAATTGTGCTCAGCCTCGGCACCGAGCGCAATCCGGGCTGCGCCTGAGCGTAACGGCAACAAATAAGCCTCAGAATGTGATGTGCCTTCGGGAAATAAGGCTAAATGATGCTGATCAGCTAAAAGTTGGCGACAACGGGCAAAGGTCGTTTCATTCTGATCGCGGGTGTTGCTGCCTTCGGCGGCATCGCGTTGGCGATAGATTGGCAATGCCCCAAAGCTTTGCATCATCCAACGGCCAATGGGGTTGTTGAAAAAAGTATTTTTGGCCAAAAATGCCACCGGCTGGCCGAGAATTAACATCAACAAGAGCGGGTCAAGCAAGCCATTGGGGTGATTGAGCACAAACATTACCCGCCCACGTGGCAACTGCTCCAAGCCTTCGACGGCGATGCGAGGGTAGTACAAACGTAAGAGCCGAAACACCAGCCAACGTACAAAACGCCCCATGAAAATACCCCCAAATTTCTGTGATACGATAGCTGCAAAGGAGGCAGTTATGAATACCACCGAACTACGCGAATTGCTTGCTAGTTTGCCCCCAGCCTTACTCCAAGCGCTTGAAAGTGGCGATGTGCTGGCGGTTGAAGCCGCTTTTGCAATGCTGTCAGTCGAGCAACAACACTTGGTAGCCCAACAACTTGAGCAGTTTCAACAACTCCAGATTGAGCAAGCCCTTGACCGCTACGCTGAAGCCCCGACCATTGAGCAATTGATCGAACAACTGCCCGCTGATTTGCGCGAAGCAGTGCTGAATAATGATCAAGCCCAAATTCAGTTTTTGTATGATCGGCTAGAACGCCATGAGCAAGACCAACTCGGTGAATTATTGCTCAGCATTCAAATGCTGGTAGTGCAACAGAGTGATGCTGGCGGCGGAATGGATCTCGAAGATTTTGCAAGTTTGCTTGATGCTATTGTAGCAGCAACTGACGATCCTGCGCTACCACGCGCCGAATTACGCTTGACCTTGGCAGACCTTGAGAGCCTTGGTTGGCAACTCAGCGCGGCAGTTGAGCAGATTTGGGCGGGCGAACGTGATCCCCAACGTTTATTGAATGGCCTTGATGATCGTGATCGTGATCTGATTAACTATATTCTCGCGACGCTCAAGCATTAATATACTCAACATAACTAACAGTTGATTGTACCCAAAGATACATTGCTTGTTGTAGCCGAAGGCTTGCTTGAACTGTAAGAATGGCTTGAACTCCTGACCTATTGCTAATATCCAAGATCTTTATATAATGATGGTCAATCCAACACCCATACTCTGGAGGAATCCCGTATGAGTTCAAAGTACAGCGTGGAGTTTCAACGCCTGATCGATCAAGCCACCTCGGACGAAGCCTTCCGCCAAGAACTGTTGGATAGTAGCAATATTGCCGAAACTCTCAAAAACCATGGTTTTAACTTAACTGATGACGAATTGCAACAGGTCGAAGCATCTGCAACCAATTTCCAAGGATCAGGAGCCTCAGCTAGAATTAGCGGCTGGTATTAATTATTGGTTTAGGATTCAGCCACAATATTATAGGTAATGATATTGTGGCTGAAGAATATATAACTATGGGCCTAATTGATATTAAAAGTACTAAGAATATCGAAGATCAAACAGATTCTGTAAGAAAATCTGTTTTTTTTAATACCATTATTAATGTTGTTATTTATATTCATTTATTTTTTATAGTACTAATTTTTATTACATCTATTATTAATCAAGAAATGCGCTTTATGCCAATGCTTATATTGGCAATTGATATGAGTTATTTTCTATTCATTAAGTATGTAAGCAAAAAAGTCGATAATAATAAACCATATATTATATTTTGTGCCTATTCCAATCTAATGTTTATGGCACTAGCAGCGACAGACAGCAGTAATTCTGTTAATTTGTTTATGTATATGTGCAGTATCTGTATTATGTTATTTACATTTTTGGTGAACTATCAATCTGCACTTATAGCATTTTTTATTAATATGTCAATTATTTTTTACTTAATATATCAACCAAATTTTGCTTGGATAGCGGATCTATTACCAATATTAAGCTTTTTTGTAGTAACTACAGCGATTGCTTGGCTTTATCAACGCACACTTGATAATTCGATGATCTCGCTGCAAGCGGCTCGCCAGCAATTGATGCAAGATACCCTGATTCGCCAAGAGTTGGCGATTGCCCGTAATTTGCAGCAAGAACTCTATCCCAAGCCCCAACACTACAGCGAATGCCTTGATATTGGCGCTTCGGTGCAGCCTGCGCTCGAAACTAGCGGCGATTTGTATGATCTGATTCGCTTGAACGACGATGAGATTGCCATTATCGTGGGCGATGCAACTGGCAAGAGTGTGGCAGCAGCCATGGTGATGGCGATGACCCGCTCAATTATTCGCAGCGAAGCCCGCCGTTCGCGCAATCCAGGCCACGTTTTGCGCCATGTCAATGCCATTTTGCACGCCGACGATGCGGTCAATCAGATGATGACAGTCTGGTATGGGGTGCTGAATTTGCGCCATCATCAATTACGTTTTGCCAATGCTGGTCACCCTTTCCCGCTGTTGCGGCGTAATGGGGTGGTGCAAGAGCTAGAGGCCTTTGGCACGCCGCTGCGCTCGATTCGAAATTTCCCCTATGCCGAGCAAACCATCCAATTGCAAGCCAATGATCGCTTGGTGGTCTATACCGATGGCGTGATTGAAACCATGAACGAGCAACGCGAGTTATATAGTTTTGATCGTTGGTGTGCCGCTGTGCGCGATATTGAAGCCGAAAATACGGCTGGCCTGATCGATGCCTATTGTGCGGCGGTCGATGAGTTCCGGGGAGCCGCCCGTCAAGCTGATGACCTAACTCTGGTGGTCGTCGATATTATCAAAGATCCTAGCGAAGTGGTAACTCTTCCCGTTGCTGATACCACGGCTGTTGTTGTAACCGCTGATCAATAACCTCTACATCTGGTCGTATCCCCAAGACATTTTGCACATACCATGCACTAAATGTTGTTTGATCATCGTTGCTGAGCAATTGGCCATTGTGCGGTTGTTGTTGCAATAATACGATCGCTTGATCGCGGATTTGGGTTTGATCGCGTAGCGAAAATTGCCAGCCCAAGGGTAATGCGAGCAAGCTCAACACTGGCGCTAACCACATCCAACCAGCGATTTGGCGATACTGTGCTAAACCCACAACACCTATTCCCAGCAACCAACCAGCCAACACATGGATTGGCAAGAGATAGACTTGGGCATCAGCGCCGCCATAACTGATGGCCCAAAGCAGGGTAACTCCAGCCCAACCAACCAGCATCCAGCGTTGAGCAGGTATGATTTTTGTCCAACCAAAACCAATCAGCAATGGCCCGACGATCCACCAATAGCTGGCCAGCAAATCGCGACAAGCTAAAATGAGCCGTTGAATTTGCTCGCTCAGTGGTACGGCTCCAACTAAATAACGATATTCACTGGCGCTGATATGGGCAATTGCTCCTTCAACGCTGCTCCAATCACCCCAACTTGCTTGTGGAACCGTCGTACCGCGCCATGGCAACACCAAATAGCAACTGAGACCAAGCCCAAGCATCAACCAAAATAGCCCAATCTGCCGCCATTTAATCGACCATTTGGCTTTGAACCAAAACAAGCCGAAGCCAACCAGCCATGCGGCGACTGGCAGTTGCACGCCCAAACCCAAGCCTAAAACCAAGCCAAGTGCCGCCAACGTGCTGGTTTGTTGCCAACGCTGCCAGCGTAAACTCAGCCAAAGCAATAAAGCTTGAAACAAATTTGCCAAGGCATACACTTCAACCACCAGCGCTTGTTGCCAAATCCGTTGACTTAGCCCAACGCCTAAGCCAGCAGCCACCATTGCGCTCCAACGGATTTTGGGCGATTGCTCGCTGGCGCTTAATCCAACACTAGCAGCGAGCACGCCAGCACTCAATGCCGTAGCGATGGCACTCAACCACGCTAAACGCTGCGCTGGCTCGCCACCAAGCCAGTTGAGCGCAATTTGCCCAAACAGCAAATAAGTGGGTGAGCCTGGTGGATGCGGCACTGCGCCAATCCAGAGTGCCGTTGTCAGCTCGCCACTATCACTGCTGCCATAGGCCGTACTGATGGTTGGGCTGCTCATCAAGCAATAGATTGGCAATAACAACCCAACGATCAGCCAAGGGATCAACCGATCCATCCATTGTTTGGTTGGCTGCGTGATATAGTGTGACGATTGTTTTGCAATTTGAGGATTCATCGATCTATGCTTCCTGTTGTGATTGGGCTGCTTTTGGGGCTAGCCTCATTGATTTTATTGGTGCGTGATGCCTTGTTGCTCAACAAAATTCCCAAGATTGAGCCACGCCCAAGCCCTGAACCTGTGCCCAGCATCGCTGTGTTGGTGCCAGCCCGCAATGAAGCGCACAATATTGGCCATGTGTTGCGTGGTATGGAACAACAAACTCGGAGCGATTGGCAACTGAGTATTCTTGATGATCATTCAACTGATGCCACGGCTGCGATTGTAGCCGATGTTGCGGCGCAGGATCAACGGGTGCATTTATTGCAAGGCCAAGCATTGCCCGCTGGCTGGACAGGCAAGTGCTGGGCATGTTGGCAATTGGCCGAGGCCAGCACTAGCGAATGGTTGCTGTTTCTTGATGCTGATACCAAGCCCCAACCGGAGATGTTGCAACAAGCTCTAGCCTATGCCGAGGCCGAAAAACTCGATCTACTGACGTTTTTGCCTTTCTCGGAGCTGGGCAGTTTTTGGGAGCAAACCTTGCTGCCAGCCTTTTTCTCAATCATTCAGGCGGCCTATCCGGTCAGCAAAGTTAATACGCCTGGTTCAGGCGTGGTACTGGCGAATGGTCAGTTTATTTTGGTGCGACGCAGCGCCTACCAACGCGCAGGCGGCCATGCGGCAGTGCGTGATCGGGTGCTTGAAGATGTTGAGTTAGCACAGGCGATTGTGCGGGCTGGCGGGGTGATGCGGGCGGTGTATGCTGGCGAATTGCTGCGAGTGCGAATGTACACCAAGGGCAGTGAAGTGCGCGAGGGCTTGGTCAAAAATGCGATTGCTGGTTTGCGTAATGGTGGCCTGCGTTCGTCATGGGCTGGTTTTCGTCAGATTTTAGTTGGAGTTGTGCCATTTGGGTTGGGCTTGCTAAGCCTGTGGGCTTGGCTGCGACGCTGGACATTCTGGCCAAAACTCTTGTTGAGTGCGATGGCAGTACTGCTCAATGGCTTTGCTTTTTGGAGTTGGGGCCGCTTTATGCAGCAATTGTATGGCTTATCGCGCCGTCACGCTCTGCTTTTCCCCTTGGGGATTGTTTGCTATATGCTGTTGGCGGCTGAAGCAGCTTGGCGGATCTGGTCGGGGCGCGGGGTGACGTGGAAAGGCCGCACCTACAAAGAGTAATTAATCTAAAATTAATTGTTTGACCACATGCTCCCAACGAATGTTGGCGACCATGGCTGGCCCGTTGCTGCCAAGTTGGGCTGCCAAATCGGCAGAAGCCCACAATGTGTCGAGGCGGGCGGCCATGGCCCGAGCTTCGGCTGGGGCAACAAAGCCAGTTTTGCCATCGTGAATAAATTCTAGAACCGTACCCGAATCTTGGGCAGTTAGCACAGGCTTGGCCGCCTCAAGCGCTTCGATCGTGGCAAAGCCAAAATCCTCGTCGATTGGGGCATAGAAGACGGCGCGGGCATCGGCATACAAATCGATTAATATTTGATCATCCATCCAGCCGCGAAACTCAACCCGTTGTTCCAGCCCAAGCTGCCTGGCTAAGCCTTGCAGTTCGGCTAAGGCTGGGCCGCGTCCGCCAATAATTGCCTTGACTGGTTGTTCGGTATGGGTTAGGGCATGCAGCAATAAATCGAGTCGTTTGGCAGGATCAAGCCGCGAAATGCTCAGGATATAGGGTTCGTAACGGCCTTGACGTAAACGCCCGCTATAAATTGAAGGCGGATACAGCGGCGTGCTGGCGAGGCCATTGAAGCGTTGCAAGCGTTGGCTGACAATCTTGGAGATGCTAAAACGGCGTTTGGCTTCGGCTAAGGCCTGTTGATCGAGCCGGGTCAGGCTACGAGCCAGTTGATCATCATCGGGCTGACTGCCCCAATCGCTCCAACTTGTGCCGCGCCAATCGTAGAGTTGCCGATGTTGATGTACTAACCAAACGACTTTTTTGGGGTGGGCCACCGCATACGAGGGGAATTTGGTACAGATTACTTGATCGACAGGCCGATCTTCGACCTGGCTGAGATCGAGCATTCGCCAGGCCAAGGCGCTATTGAGCAACTCGCGATGCGGTGTGCGGGTGAAGGGCAAGGCCACTAAATCGGCTTCGTGGCCCGCTTGGCGCAAGGCTTGCAAGAGGCCTTCGGCCAGCAATTCGGCTCCACCACGGGCAAAAGGCACTTGGGCTGTACAAACAAGAATCCGTTTCATTGGCTCTCAGGGCTAAGCAATCAGCCGCCATTATACTTTAGATTTGCTGGAGCGCCGCTTGGACTCGCAAGGCTAGTTGGGTCAGAATAATCGAGGTTGCGCCCCAAATTTTATGCTCACCATAGGGATAATGCGGCACTTGCAGGGTCATCCCTCGAATAATCCGTTCTTCAGTTTGCACTGCATCGGCGGCCCAAAGCTGCTGCAAGGGCAAATGCACCACATCGGCAACTTCATGAGGGTTTAGGGCTAAATCAGGAGCATGATCGATCCAAGCGACAATTGGTGTAATTAAAAAATTGCTGACCGGAACATACAATTCGCTCAGCCGCCCGATGATTGTTGGTTGATGAGTTTGCAAGCCAACCTCTTCGTGGGCTTCGCGCAAGGCGGCGGCCTCCGGGCTAGCATCAGTTGGGTCGATCGAGCCGCCAGGTAGCGAGATTTCGCCAGTATGGCTGCGCAAATTGCCACTGCGCAGCGTTAATAGTACAAACAACTGCTCAGCTTGGGGATACAGCAAAGCCAACACTGCGCCATGGCGTGGCGTGATATGGGCTGGGGGCAATAAATCGCGACTAGGATTGCCATTGTCGAGGATTGGTAAAAGCCGTGAACGAGCTTCGTTATCGTGATGCAAATTGACAAGTTGCGCTTGGAGAGCCGCCACGAACGCTAGATTTGGCATACATCTCATTCCATTAAAACGAACAAAGACGTAGGTTGCTCCTACGTCTTTGTTATTATACCGTGAGTTGATCGGCTTAGATCAAAGCTTTTTCGGTGGCGATGTCAAAGATATGCATTTTTTCCATATCATAGACTGCGCGAATTGGCTGGCCTGGGCGGGCCGAGGTGCGTGGGTCGAAGCGCCCGATGATTGAGTGTTGGCCGCTTTGCAGGTAGGCATAAATTTCGCTACCCATTGGTTCGGTCACATCGACAGTGGTTTCAACGATCGCATCGCCGTTAATGCCTGGTGGCAAGAGCGCTGCATCGTGAACATCTTCGGGGCGCACGCCAAGCTCAACTTCTTTGCCAACATGCGATTCGATGTGGGCGCGGCGGCTGTTGGGAATTGGCACCGAGAAGCTGCCGCCGTCGAAGAACAAACGGCCATCGCCTTTGGTCAAGGTACCTTTGATGAAGTTCATCGAGGGCGAACCGATGAAGCCTGCCACAAATTTGTTGACGGGATGATCATACAAGGTTTGAGGGCTATCAAGTTGTTGCATGATCCCATCGCGCATCACCGCAATCCGTGAACCCATGGTCATCGCTTCGGTTTGGTCGTGGGTTACATAGATAAAGGTAGTTTTGAGCCGTTGATGCAATTTGCTAATTTCAGCCCGGGTTTGCACCCGCAACTTGGCATCCAAGTTCGAGAGTGGTTCGTCCATCAAGAAGACGGCTGGATCGCGCACGATTGCTCGGCCCAAGGCAACCCGTTGGCGTTGACCGCCCGAAAGTTGGCGTGGCTTGCGATCGAGCAAGTGACCAATCGCCATCATTTCGGCGGCTTCTTCGACGCGACGCTTGATTTCGGGCTTTGGCACTTTGCGCAGTTTCAAGCCGAACGCCATGTTATCAAACACCGTCATGTGAGGATACAAAGCGTAGCTTTGGAACACCATGGCAATATCGCGATCTTTGGGCGCGACGTTGTTGACCACGCGATCCCCGATTTTAATTTGGCCGTCGGTAATTTCTTCGAGGCCTGCCAAACAGCGCAAAGCCGTTGATTTACCACAGCCTGAAGGGCCGACCAGCACCAAAAATTCTTGATCAGGAATATCGATGTTGAGATCTTTGAGAACATGGACATCACCAAAGATTTTATTAACGTGATCAAACGTAATTGAAGCCATCTAGATCCTCCTTGAAACCTAATGAACCAATCACTAAGCTTGGGTTGAGCCATGTGCGGTGAGCAATGGCGCTCCCATCAAGCTGTTGTAGGAGTTTTCGCACCAAGGTATGTGCCCAAAGTTCGGTTGGCCAACGAAAGCCTGAGATGCCGCGTTGGGTATTGCTATGGCTAACGATCAGTGGTACTTTGGCATGATCGACCATCACCACTCCGGTTGCCAGTTGATTGCCACAGACGATTAAGCCATCGTAGTCGTTTTCGCTGGCGGCAAGCGCTTCGTAGGCGGCAACCCCATCGTGAAAACGATTGTTGGCTGGCTCGACGACCAACGCTGGATCAAAGGCAATACCTGCGCGGCGTAAAGCGCGGCGATAACCCAGATACCAACGGGCCGAACCTGGAATGCTGCGCGGTAGCGTAATCAGGCCGATCCGTTGCATCCCCGCATGGGTCAAGGTTTCAACCGCGCGTTGCGCCGCAAAGGCTGCATCACACAAAACGGCTGGTTGCTCAAACGGGGGAGCTAGCGCCCAAATTTGGGGCAATTGTGGGTCGAGTGCTGTACCAAAGCTAATCCAACCATCAGCCAAATCGCCACGGGCTTGGCTATCGGCAGGTTGTAGTAATAGACTATAGCCTGCGCTAGTTGCGGCATTGGTTGCTTCGAGCAGCCACGTGGCCAAATCGAGTTCACATAAAAGATTAGCTTGGGGTAACAGTACGCCAATAGTTAAGGTGCGTTGACGTTGCAGATTACGGCCTTGACGATGGGGTTGGTAGCCGAGTTTGGCAACTGCGGCTAGCACTTTGTTGCGCGTGGCTTCACTGACCGGCATGCTGTCGTTCAAGACATACGACACCGTGGCAACTGAAACCCCTGCTAATTGCGCAACATCCTTGATCGTTGCCATCGTTGGCCTCATCTATTTAAACGTTTAAATAGAGTATACTGCACTTATTTATCCTTGACAAGTTGCGATTAAAAGGGGGTTGTATGGCGCTTGGGCAACAACTGGTGCATCCCGATTGTTTGGCATTTGTCGCGGTGGTTGAGGAATTATTATCGCGCCGCCAGCAAGGCCTCGTGCCGCAAAATCGCTGGCAACTCGCCGATGATCCATGGGGGCCACGCGCTTGGAATCGTACCGAGTTGGAAGATATGGTTTATAGCAGCTACAAGCAGATGCGCAAAGGCCGCATCACCCGCCCGCCGCGCCGCGAGGTGGTGATGGATATTGCCGATTATCTGAATTGCACAGTCGAGGAGCGCAATCGTTTATTGATTGCCGCCGATGGTTCGCCGATTATGCCCTACCTGACTGGCACGGCGCTCACGCCAATTCTTGAGATTACAATTGAAATTGTGCAACAACTGAGCATGCCGGCCTTTGTGATCAATCGCGATTGGCAGATGCATTATTTCAACGAGCATTTGCTGAATTTGTTTGGGGTTACGCCCGAAATGTTGGCGGCGATTGAGCCAACTCAGTTGAATGTGCTGGGCTTGTTATGCAATCCAGATTTGCCCTTATACCCGCAGCTGATTCAAAATCGCGCTTCATGGCAGTTTATGGTGCGCAAAACGATTTATGGCTTTAAACAGGCCAATGTGCTATGCCAATATGAGCCATGGTATCAACAATTGGTCGCTGAGTTGTTGCAACTGCCTGAATTTGCTAGCCAATGGCCGACTGTTAGCCTTGACAAGCCGCTGGTTACGCCGAATATGGGGCTTGAATCACCAACAATTGTGCTAGAGGCATTAATTCCGCATACCAAGCCAGCGCCCAAACGGGCTTGGCTGCGACCATTGTTGATGTCGGCAGGCTATTTTCAATTTGATTTTCCGCAAATTGTGGCTTTTTTGCCTGCTAACGCCGAGAGCCAAGCGATTTATGCTGAAATTGGCGTGCCGCTGGGGATTAATCATAGCAACTAAACCATATAATATTTCAAGGGTTTGACTTGGTTCCCTCACCCCCTAGCCCCCTCTCCCACTGCGGCGGGAGAGGGGCGTTCCAGTCTTGCTTCCCCCTCGCCTCGCGTGCAGGAGAGGGGTTGGGGGTGAGGGAATTTACCATAACCGCAAAGGACATTTTGTACCTTGCGGTTGGACTAGAATCCATTCAGATAACTCGCCGCGACCGATGTCGCCTAGTAATGTTAAGGATGGATTGTCATGCCAACTAAAACGATTGTCTTGATTCACGGTCTTTTTGTTTCGAAACATTCATGGCAGCCGTGGGTTGAATATTACCAAACTAAGGGCTATACGGTATTAACTCCAGCTTGGCCAGGCCGCGATCAAAGTGTTGCCGAATTAAAGCAACGGGCCAATGATCCAGCTTTAGCTCAGCATACATTAAAAGAAAGTATCGATTATCATGGGCAATTTATTCAGCGCCTGCCCGAAAAACCAATTGTGATTGGCCACTCGATGGGCGGTTTGATTACCCAAATTTTGGCCAATCGCCAGTTGATTAGCGCTGGCGTGGCGATCGATTCAGCTCCGCCGCAGGGCGTAATCAGTACCAAATGGTCGTTTATCAAATCGGCCTTGCCCATGCTGAACCCGTTTCGCTCAACCAGTAAGCCTTTTATGATGCCGTTTGAGCATTTTCAATATACCTTTGTTAATGGCATGCCCTTGGCTGAGCAACAAGCGATTTATCAAAGCCAAGTTGTGCCCGAATCGCTGCATAATTTGCGCCAATCGTTGACCAGCGTTAGTTGGGTAGATTTCAAGGCTGAGCATGCGCCGCTGCTGCTGATTGCTGGCGAAATTGACCATATTATTCCGGCTTCGTTGAATTACAGCAATTATCGTAAATATCGTCACAGCAAATCGCTGACTGATTTCAAGCAATTTGCTGGGCGTAATCACTACATTGTCGGCCAACCAAACTGGCAAGAAGTTGCCGAATATGCCTTGAATTGGGTCGAAACCAAGGCTTTGGCTAGCCAATCAGTTGCGCAATAATTGGGAAACGCTTGTTTAACCGTGGCCTTGTCGCAACCAGGCTACGGTTTTTGGCGGCCAAATTCGGGCCGATGAATCAACATAAGCATGATGAATGGTGGTAAGCTAAGGGTTAATCAATCGAGATGAGGTTGCGATGATTGAACAACGACCCTTAGCCGAACTTGCCAACGATCGTCGTTTTCCGCCTGATCCCCAATTTAGCTTGGTGTATGCTGCGTTGCAGGCTGGTAACTCGCAAGGTTGCTACTGGCGGGCCAACACATGGAGCAGTTGCTGGGATCAAGCAAATAATGTGTTGTATTTGGCGAGCAATCGTCGGCTTGATCAGGCTGAATTTAACCAACACTGGTTGCAAACGGTGGTTCCGGCCATGCCTGCGCGACAGGTGATCAAACTGCGCTTGCTTGGTAACTCTCAACTTGAATTAGACCATGTGCTCAAGCCCTATCAAGCCCAGCCAAGCAGCAGCTACTTTTTTGCTGATCAAGGCCATGCAGTAAGCCAACCACAACTGCCAAGCCAATTTGAGTTAAAGCAACTTAATGCCGAAGTATTGCGACTGCCAAGCGCTCAGCCGATTCTGCAAGAAATTCGTTGGATGTGGCCTAGCCTTGAGCGCTTTCTTACCAACGGTTTGGGCTTAGCCATTCAGGTCGAGCAAACCTTGGTGGCATGGTGCACCGCTGAGTATGTTAGTTCCCAACGCTGTGGTTTAGGCATCGAAACCTTAGAAGCCTACCAACAACAAGGCTTGGGCTATGCCTTGGCAACCGCGATGATCGTGGCCTGTCGCCAACATGGTTTACAAGTGCATTGGGAATGTTCGAGCAAAAATCTCGCGTCGTATCGTTTGGCCCAAAAACTCGGCTTGCAAGCACAAGCAGGCTTGATCAACTATGGCTTGGTCTGGCTTTAGTTGGTTTGTTGCAAAGTTTGCAAGACGCTTGACCACTCGGGGTAGCGATAAATTGGGTTGGCCACATGATGATAGACAATTTGACCAGCCCGATTGATCGCTGCTGCACCGCCCAGCCGCCGCATTGAGCCAGCCCCATTCAATAACTCCATCCCGCCAACTAAGAGCTTGGCTTGGCGCATGAGCACCTGTGGCGAGAGCACTTGCAGCCACGAGCCTTCAACAATCTCAAAATAATCGTAAACTTGCAAACTTTGATCGACATAAATTGGGAAGGGAATGTTATACATCGAGCGAAAGCGCGAAACCAGCTCAAGATTGCCCATCATCAGTACCACAATTTGCCAGCCAGCGTCCTTAAAAGCTTGGTCGTAATCACGCAGATTCAACAAGGTTTGGCGGCAAATGCCACAGCCAATATTACGCATAAAAAAGATTAAGATTGGCTTTTCCTGCCAAAGACTTTCAAAGCCAACCCGCTCGCCTGTTTCATTCAAAACCCATAAATCAGTCATTGGGTTGCTCGTTACTACTGTCATCTTACCCATCCAATCGCGCTGTAAATTCACTATTGTAGGCTACGTGCGCTTGGCGGCATAAGGATGTATGGTTTAGGCGGCGCGTTGTAGTGGCGGCTCCACATAGGTTAGCACTTCATCCCAAGTTGGGTAGCGATAGATTGGGTTGGCGACATGATGAAAGCTAATTTCGGCCTGAGGATTGAGCAGCACGATGCCACCGAGGCGGCGTATTGATTCGGCAGTTAAATTGACCGATGAAGGAATGCCTTTGAATGCTAGCATCATCTGACGCGCTAAAACATGTGGGCCAGCGACTGTCCAAAGTGAGCCTTGACCAATTTCAAAGGCCTCGTAGACTTGCTGTTTGGGGTCGGAATAGACAGGAAATGGCAAGCGATTGAGCTGACGAAAGCCATGGGCCATTTTGGCATCGCCCATAATAATCACGGCAATTTCGCAGTGGGCATGGTGAAAGCGCTGTTGATATTCGCGCAAACGGTAGAGCTGTTGGCGACATAGGCCACAACCAACATGGCGCATTAACATTAACAAAAGTGAACGTTGTTGATAGCGTTGGAGCAAATCAACCGGATGATCGGTTTCATCCACCACCATTAAATTGCGCTCAACGATTTGGCCCTGCATAACACACCCCTCCTTGCTAAAAAGAAAACTGCATCACCCTCTGTTCGCTTAAACAAACCGAGGTAGATGCAGTCGCTGTTTAAAGATTGGATGAGGATTCGTTTTCGATGCGTTGTTCAGCAATTTTGCGTAGCCCACTGGCAGCTCGCCATATAACTGACACTAAGGCTAGCGTGATCAGCAGCCAGATGCCCCAAATCACAACACTATAACTACTTTGACGGGCGATAAAGGCCAATAATGGCAGCACGCACATTGTTGGCGAAAACAGCATGGCCAAGGCAATCGAACGCCGGAGTTTGCGTTCTTCAGGGCTTAAATTGGCACGATTGAGCGAACGTGGCTGCTGATCAGGTGACTGCATGAAACATCCTTGTACTAATTTGCTGGACAGCTCATGGCTGAGCTGGTTGGTTGGGCTGCTTGCGGATCGCGCTTAAAAATCAGGCTTTGTTTATCGGCATAAACCTCGCGCCAAGCCGAATTGGCTTGAACTGCGCTGAGCAAATCTTTGCCGTTTTCGCGATCCACTAGGATTGTATCAATTGAATCCTGCGCTAGCAGCCGTTCCCAATCGCGGCCTGCCATAATACAACTATAGGCTTGCCAATGTTCAGCGGGATATAAACCAACGCGCGGATCGATAAATACAGGCAATTGCTCACCAGCTTGCCAGATTAAATAGCTGCCATAGCCGAGATCATGGAAGTAGGTTTGGCGTGGTGGATTGGCCTGCAAAAATTCGACTGCTTGAATTGGCGTGGTAGCACTGGCCAGTTTTGCTTGAGGCAAATTGCCAGATGCTCCCTGCAAAGCCGCTGGCAAAGGCAGCCAAATGCGCATAATTGGTTGCAGGAGCAACCCAATCAAGCTGAGCGTGATCGTTAATCCAGCAATCCATGCGGGTGCGCTGGGGTTGCGTTTAATCAAGCGTAAGCGACCACGGCGTACAATCGCTTCGGCAATAATCGGACCTGCCACACTACCAAACCAAAATTGATAACGCATGCTGAGCAAGCTAAAAGCTGCCATAATTGCCGTTATGATCAGATCGGCACTACGCATGCGCTGCCAAACCACCGATAGCATGATGATGGCAATTAAGCTGACCGCCAATCCAATTTGGGCGCTTGGGGTGGCTAGATTTAATAGTGGTGAGCCTGATTGAGTTTGTAAAGCTTCGGGAACTGTGCTGGTTAATTGTTGCCATGCAGCGATCCAGCCATTCCAGCCATGCAGGTTGAGTAAACTAGCGATGGTCGTAGTTGCTGTGGCGATTTGCAGTGCTCGGGCAGTTGCATAAATTGGGGCTTCATCATGATCGCGCCGCCGATCGATAATTGCTCCAAGGGCGGTTGTTGCGACGAGGATTGGTCCAAAGATAAAGCTTTCATGCAGGTTGACCCAAAGTAATTGGATAAGCGGGATCAACCAGAGGTATTTAGTTGCCCAGCGTTCGGCAGCAACCTCGCTAACAATCACAAAACTGGCGATAAATAGCAGCCAAGCAAACATTGCAGGCTGGACTTGCCAATGATTGAAACTTACCAACACACTCAACAACAAACCGAGCATGGCGGCACGCCCATTAGCTTTCACCCGCCGCCACATATGCCAGAGCAATAAACCATAACTACCAATTAATAAAAGGCTGCGGATTTGTAAAATTGCTACCAAACCACCAAGTTGATAGATCCCCGAAAAGAGGAATTGGCTGAGCCAATTTTGGTAGAAAAAAGCTGTATTAGCTTGGGTGGCGGAAAAAACGCCAACCGTGGGAATACTGCCGCTCGTGCGAATCAGATCGCCAATTTTGAGCTGCCACCAAAAATCCTCTGGTGTAACCAGCCATAAGCTACCAACTGCCATTGCGAGCGCAAAAAAGAGCAAAGCCCACCAGATTGGTGCAGACCATTGGATGCGTCGGATATGCTGCTCCTTCCTTGATCCTGAATGCTAGCCCGATTTTAGCATAGTTTGTTAAATGCCAAACACTGCCTGAAACTCAAGCAGTGTTTGGGAGATTGATGGTTTGATGAATTAGGCTTTAAGGCTTGCTAGCAATTGATCGACCAGCACTTCTTGCCGTACCAACTCGCGGCGGAGCTGAATTTCGGCTTGCGCAGTTTGCAATGCCTGTTCACGAGCTTGGGTCACCAGTTCTGGTTCACCACAACGCTTGGCTAGCGCAATCCGTTCTGTCCAACGCTGAGATTCATGGGCGTAGCGTTCGGCTTGACGGCGCGTTCGATCCCGTTCAACTGCTAATTGTAGATAGGCCTGTTTAAGCTTGTTCATCACCGCCTGCCTTTTTCAAGCGCCGTACCACACGCATCCGACGTGCTGGCTGAGCTGCTTGCTCGGCAACAGGCGCTGGCGTAGGTGCTGGCGTTGGCGCTGGATTATTGCGGGCTGAAATTGGCCCACGTTCAACCATTTTTTCGCGTGGTGCTGCTGATCGATCATCGAAACCACGGCGGTCATCACGGCCACGGTTATCGAAACCACGGCGGTCATCACGGCCACGGTTATCAAATCCACGGCGGTCGTCGCGACCACGGTTATCAAATCCACGGCGGTCAAATGAGCCTTGGTTGCTTGGGCGGCGACCGCCAAAGGTATTTTTAGGGCGATCATCACCACGATGAGCACGATCAAGCGCTAAGCCACGCTCACCACGTGGTCGATCATCGAAAAATTCTTCGCGACGGTTGGTACGATCAAATCCGCTGGCATCGCGACGAGGGCCACGGTCGCCAAAACCGCCACCTTCACGGCGTGGGCCACGGTCGCCAAAACCGCCACCTTCGCGACGAGGGCCACGGTCGCCAAAACCGCCACCTTCACGGCGTGGGCCACGGTCGCCAAAACCGCCACCTTCGCGACGAGGGCCGTCACCTTCGCGGCGGGGGCCGCGTTCGCCAAAGCCGCCACCTTCACGGCGAGGGCCGCGTTCACCGAAGCCGCCACCTTCACGACGAGGGCCACGGTCGCCAAAATCGCGGCGAGGGCCGTCACCTTCGCGGCGAGGGCCACGGTCACCAAAATCGCGGCGAGGGCCATCACCTTCGCGGCGGGGGCCACGGTCGCCGAAATCGCCATCGCGGCGTGGGCCACGGTCGCCAAAGCCACCACCTTCGCGGCGAGGGTTGCGTTCGCCAAAGCCACCACCTTCGCGGCGCGGGCCACGGTCGCCGAAATCGCCGCCATCACGACGGGGGCCGCGTTCACCAAAGCCACCACCTTCGCGGCGCGGGCCACGGTCGCCAAAATCGCCACCTTCGCGGCGTGGGCTACGGTCGCTAAATCCACCTTCGCGGCGTGGACCGCGGTCGCCAAAATCGCCTTCGCGGCGAGGACCACGGTCGCTAAATCCACCTTCGCGGCGAGGGCCGCGTTCGCCGAAACCGCCACCATCACGGCGCGGGCCACGGTCGCCAAAATCGCCTTCGCGGCGAGGGCCACGGTCGCTAAATCCACCTTCGCGGCGAGGACCACGATCGCTAGGGCTGCCACCATCACGGCGGGGGCCACGGTCGCTAAATCCACCTTCGCGGCGAGGTTCTGGGCGACGGCGTGGGCGATCGGCGGAGCGTTCTTCTTCGATTGAGAAATCTTCAAATGACATTGTATTTTCCTGTGAAGTAAAGTGAGGCGCTCGTTGTAAGCGCGGTTCAACATCAGCCCGACGTTCTACCAACTGTCCAGACCGATCAATGCGCCGAACTTGACGGCGTGGCTTGCCACCCTCGGCGTTTTCTTGTGGGCGTACTGGTGTCCATGCTTTGCTTTGCTTGCCGTGCATGCGCAAGCGATCAATTTCGGTGGGCGTTAATGCTCGCCATTGGCCTGCTTGTAATTCACCTAAAGTTAGTGGGCCTTCGCGTAAACGAATCAAGCGGCGGACTTCTAAGCCTAATGCTTCGGCAACCCGCCGAATTTGGCGGTTGCGACCTTCGTGAATAACCACCCGAACCCATGTCCCATCGGCGGTTTCATTTAATAGTTCGATCCAAGCGGGTGCTGTTTTGCCATCGTCAAGTTCAACCCCATTGCGCCATTCGCGTAGTTGCTCAACTGATGGTGTTTGGTTTAACAAGGCCTGATATTCTTTTTCGACTTCGAATGATGGGTGGGTCAAACGGAACGTGAGATCCCCATCATCGGTCATCAACAATAGCCCTTCGCTATCGTAATCGAGGCGGCCTACGGGAAATAAACGATTGTGCGATTTGACTAAATCGGCGACGGTTTGGCGGCCTTCAGGGTCATGCAACGTAGTCATGACGCTGCTTGGTTTGTGCAATAAGACGTAATGAAGCTCGGTTGGAGGTGTAATTTGTTCGCCATCAACTCGAATGTCATCTTTATCGGGGTCGATCTGGGTTCCTAATTCGCGTTGAACTCGTCCATTAACCGATACGCGCCCAGCCAACATCAAATCTTCGCAAGCCCGACGTGAATCTACGCCAGCCCGCGCCAAAAACTTATGTAAACGTTCCATTATTACTCCACAGGTCGTGGTTCTACTGTTGGGGTCGTCAGTGCATGCTTGAATGATCGGGAGTACAGCGGACATCCGAACGATAATACGTGCATCAAGCGACGAGGTTCTTCACAGTGGTAGTGCCTCCTAACGGCACCTTTGGCCCATTATAACATAGCTTTAATCAAAATAAGCAAATAGTGTGCAAAATGCTTAAAAAAGCACTGCTGACGCGAATCTATAGCAGATTATGCGCCAGCAGTTCGTTATTCGATGCTTAATTAGTTTTTGCTGATTGCAGGCAAAAATAGGTGATACTCTGGCTCAAGCACAAACATACCACCACCATGATAGCTCAAGGCCACAATCTCCTTACCATGCAGCGCAGGTAGAATCCATGAATCGCGAGCAAGTAGGGTTTCTGTAACAACTTGAGGGTTGCTCGGTTGGCTAATATCAATTTGGCGAATGCCACCATGTTCGCCAACATAGGCACTTGCGCCGTCAACAACGATGCCATCAATCAGGCTATCGCCCATTCGGCCTGCTTGGGTTGGTTGGCTGGGGTTGCTGATATCAACAATTTCTAAGCCGCTAGTCGTTGCCAAATAGGCATAATTATCCTGAATCACCAGATCCATGGCGAACCAATTTTCAGCATATTGACCAATCATCTGAATGTTATCGGGGTTGCTTACATCGAGAATCCGCAGGCCGCCCTCGTTATCGGCCACATACACGGTTTGATCGATTACAGCCAGTTGGGCGACTTTGCTGGTGTAGAACTGGCTATGCTCAACTGGATTGGCCAAATCGCTGAGATCGAAAATTCGTACACTACCACCAACACCTTGATCGTTGATCGATTCGCCAACATAGACCATCGGCCCATTCACAGCAATCGCTGCTGGAAAACCAGCGGTTGCAAAGAAACTGATTTGAGTTGGCGCAGTTGGATCGCTCACATCGATTACATAAATCCCATGGCTCCAATCAACCATATACACCAACGAGCCTTGGACAGCAATATCGGTGACGGCGTTGCGCTCGGTGGTTAAATCGAAGCGGCCAATCACGCTTGGTTGTTGGGGATTGCGCAAATCAACAATGCACAAACCACGGCCCCAATCGGCTACATAGGCATAATCGCCAACCACTTGCAAGGCCACATTTTCCTTGCAGCCAGGAGTTTCGGTCGTATCGATGCGGGTAGGAGCTTGGCGATTGCTCCAATCGAAGACATTAATTTGGCCTGAACGAGTTAGCACATAGCCAAGGTTTTGCTGGGCAATTAAAGCTGTTGGCCAACCAAGCACCGTTTCAGAGCTGGCAGCAATTTCGGTCGGCGTGATTGGGTTGGTAATATCCCACGTGTGCAAGGCATAATCTAGCCCAATCATCGTGAGTGTGTTGCCACTTGTGGTTAGTTGCAGGCCAGCAACATCATCGGTTTGGTGGATAATGCTTGGGTTGCTGCCAGCGCTGATATCAACCACGCGCAGGCCCATTTGGGTGTTAACATAAGCATAATTAGCGGCAATTTCGATATCTAAAATATCGCCAAGGATGATTGAGCCTTTGAGGGTTGGAGTCATGGGCGTGCTCAAATCGACGATATTCAAGCTATCGAAGCCCGAAAGCCATGATTGAATATTGAGATAAACATGATCGCCTTGAACCGTCGCGGCGGCAATGCCATATTGATTAAGCTGATTGACCAATTGTGGTTGGCTGGGGTTGCTCAAATCGAACACCTGCAAGCCATCATCAACCTGCACATAGACATAAGCTTGATAGCTGAAAACGCTCATGGCCGATAATTCAAGCGGATAAAAACTTACCAGCGTTGGCGTTAATGGGGTGGCTAGCGAAAATGTAGCCAAGCCATGTTCACGGCCATAGCCCAAGGCGGCGTACAAATAACCCTCGCCTAGCGCTAAATCTTGCACGGTAGCAGGCAAAAGGCTGCTTTGGTTGGCTAAATTTGGCTGATGAGGATTGTGCAAATCGTAGGTTACGACCCGTGGACCGATTCCAACATAGGCGGCCTGTGTGGTAACCACCATATTTGAACTATCGCCGCCAAGTTGACCACGAATTGCCAATTGGCTTGGGCTTGATTGAGGGCTTTGGGCGGCCAGCGGGGTAGCATGTTGGCTAGCGAGTGCGCTAATGGCCAGCATCAGCAGCAAACTACAACGAAAAAAACGACGAACCACTCGTACCTCCAAAGGCAGTATGTCCCGAATACTGCGTCAAGAATGGGTATCTGGTGTCAACCGCAACCAAATTCTCCTCGGGCTTCACCCAAAACTGCACGGTATATCAAAGAAACCGCATATGCCAATAGAGCAATAACGTCAGTGATTGAAATAAGTTCCCATTTTTTTGGATGCAGCTGGTGAATTGAGCCAAAATCGTTGCGCTATCGGCTGTAGTGGACAAGCGGCAAGGCCTAGAGTATGATGCGACCTACATACGAGCTATCGAGCTTGGAGGGTCGCTGATGTACGAAGAAGTTGCGCGGATTGCTCTGGGTGCAGGAACTGAGGCAGTCCTCTCGCGCATCCAACCGCTTGCTTCTGAATTTGCCCAACCGCTTGAGGAGCTTTACCACCGATGGGGTGAAGATCCGGCGGTCGCTTGGCGTTGGTCATTCGATATGCACCTACGCCTGGTTGGGTTGCGCTTTAGCCAAGATGTTTGGTACTTGGCCCAAGTGCAGGGACGGCCTGTGAGCGCGATGTTGCTCTGCCGTTCAAAATTCTGTCCACAATTGGGTTCGATTCATCGGGTTTATACAGCTGAGCCGTATCGTCGCCGAGGCTTGGCTAGTAAGTTGTTGAAGTTGGCGATTAACGATTTTGAGTCCAGCAGCGGCCAAGCGCTGATTATTAGCACTGAACATAATGATAGTGCCATGTCGTTCTATGAGCAGTATCATTTTGTGACGATTAATGAGAGCGAAAGTAGCCGCACTGGCAATCGGATTGCATGGCGCATTAGTGATGGCGATTCGCCCGAAAATTTCCTCAAGCAGTTGTTTGCGCCGAGCACAGCAGTGTTTATGCGCTCCTCGGATCGGGCCGATGTGCCGTTGTTGTTATCATTGTTCAATGCGCCAGATAATCGGATTGTGCGCCATTATGGCTTGCAAATGTTGGGTGATGCCAATATTGGAGCCGACGATTTCTTTCCCGCCTTTGAGCAGCAAGAGGGTGATGTGGCGGTTTTGACTGGCCTAACGGCGGCCAGTGGGGCAATTGTTGGTTGGGGCAGCATTATGCCACCAGTTTACCCATGGCCTAACCCCTATTACCAACAACATCAGCTTTTGGTCGATTGTTATTTGGCAGCAGGTCATATGGATCAAGCCTCGGTTTTGTTGAATGAAATGCTACGCCAATTGCCATCGAACCACTTTGCCAACCAATTGATCGGGCATGTGCCGCTTGATCATCCAGCGTTACCGGCAGCCTACGAGCAAGCTGGTTTCGAGCGAGTTGGGTTTATTCCACGAGCCTATATCGATCCGCGCAGTAATCAAGGCACTGATATAGCGCTGTATCTCCGCGAGCGATAATTCATGCGATTTGTGATTTATGTTCTTGTTTGTATTCTCTTGTCAAGTTGTGGGGCGGCTAATTCTGCGACGGCAACGCCGCCAGCCCCGGTTGCCCCCAACCTTGGCACTATTTCGCTGATTATCTCGCGGGGTGGGGATTTGTGGCGTTTCGATTTGCCCACTAAACAGTGGACGCAATTAACCAACGAAGCGCCCAATGCCTACTCAACCTTCCCCAGTATTGCTCCCGATGGCAAAAGCGTGGTCTATTCGTATCGCCCACCTGTGCCAACTCCTAGTGCCGAGCAACCCTTTGTTGTGCCCGTTAATCATGCCAACCAAATTGCGGTTGATGGCGGAGCCAGCAAATCGTTGTTTGTGCCCGATGGCGGCAAACGCGATGGTCAGCAAATTTACGATTCACTCGATACGCCAGTTTGGTCGCCTGACGGCAAAACCTTGTATGGGGTTTATCAAACCTTGCGTTTTGATAACGATGGGGTCTTTTTGCAATCAGGCAGTTCGATTGTCGCTATTGATCTTGCTAGTGGTGTGCAACAAACCCTTGTCATGACCGGAACATTTCCATCGGTCTCGCCTGATGGTCGTCAATTGGCCTTCGTGCGCACCCGCGACGGCATTTACCCCACCTTGTATCTCTACGATTTGCAAACCAAGCAAGAACGAGTATTGTTTGATCAGCCCAACTTGGTTAGTGCCTTGGAAGCACCAATCTGGTCGGCGGATGGTAAAACGATTTATATCGCGGCCAGTCCTTTGACGATTGGCCAACGTCAGCCAAGCTGGCTCGATTGGTTTGTTAAGCCTGCGGCTGCCCACGGCTTGGGCTGGCAAGTTTGGTCAGTTGATCTGGCAACAGGTCAAGGCAAGCCTGTCAATAGCGAAATCTTCGAAGATCCACGGATCGTTGTCGATGGTTCGCTGTTGTATGTTTGGACGTTCTCGGGCCTTTGGCAGATGGATTTGGCGGGTAATCCACCAGTCTTGATCGAGGAACCAGGCGATATCGGCGGTATGACGCGGGTTCCCTAATGAGAACATAGAGCATAGATGTAATGGGTCATTGGGTTAACAACCATTTCCCTTGTTCCCTCACCCCCACCCCCTCTCCCACTGCGGCGGGCGAGGGGAGCACTCCCTGAACGATTCCCCCTCGCCTCGCGGGCGGGAGAGGGGGTGAGGGGATACTGGTGGTTGCCAACCGCATAAACCATTACACATAGAACATAGAACATAGGGTAAGGAGCTAGGTTTTAACATAGAGGCGCAGAGAGCAACTAGGGGCGAGGGATCAGGGATCAGGAAACACGACAAGAATCCAATTTGTAGCTAAAAATTTATGCTTTGCGATCTTCGCGTCCTTCACGGTTCCGTTCTTCGTATCCTTCGCGTTCTTCGTGGATCAATGTTCGCGGTTGCTGACCTCTTGCCCCTGCCAACTGATCCCTTTCTCCCTCTGCTAATGACCCACGAAGGATGCCAAAAAAGGATTTGTAGTGAGTTCAACGATTTTTAGCAATGTAATTACCGTATTGCACGAACCACAGCGCGAGGTCAATATTGGCTCGACAGTGCGAGCTTTGCTCAACACTGGCTTTCAACGCTTGCGCTTGGTTCAACCAGTCACCTACTCGATCGAGCGGCTTGACGATATGGCCCATCGCAGTGCTGCATTGGTTGAGCAGATTGAAAGCTATGCCAGCCTTGGCGAGGCCTTAGCCAATGTGAGCTATGTGGTTGGATTTAGTGGTCGTAGTCGCGGCGAGCGCCAAGCGCTTAGTTTGCCCGAATTTGCGCCAAGCTTAACCGCTTTGGCGGCGACTGCTCCGGTGGCCTTGGTATTTGGTCGCGAAGACCGTGGACTGGATAACGCGGCAATCGAGCAGTGTAGCCAATTAATCAGTATTCCGGTCGATCCAAGCTATCCCTCGTTGAATTTGGCCGATGCGGTGCTGTTGGCGTTGTATACGATTCGGGGCTTGGCCACCAGCGCCGAGCCGTTGCCTAGCCTTGATTTGGCCGACCAAGCAGCGCATGATCTATTGCTCAATTTGCTTGACCAACTTTTGACCAAGCTTAAATTTTCGCGCACGGCAGGACAACAAGCGAGCGCAGTGCGGGTTATGCGTGATCTGCTGGCTCGTTCAAGGCCTAGCCCAAGCGAAATTGCCCTAGTAACCGCGATGTGTCGCAAAATGTTGGCAGCGCTTCCACCCAATTAAACGTCAGGGCAACTTCTTGCAAAAAGCCGACAATTGCTCTACACTCATTCGGCACGACGACTGCAATGAGGCACGCTGGTTATGATCGATACAAGCGCTCCGAGCGCGGCTATTCTCGCGATTCTTCAGAATGATAATGCAGTGGCGCAGGCGCAGGAACTTCGGGCGTTTGGCGCAACCTGGCAAAGCCAAAACGCTGATCCGCAAATGCTGACCAAACTTGGCATCGAAGCCGCTACCCAAGCGCGGCTTGATCCTAGTGCGGTGGTAACCGATCTCTTGCTGGGCTATGCCGCCGCCCGCGAGGAGCAACGCACCCGCCATTGGCAAAACCACTTGATGCGCCGCGTGCAGCAGTTGGATGGCCTGCATCGTATTATTAGCGCCGCCAATTCCACTTTAGATATTGATGCCTCGCTTCAAACAGTCGTCGATACGGTCAGCGATGTGATGCGCGTCGATGTCTGTTCGATTTATCTCTTTGATCAGCATCGCCGCATGTTGCGTTTGGTCGCGACCCGTGGGCTGAATCCCAAGGCGATTGGTACGGTCGAGGTGGAAATCGGTGTGGGCGTAACTGGTTGGGCTGGCGAATTGGGTAAGCCTGTGGCGATTTTTGATGTGCGTAATGAGCCACGCTACCAGCTTGAGCCGCTGCTCGAAGAATGGCATTTTCGCTCGCTGTTGGCAGTGCCCGTGATTTTATTTGCCAGCGAACGCCACCATATCGAAACCCTGCAAGGTGTAATCACGGTCCAAAATCGTGATCCCCATGAATTTTCGCAAGAGCAAACCTCGTATCTTGAAGTTGTGGCGGGCGAAATTGCACTCTCGATTGCCAATGCCCAAATGTATCAACAAACTGATGCCCGTTTACACCAAAAAATTCGTGAATTAACCACCTTGCAGCGCGTAACGGCGGCGCTAGCTTCAACCTTGGATGTTGACACACTACTGCATTTGATTGTGGAGCAAGCTGTCAAGATAGCCGATGTTGATCGCACTGATATTTTCCAAGTACGCCCTAATAACAAAGTGAAAATGCTGGCCTCGTATGGGCCTGGTCGCACTTCCGGTGTAGAAGATATGATTGTGCAGGTGATTCGTGAGCATCGCGCGATTGCGGTGCCGAATGCTTACACCGACGAACGTTGGTCGGGTGTGCAGGCGATTGCCTATCGCGAGGGCTTTCATTCGTTGTTTGCCCTGCCGATGCGCACGGGCAATCGCATTATTGGGGCATTGTGTTTTTATAGCTATGCGCCGCGCCATATCGAATATGAGCAAGTGCAATTGCTCACTACCTTTGCCGATGAAGGGGCGATTGCGATTGAAAATGCCCGCTTGTACGAAGAAACCCAGCGCAATCTGACGATCAAATCAACCTTGCTGCAAGAAATTCATCATCGGGTGCGCAACAATTTACAAACAATCTCGGCGTTGTTGCAAATGCAGGCACGGCGTTTGAACACCGAAACTGAAGGTCGGCAAGCACTTGATGATAGCGTGCGCCGTATTCATGCAATTGCCGCCGTGCATAATTTGCTCAGCCACGATGGCGAAGGCCAAACCACAGTCCAAGATATTGCCAAGCAAATTGCCGAAAATATTCAGATGAGCCTCCCAAGCGAAACCCCAGTTGAGTTTTTGATTACTGGTGATTCAGTTTCGGTCAATGCGCGGGCAGCCACAGTCTTGGCAATCGTAATCAACGAATTGGTGCATAATGCGCTTGATCATGGTTTGAGCGCCGAGGGCGGCATTATTGGTATCGATGGCTGGATGGAAAACGACGAACAGGCTTGTGTACAGGTTCGTGATGATGGCCCAACCCGCCCCGAACCTGTCAAACGCCGCGTCAGCACTGGGCTGGGCCTAGGAATTATCGAAACTCTCGTGAATACCGACCTTGGCGGCAAATTTGAGTTCAAACGCGAAATTGAATGGACGCGGGCATTAATTACTTTTGCGCCCGATGAGTTGGATGATTAAGCGAGCATGACCCAGCTATCATTAATTTGTACAGTCAAAAACGAGGCCGATAACATCGCCGATTTGCTGGATTCGATGTTGGCTCAAAGCCGCCAACCTGATGAAATTGTGGTCAATGATTGTGGATCGACCGATACAACCGCCGCGATTGTTCAAGCCTATATTGAGCGTGGTGCGCCAATTCGCTTGGTCTATGGCGGTTTTAACATCTCTTCTGGTCGGAATAACGCCATTTTGCATGCCCAAGGCGACTTAATAGCCTCGACCGATGCTGGCTTAGCGCTCGATCGCACTTGGCTCGAACGAATTGTCGCGCCACTCGAAGCAGATCAGGCCGATTTGGTGGCTGGATTTTACCAAGCAGCGCCGCGCAGCGATCTCGAAACCGCGATTGGTGCGACCAACTATCCTTTAGCTGAAGAAGTTGATCCAAGCCGATTTTTGGCGGCTGGGCAATCGGTGGCCTTTCGCAAAGTTGTGTGGCAAACCGTGGGCGGCTATCCCGAATGGCTCGACCATTGCGAAGATTTGGTGTTTGATCGGGCGGCAGTGGCGGCGGGTTTTCGCAGCACAGCGGTGCTCGATGCGGTCGTGCATTTTCAGCCGCGCTCCAGTTTTCGCGCCTTGTTTCGTCAATATTTCTTCTATGCACGGGGCGATGGGGTTGCCAACCTCTGGCCGTTGCGCCATGCAATTCGCTATGCAACCTACCTTGGCTTACTGTTGTTGATGGGCAATTTGCCTAAACGCCCATGGCTTGTGGGTGTTTTAGGTTTGGGCATCGCTGGCTATACCCGCAAACCCTATCGACGTTTGTGGCGAGCAACCAACGGCTGGTCATTCACTCGCCGCAGCAAAACCTTGAGTTTACCGCCATTGATTCGCTTGGTTGGTGATCTTGCCAAAATGCTCGGCTACCCGGTTGGCTGGCTGGTACGTTTGCGCAAACGTCGATAGCTTTTAACCTTACTCAATCATCGTTTTATATCTATACGATAGGCCACTTATAAAGCCCAAATTGTGCTTTAGGGGGTGTCGGGGAATGAAAACCCCCGACGTTTCCCTCCGGCGGAGGGACGGAAGGGTGGCGAAACAAAATCTATCAAGAATCTAAAAGCCTTGCAAACCAACAAATGGCTGATTGACAAGCAGCAACAACCTTTGATAGCATCGATTTCTCTGGATTTTGAAGAAATAGGAGGATACCGATGCGTTATCGTCGTGGGTTGGCCTGTTTATTACTAGGCTTAGTTGGCTGTAGCAGTGCTACTACACCCACCAGCCAACCTCAACCAACCACCAATGTGATTGCGGCTGAGCCAACCAGCCCAGCAGCGACAATTGTGCCTACCGTTGCTGCAACCATAGCTCCAAGCCCCGAAGTAATGAGTGAACTACTGCCTCAGCCGTTGTATGCGATTTCATCGCAACCCAATGGCGTGCAAATTATGCGCCTAGAAACTGATGGCAACACCCTCACCTCAATCACGAACGAACCGAATGGCGTGTTCGATTATCATGTCAGCACGCTTGGTCAAATTGCCTACATTGCCGATAATGATCTGATTTTGGTTGATGGCTTGGGTCAAAATCGCCAAATTCTGGTGGATGGCCCAACGATTGACCCACAAGCAGATACCAACATTATGCATCGCGATCAATTGAATACGCCACGCTGGTCGCCTGATGGCAGTTCGATTGCCTTTTCATGGGGCGGTTTGCAAATCTACAACTTGATTACTGGTGAGCAAACCATGCTGCAATCCCACACCAGTAGTCGCGATTCAGCGCTTGCCGACATTTACGATTATTCAGTTTTATATGGCCCCAATAGTTGGTCGCCCGATGGGACAACTATTCTAGCTAATGCTGGTTTCGTGCCCGAGGGTGGCAATTTGGTGCTGTTTGATTTAGCCACATCTGAGCCATTAACAATTACAATTGATGGCAATTATCCATGTTGCCATGTTGCTTGGGAGCCAGATGGCAGCGCAATCAACGTCACCAACGAAGCATTTGGCATGTTTCCAACTGGCTGGTGGCATATCAATCCGAGCACTGGCGAATCTAAAGCGCTGATCGATGGCGATAATGCTGAGCCATTTCAGCCAGTTTCGAGTGTTTTCATGCAGCCAGATGGTAGTCACTTGGCCTTTGTGGGTACAGTCAACAGCAGCGATCCTATGCAGATTTCGGCTCCGTTGACCTTGAGCCAAGTTGGGCTTGATGGCACGATTACAGCTTTGCGCCAAGATAGCCAAACGGTTGGCAGCGTCTTGTGGTCGCCTGATGGCAGCGGGGCAGTGATTGTGCCTTCGATGATGGCTGAAACTCAACTCCAATGGGTTCCGAGCAATGCTAGCCCAGTGGCTAATTTGGCTTTGAGCGGAGCTAATATGCAGTGGGCAACGACCTTGGATCAGTAAATTCACCCGGAAACGCCCCTCGCCCGCCGCAGTGGGAGAGGGGTGGGGGGTGAGGGAATCCATCAATCATCACGCTTTTCAGGCTTGTCGAGAGTTACCGGTGCAGCGTGCAAGCCATCGCGATCAACATACAGCGGCGGAGTTGGCATTGTGCCATGTTCAAAGGCTGGGTTAGCTGCAACTGGAGGTACAACCGTAGCGTCGGATGCTTGTTCGCCAACGTAGGTACGCTCAAATTCATCAGCATCTTTAAATAATGGTTCACTCATAACACACTCCTAATGCGAATATCAAAACCTTATAGTGCAAGCTATAGCAGAAAATGCACCACGCCAGCATTTTTCGGCTATACTAGCAAGTACCTTAATGATTGAGCTTCATCAAAGGAGGCTCCTAATGTATCGTCAACGCAACTCTGGTTGTATTAGTAGTTTGTTTTTTCTGCTCATCGGAGCACTTGGGATTATGGTCGTGCTATCAATTACGGGCCTTTTCGATCCCATTGGTCTGTGGTTTACTAAACCTCAAACCGTCAATAACGCCCAAGGCCCAGCGATTGTGCAACAATTACGTGCTCGTGACGAGTGGATCACCTTTTCGTATCAGGCCGATCAAGTGATCGAGGCGCGGAGTGAAGGCAACTTCTTCCAAGAATTGCTCTATGGTGATCGAATTCTGTTGCAGGCTCGCGGCGAAGTAGCTGCTGGCATCGATATGAGCGAACTCCGCGATGATCAGATTGTGATCGAAGGCAAGTCGATTAAAATTACTTTGCCACCGGCTCGGATCATCTACTCGCGCCTTGATAATCAAGCGACGCGGGTCTATGATCGGGAACAAGGTTGGCTGAGTCGTGGTGATATTAATTTAGAAAGTAACGCTCGCAGTTTTGCTGAACAATCGATTACTGCCAGCGCTTGTGAAAGCGGTGTGCTTGATCGCGCGGCAGTTGAGGCTCAAAAAAATATTAGCGATTTGCTCTATGCTGTCGATTATACTAATGTGACGGTGATTGTGAGCAAAGTTGGCGATTGTGCTGGTAGTGCCAATCAAATGGCTACGCAACAGCCCAATGCAATTGAACCAACTGCGCCAGCCAATGTCCCAACTGATAGCACCGCCCAACCCAGCGTTGCCCCAACACCAACTAGTAGTGGTGGTAGTCTTTCCGGAACCGCTGTTCCAATTCAACCTTAAAGTGCTTAACACTAGAATTTGATGGAGTTATGTTAGAACTTACTTTTGATGCTGATGCACGGGCGTTATACGCCTACTTTACCGATATTAACGAAGGCGACGATGCCAGCCAACTGGAAATTCCAGGGGTCTTTTTATTAGATGCTGCTGGGCAGATTGTTGGTATACGGTTGCAATTGGCCTCAGCACCGAAAAAGAGCTTTTTGCAATATGCCCAAGGCTTTGAAGAATTAAGCTACGACGAGGCCGCCCAGCAATTAACCCTGAGTTTTGGTCAGCATGTCGTTGCCGCAACCGAAGAGTTGCCCTACGACGCGATTATTGATCTTGATCGCAAAGGCCGCGCCTTAGGCCTTGAAGTTCAAGCAATGATCGAATTTGGCCTTAACGAACGCCTCGACGTACTCAACCCATGGCTGGTGGCCTTTGACGAAGAGGCTGGCGATGAGTTTGACGAGGACGCTGAGGATGCTGACGAGCAAGCCGATGCCAAACTTGGGGTTAAAGCTGAAGCCAAGGCTGAGGACGAGGACGAAGATGGGCCAGCCGTTCATCAACCAATCAAACTCAATCCGAACTTGCCCAAGCCCTTGCTGCCAACCGATCAAGAAGTGCATAGCGGCTTTGTCGCTTTGGTTGGCAAGCCCAATGTTGGCAAATCGACCTTGTTGAATGCCTACCTTGGCCAAAAAGTCTCGATTGTTTCGCCCAAACCCCAAACCACTCGCGTGCCAGTGCGTGGGATTCTCAACGGTCCCGATGCTCAGATTATTTTCGTGGATACGCCTGGAATTCACAAGCCACGCCATAAACTTGGTAATTTTATGGTTGATGTGGCCAAACGTGCTGTCCCGAATGCCGATGTAATCTGTTTTATGGTCGATATTACCGTGCCGCCCAACCGCATGGATCGTGAAATTGCCCAGATGGTCTTGCTCTCACGCAAGCCACATATTTTGGTGCTCAATAAAGTCGATGCAACTGATGAAGCCGATAAGCATCTGCAAGAATATCGTGACCTCGCGCCGTGGGAGATGGAAGTGGCGGTTTCGGCCCGCGATAAATTGGGCATGGAAACCTTATTGGCCGAAATTGTTCAGCGCTTGCCAGTTGGCCATCGGCTCTACCCCGAAGATCAACTTTCCGATGTTTCCGAGCGCAGCTTGGTCGCCGAGATGATTCGCGAAAAAGTCATGCTCAACACCGAGGAAGAAATTCCCCATTCAATCGCAGTCGAAGTTGAAGAATGGGAAGATCGCGGTAAAGTTGTGTATATTCGCGCCAATATTTCGGTCGAAAAAGATTCGCAAAAAGGCATCATCATTGGCGCGGGTGGCTCGATGCTGCGCAAAATTGGCGCAACCTCGCGCTTTGAAATCGAGCGCTCACTTGGCCGCCAAATTTATCTCGACCTCTGGATCAAGGTGCGCGAGAATTGGCGACAAAAGCCCAACGAACTCCGTTGGCTGGGCTACGATGTGAAATTCTTCAGGGATTAACCCCTATAGGCTAACCCTTTATGGACAAATGGCGGGGGATAGGCATCCCCCGTTTGAGCTATTTTATGCCATACTACAATGTATGGTATTTTTTTGTAATCCATGAGGCGGCCTATGCACGATGTTGAGCGAATCCGTCAGAAAATTATTAATCTACAAGCCCGCCGTGCCCAAGAAAGCGACCAAGATTTAATTGAGGCGCTTGATCAGATGATTGGCCAACATCAACACCAACTAAGTTTGTTGGCTCAACAAGCCGCCGCTGTTGTCGAATCGCCTGCCCCTGCCGCTGCTCAAGGTCAAGTTTATGGTTCGAGCGTGATGACCAACCTTGGTCATGTTTGGATTAACCAAGTTTTTAATGCGCCCTTGAGCACTGGTGAGCGCACTGATCAATTGATTTTGCACTATCTGGCCCATGTTCAGGGCAACGCTGATCGCTTGGTGCTTGGAACTGATGTCCAAGATAGCGATCAAGAGCGCATGTCGTTGCAGCGGGTATTTACCATGCTGCAAGCCGATTTTTATGGGCCGATTGCTGGTGATGCCTTGTTGCAATCGCTGCTGTTGGGTAGCCCACAGCCACGCCCGCAATTACAAGATTCGATTCTCAAGGCGCTCAATCAAATTCAACATCAGCGTTCAGTGATTTTGGGTGTGCCTGGTGGTGGCAAAACTACCGTGGTTTCGTATCTGGCTTCGGCCCAAGCGGCGGCCTTGCTCGATCCAGGCAAAGCTGAATTTTTGCATAGCCAAGGTTGGATGCACACCAAACTTGTGCCAGTGCGCGTGCGGCTCAAACATGTGCAACCTCCAGCCGACCCTGAGCAACAAACTGCCGCCGCTTTTTGGGAAGTCGTGACCGAATTGCAATTGGCTGGGCGTTTTGGCCAACGCGCCATCAACAGCGATGTTGGCTTTCAGCGAATCGAAGTTGAGCGCCAACAACGGCTGCAAGATGCAATTGAAGAATTATTGATCAATGGCAATGGCTTATTGTTGCTCGATGGGCTTGATGAAGTGCAGCCCGAACATCTGGCCGCCGTCAAACGCTGTATCGAACATGCCCAGCGCATGTTTCACAAAAGTCGAATTATCGTCACATGTCGGGTGTTTGATTATGAGCATCCACTGCCGCCGCCGTTTCCCTCGCGCCAGCTCTACGATTGGCCGACAATTCAGTTGATGCCATTTGATCTGACGGCTCAACATGTGTATATCACCAATTACTATAGCGAACTGGGGCGTTTGCATGCCTCACACGCTGATATTGTTAGCATTCGTAAAAAGCATGCTAAACTGCATGCCGAGTTGATGAAATCGGGGATGTTGCATGAACTAACGCGCACGCCGTTGCTCTTGGCACTGACGGTGCATGTAAATATGGTGCACACCGATTTACCCGAGAGCGAAGGCAAATTGCTGCATATTTGTATTGACGAATTGCTCAAACGTCGTGCGCCTGAGGCGATTGCCGTTTCACTTGAAGATTTGTATGACTTGGTTGCATTGTTAGGCTATTACGCTCATAGCCAAGAAGAAATTCAGGGCAAAGCCTTGCTTAGTTTGCAGCAAATTAACATGGTGGTGCAGCGCTATTATAGCGATCGCTATCCGCATCCCAATCAAATTCATATGCTTTCGCAGGCGGTTGGTAATGCAACCTTGCGCTTGATCAATAGTAATGGCTTGTTACAAGAGGCCAGCAATAATCAACAAGATAATCCGCATTATGATTTTGCCCATCGTTTGTTTCAGCAATTTTTAGCAGGCATGTATTTGCTCAATCAAGAGCGTCACGATGAATGTATCGAACGGGCTGGCAGCGAGCATTGGCGGGTTTGCTTGCACTACATGGCTAATTTTGCGCCCTATATTCAAAAACAAAGCTTCATTTTTGGAGTGATTCAAGATTTGCTGGGGGGCATGCCCGATGAACAGGTACAAGGCTCGCATTTACTTTTGGCAATTGGCAAAGCCAAAGTTGCCAGTGCTGGGCGGCGTAATCTATGGCAGCAGGCAGTCAACCATCTCAAAAATATTGGCGGCTTGAGTGGCAGTAGTCGAGGTGTGCGGCGTTGGGCACCACCACGCATCGCCTTTCCCACCCGTTTGCGGGCGGCCTTAGTGTTGGGCGCAATCGGCGATACGCGCTTTATTGGCGAAGATGGAGCATTGATTGCATTGACGGAGCGGGTTGTATGCATTCATGCTGGCAGCGTTGAGCTGGAAGATCCCCATGCCCGCCCCCAAACCTATAGCGTTGAGCGCTTTTGGATGAGCCGCTATCTTTTGACCAACTTTGAGTATAGCCAATTTGTTGCCGCCCGCGGGTATTTAGATGATCAGTGGTGGCAGAACGACGATGCGCGACATTGGCGACGCGGTGATCCTTCGTGGTTGCATGGTTTGCCACCGTGGGCAGCTCCGCGGCGCTTGCCCGATTTATGGCATAACGAGCGTTTCAACCACCCAACCCAGCCAATTGTTGGGGTTAATTGGTACGAAGCGAATGCCTTTTGTGCTTGGCTCACCGTGCAACTACGGCCTCAACTTGATGCACTTGGGCCAAATTTGGTGGTACGCTTGCCGAGTGAAGCTGAATGGCAACTCGCCGCCAGCCAACATAGCGAGCGTGAATACCCTTGGGGCGATGAATGGCGCAATGATCATGCTAACACCAGTGAAAGCGAGCTCGAGCAACCAACTCCGGTTGGCATGTTTCCCTATGGCACGTGGAGCGATGGCCCAATGGATTTAGCGGGCAATGTTTGTGAATGGACCAATAGCATCAATCGCGACCTTGAACTTGACCCACAAACCACGCGTAATCGTCGGCTGCAACATCGCGATTTGATGGTCGCTGTGCGTGGTGGTTCGTGGTTTCATAATCGCTATTTTGCTCGTTGTCGTTCGCGCTTGCAGCATCGTCCGTTTAGCCATGGCCCGAATATTGGTGTGCGCTTGATTATCGGTCACGCCGAATAAAGGAACTGAGATTTATGCAACTTTCAATGTTAGAGCAAATGAGCACTCAAAATTTGTATGATTTACGTGAGCAGCATCGCAAAAATTTGAGCATGCTGGCGCAACAGGCTGGGCAATGGGGTGCTGGTAGCGTGCCTGCTGAAACCCAAGCCCAAATTAGCCAAACCCAAGCGATGATCGAGCAAATCAATCTGGTGCTGGGTCAACGTGGCCATAACCATCAAAATGATCCTGCACGGGGAGCCTCATTGCAGGCGGTGCTTGAGCATTATCGCCAGCAAGCACCAGTTCAAAATACTGGCACGGTTAATCTCAACAATAGCTCGGTGTATGGGGTGGTTGCAGGAGTTAATACGGGCACAATTACGGTTGATCAACATAGTGGCCAAGCTGCTTCAAGCTTGCAACAAGCTGCCGATATGATTCAGCATCTATTGCCGATGGCCCGTAGCCAACGTAGCCCGTTTCGTCATGCGCTGAGCGATGCTGAAGTAGCAGTGAGTGATGCGCTCAACGCTCAGCGCAATGGTGATGATCAACAGCGCTTAATCCAACAAGCTCGCGCCGATTTACAAGAATTTGCCCAATATCCTGAGATTCATCAATTATTATCATTGTTGCGGTAGTTAAGCGTATGCTATAAAGCTGATTATGCTACCAACCTGAATATGATTCAATGGAAGGCTTTGTTTCGCCATCCTTCCGCCGGAGGGAAACGCAGTTTACAAGGGTAGGTTTTTAACAATGATTGGGTGAGATTTGGAGTCGATTTGGATGCCCTCACCCCCTAACCCCCTCTCCCGCCGAGCGAGCGAGGGGAACCATCGCCGCATGAAGAGTGCGACTCCCCTCGCCCGCCGCAGTGGGAGAGGGGCTGGGGGTGAGGGCACATTAAAACCTACCCTTGTAAGGTTTCCCCCTGGCGAAGGAACGGAAGGGGTAGCAAATCAAGATGAATACGCTGCTATTGGCCGCGATCTTCGAAAATCGCTGTGCGCACGCCGGCCCAGCGCTCGCGGATCATGCCTGCGAGGGTGCGTAAGCCCCAATGTTCAGCTCGTTTGATGCCAGTGCTGAAGGCTGCCATATTATTGGCGCGACAGCTCGCTTGGGCTGATTCACGCAAAATTGGCGTGAGGAAGGCTTGAGCGCCACGATTTGCGGCCTCTTGCACTAGGGCTGGGGTAATTTGGTTAACAATCGCTACCTTACGGATCGATTGAACATTATTTTCCCAAACCTCATCGACCCCGCCATACATATCCATGACCAAACGTCGCCATTCGGCAGTGGTCACTGGTTTGGGCAGATCGCCGACCATGCCCAAGGGACGGCCACTTTTATCGGCCATGGGCGAACGCCCGCGTAAGCCCAAAACCTCGGCCAAGCGTGGCACAAAGCCAATTGTCAAGCGTTCGTCAAAGGGTGCTCCTGCATAGAGTACCCCACGGGTTGGCGGCACAGTATCGCGATCAAGTTGTTGTGGGCGATGCAAAAAGATCGCATCGAGATCTTCGTGTTCAAGCCATGATGGTAAGGTTGGCCATGGATCGAGTGCAAAGCCCATGCGGCGAATAGGCCGCACTGACGAAATATAGATCGTACCCCGTTCTTCACTTGGAAAATACTCGGTCTCTAAGATGGTTTGCAAGAAGGTCGAAAGTTCAGCGAGGTTTGGCATGATCCAGACTCCAAGTAACAACAAAAGGAAGCCCGGAGGGCTTCCCTTCCGTAATAGGGTTCCACGCTGGACAAATTAGGCGCGAATCAGGCTGGTATCTTTATTTTTTTCGCCTTCATCGATCAACATAATCGGAATCCCATCTTCGATTGGGTAGCGATAACCGTTGCGTGGGTTGAGCAGCCATTCTTTGCCACTGGCATCGTTATACAATTCGACTGGTTTTTTATCGACTGGGCAAGCCAAGATTTCCAGCAACTCGGGGCTGATTGAGCGTTTGGTGCTGCTGGCGCTGACGGCGGCGGTGTTTGAGCCTAAATTGCTGACCGGAGCCAACTCAAATGCTTGATCCGCTTTATATTGTTTATAAACCCGATAAACCAAGGCTCCTGCACCAGCGATGATACCGAAGCGCAACAATTTACCAAATTTCATGCATTCCTCCTAGCAACACGCAGTGCATCCAAAGCTTGCTGCGCGGTTTTTACAAATTGGGTTATTTTAGTTAGATCTTTGATGCCAGCGGTTTCAATGCCGCTGCTGACATCTACCCCCCATGGGGCGACTGTTTGGATTGCTTGAGCCACATTGGTTGGTTCTAGCCCGCCCGCCAGCAATAAGGGCGTTGTTTGGGCCAATTGGGCGGCGGCTGACCAATCGGCCAACACTCCAGCCCCACCATATGAGCCTGGCACATGAGCATCGACCACCAAGCGCACTTGTTGATGGCTTTGGGCTATATCATACCACGCTTGCTCATTATTTTGATTGGTTAAACGGACAGCTTTAAGCAATGGAAATGGAATTTCATTGACGATCATTGGATCTTCATCGCCGCTAAGCTGCACCAGATCGAGGCCAACCTGCTGGGCAAGTTGATTAATCTCGGCGGCGCTAGCATTGGCAAACACCCCAACCAATTGACTTGGCGTGGCGGTTGCCCGTACAGCCTGAACAATCTCGAGCGCCAAGCTTGGCTCGATTTGGCGTTTGCTGGGAGCGAAGATCATGCCAATCAGGTCTGCGCCTGCCAAAGCCGCTGTTACAGCGGCTTCGACACTACGCACACCACAGATTTTAATTGCCTGTTCAGGCCAACTCACGCTTCTTCTCCAGGTTCGCTGGCGGCCTTTTTGCGGCGACGTGGTTTTTTAGCTGGCTCGACTGGAGCGGGTGCTTCAACGACTGGCTCGACCTTTTTGCGGCGCGTGGTTTTTTTGGGTTTTTCCTCAACGACTTCAACTGGCTCGGCAGCTTTCCGTCGGCCACCACGCTTTTTGGGCTTTTCAGCCACCGGCTCGGCCATTGCCTCAACCGCAGGTTCAACACTTGGCTCGCTGATAATTTCAGCCACCGGCTCGGCCACAGCTTCAACTTCAACCACAGGCTCGGGCGCTGGATCATTGGCAACGCTAGCGGCAATGGCTTCGGCTACGCTCAACGGCACAATCGATTTGCGGCGGCGGCTGGGCTTGCGTGGCTTGATGGCTGCGGTTGGTGTTGCTACAGGTGCTTCATACTCGATTGGCTCGGCAAACGAATAATCGGCATCGCTTTCGGGCAACGGCTGTTCTTCAAAGCTTTCGGGCAAGGCCACTTCATCGATTGGCGCGGTGTAATCATCGTCAATTGCGATGGTTTGGCCACCAATCATAGCTGGCAACAAATGTGGCTCTTCATCAACCAAGTCAGGCAAACTTGGGCCATCATCAAAGGCGGCAAGATCGCTTGGATCGAAGGCTGGGATTGACCCATCAAACTGCTCAGGGTTGAGCACCAAGCGATAGTGGGCTTTGGCTCCACGATTTGAGCGCTGGACTTTGCCTTCGTTAATTGCTTGTTTGATCAATTCCTTCAAGGCATTATTAGTTAGATCAAGCTCAGCCGTATTGCGCATTTCGCGGAGATCGTTAAAGATATCGGCGAATGGCACTGGCTCGCTATAAACGCCCATCACCTGATAGAACAACTGCCATTCACGTTCGCCAAAGCTGAAACCTTCGGTTGGTGCTGGCACAAGGATTGTGTCGCTCAACTCTTCGGGCAGCACATCGACGGCTGGTTGTTCAGTGCGGCTGCTGCCACGGCGACGGCGACGACGGCCATTGCGGTCGCCACGTTCGCTGCTTGGGGCAACTTCCTCGCCATCAGCCAATTCCATCGGCTCATCGGCGATGCCAATCGTTTCGATTGTGATTGGGGCGATTGATTCGGCTTGCAACTCAAGCTCTTGTTCGAGTTCGCGCTCGGCTTCAACTGAGGGCAAATCTTCAGCAAATTGCGAGAGCTTGTAGGGATCTTCATCGGGCAAGAAGACTTCATTCACCGTGCCACTGGTGAAGATTTGAATCTTGCCAAGCCGTTCGGCTTCGCGCACAAAATCGGTAAATTTGGTGAACGGTTTGCCTTGGGCATCGCGATAGCGACTTTCTTTGAAGTTGGGCAGAAGTTCTTTCATCAGAACCTTGAGCGAGCCAAATGAAGTCACATAGCCACGTTTACGGGCTAAGTGCAAGGCCTCAACCAACTTATCGTAAATTGCTGCATCGGGATTGCTGGGGGTTGCTGCGACAACTGGCGCGGTGCTTGGAGCTGGCCGCACCACGATTTCGGGGGCTTTTTCAGCAGGCTTTTCAACTCGTGGTTCGGTCGTTTTCTCCGAACGTGAATCAAGCCGCTCGAAATTTGGCTCGGCATGCTTTTCAGGGCGTTCGCGTTCGCGGCGGCGGTCATCGCGGCCATTACGTTCGCTACGCTCAGTGCGTTCAGGGCGTTCGCTGCGTTCAGGGCGTTCGCTGCGATCGTTACGTTCAACCCGTTCTGGGCGTTCGACCCGCTCGAAGGTTTTTTCGTGGCGCTCGTTGCGACGGCCACCCATCGGGCGAATATCAACAATTTGCTCGTAGAACAAAAATTCATCGGCACTTTGAGCGAGATGACTGGAGGCAGCCCCGCCAATGCCAACGATAATTACATCTTTACCTTCTTGGCGCACACAGTTGACCAAGGCAATGAAATCACGATCGCCAGTGATAAAGATATAAGAACCAATATTAGTGCGTGTGTAAAGCGTGCGCATTGCATCGATACACATGTGCATATCCACACTATTTTTGATTGGACGGCCCATTCGGCCTTCGTCCTTATCATAATAGTAGGTTGGCACATACATCGGTTCGATATTATTGGCAAACAAAGCGCTGGTAATCCGTGGGTAACGATACCAGTCGGCGTAAGCGCGAGCAACTACAACACGGCCATAGTCCTCGCAACGTTCCATCAATGCTTCGAAATTAGGGGTAGCGTCGAACTTCTCTCGAACTGAAACATAAATGTTCTCGAAGTCGATAAAAACCGCAACATCCTGCTTGGGTTTGTTCATAGGGATTCCAATGTGCTCCTGGGCAGTCATTTTGGTTGTGGCATGCCATTTAATTCTGGCGAGTGATCGAGTACGGTCACCCATTACCACCTAAAACTGCCAACAATTAGGCAAAAACAATTTGACAAGTGACGACATCAAACCAGCTGGAATGATGTATTGCGTGGGCGGCATCGCCTCTCATGGGATACTCAACGCGGCTAGTATACCATATCATCGCGCTGTGTATAGTCCTAAATTTATGATCGCGGGGTCAAGGGCTAGTGATCAGAGGTCAGGAGTTATTTTTGTCACGAATTGCTAGCATTCCACTCATACGTTTTTCTCATCCCTGCCCCATGAATCCTGCCCCCTCGTATGCTCTGCGTTAAAACCTGGCTCCTGACCCCTAGCCCCTCACTCCACGATCACGTTTGACGCACATGCAATGGGTAGGTAGAATGATCAACGCTAGGCGAAATCGATTCGTCAGGCTCAAGGAGTAGAGTTATTCGTATGCAACAGCCATATAAAGCGGTTCAACCTCAATTATCGAAAATGCCCAAATATCTGTTTTTGACCATGCGCCCCAAGCAGTGGGTGAAAAATATTTTTGTGTTTGCGGGCTTAATTTTTGCCAACGATCTACTACTGACCAACCCGCAAAGCCTGCTACGAGTGCTCGCAACCTTTGGTTTGTGGTGTTTGATCGCTAGCTCAATTTATTTGATCAATGATCTGGTCGATATTGAGAAGGATCGCGATCATCCTAAAAAGCGTTATCGCCCATTGGCTAGTGGCCACCTTGCCCCAAGTAGCGCGATTGTCGCAACCCTGATTTTCTTGGTTATAGGCTTGCCCTTGGCCTGGATGCTCAGTCGTGGGGTTGCAATTATTTTGGCTGTGTATGTCGTGATGCAACTAGCCTATTCATTTCGACTCAAACATGTGGTGATTCTCGATGTGTTTATTATTGCGGCGGGCTTTGTGTTTCGCACAGTTTCGGGCGCGGTGGTGCTTGGCATCGATATTTCGCCTTGGTTGTTGATTTGTACTGGTCTGCTATCGCTGTTTTTGGCGCTGGCCAAACGTCGCCATGAGTTGGTGTTGCTCGAAACTGGGGCTGGTAGCCATCGCCGTGTGCTTGAAGAATATTCAACCGAGCTGCTGCAAGAGATGATTTCGTTGATTACCGCCAGCACTTTGATTGCCTATATTTTGTATACGCTTAACCCAACCAATCCCCATATACCTACGAGTCCTTTCCCACTAATGTTAATCACTGTGCCATTTGTGATCTATGGGATTTTTCGCTATCTCTACTTGGTCTATAAAAAGGATGAAGGCGGCAGCCCTGAGGAGTTATTACTCAAGGATTTGCCGATGTTGGCCGATATTGTGCTTTGGGGCATAACGGTTGTATCTATTAGTTATATCTTTCGCCAATAGGAGTTGGTTATGCAAACATCGCGTTCACCGTGGTTGGATCGCCTGTTCCGCCTCGCAAATTTGGCGATTATTCCAGGCTGGCTGTTGATGATCGGCGCACCACGTTCGCGTTGGACTCAACGGGTGATCAACGATGATCGCTTTTTTATTGGGATGGGCGGACTATACGCAGCCATGTTGGGTGGTGCATTGGTCGAAAACGAAGGCAATGGCTTTAGTTTTAGCTCGATGCTCAATCCAACCCTCGATTCAATCGGCAAATTGTTTCAAGAAGGTGGCCCCAAAGGCACATTTGCTGGCTGGACGCATTATTTGGTCTTTGATTTCTTTGTTGGGCGGGCGATTTTGCGCGATGCTCAAGAGAAACAAATTCCGCATTGGTTGGTTGTGCCGGCCCTGATTTGCACCTTGATGAGTGGCCCCTTGGGCTTAGCCTACTATCAGGTGCTGCTGCGGCTGCGAGGTGCTGCATGAACGAGCGTCCAATCCGCCGAACTCCGTTAATCCGCATGTCGGATATTGTGCTACCTGGCCAAACCAATAATCATGGCACGATGTTTGGCGGCGAAGTATTGGCGATGATGGACCGTGCGGCGGCGATTGCGGCGATTCGCTTTTGCCGCCAGCAAGTTGTTACTGCTTCGACCGAACGCATCGATTTTCGCACGCCAATTCACCATGGTGATTTGGTTGATATGTTGGCCAAAGTGATTTACACGGGCACGACTTCGTTGATTGTGCGGATCGATGCCTGGGCTGAAGATCCAATTTCGGGCGAGCGCCGCTGGTGTACAACTGGCTTTTATTCGATGGTTTCGGTCGGAATTGATGGCCGACCAACCGCGATTCCGCGTTTGTTGGTCGAAACGCCAACCGAACAGGCTGATTGGGAGCATGGAGCTAAGATCAAAGCCTTGATCAGCGAACGACTCAAAGCTAACGATGCACCAATTCCTGCTGATCCACTAACATTTTAAATGTTTATGAAACTACCCCCTCACCCCAATTCATATTCATTTCAAGGGCCGGTTTTTAACCAAATTATTGACCATCGCTATGGATCGATGATCACCACCCTTCCGTCCCGCCTCAAGGCGGGAGATGCAGGGGGCTTTAATCCCCCCTGCACCCACTCAAGGGCATGCCGATATTGAAGGCCAAGACCTGACGTTTGCGACGGACGAGCTTTAATCCCCCCTGCACCCACTCAAGGGCATGCCGTGGCGGGCAACCATCCACCGATAAACTATACGCTTATTGGTTCGAAGCATCAACCCCCTATAAGAACTAGCTCCCACAGCGGCGGGTGAGGGGTATTTTTATCATTTGATGAGGTAATTATGCAAGCAATTGTGTTTGAGCAGGCTGGTGATGCTGATGTGTTGCAGTTGGCCGAAGTTGCCGATTTGCAGCCGCAAGCTGGCGAATTGTTGATTCGGGTGTATGCGACTGCTGTCAATCGGGCCGATATTTTGCAACGCCGTGGTATGTATCCAGCGCCAGCGGGAGCTTCAGAGATTTTGGGGCTAGAAATCGCAGGCGAGGTGATTGGCCATGGTGCAGGTGTCACAACTCCAGCGCTTGGCACGCGAGTTTGTGCCTTGCTGCCAGGCGGCGGTTATGCACAACAGGTGGTGATTCCGGCTGAGCTAGCCATGCCAATTCCGGACAATTTGAGCTACGAACAAGCTGCGGCGATTCCCGAAGTCTGGATGACCGCCTACGACAATTTGTTTAATTGGGGCCGCTTGAGTGCTGGTGAACGCTTGTTGGTGCACGGCGGCAGCTCAGGCATTGGCACGGCGGCAATTCAACTAGCGCGTTGGCGTGGCGCTGAAGTGCTGATTACTGCTGGTTCTGAAACCAAAATTGCCCGTTGCCGCGAATTAGGGGCAGTCGCAGGCATCAACTATCGAACTGAAAACTGGCCTGAACGAGTGCAAGCCCTGACTGAGCAGCAAGGCGTTGATGTCGTTTTGGATATGTTAGGAGCCAGTTATTTCAAGGATAATTTGGCCAGCCTGCGGGTTGGCGGGCGCTTGGTGATTATCGCGACAATGGGTGGAGCACAAACTGAACTTGATCTGCGCACGCTGATGCTCAAACGTTTGACAGTTTGTGGTACAACCTTGCGTGCCCGCCCAATTGCCGCTAAAGCTGCGTTAACTCAACAAATGCTGGCCGATGTGCTGCCACGCTTCGCCGATGGCACATTTCAGCCAGTCATTGAAGCGGTGTTTGATTTGGCCGAAGCCAGTGCTGCCCATCGCTTGCTTGAATCAAGCCAGCATGTCGGCAAAATTGTGCTGCGAGTAGCATAGAACATAGAACATAGAACATAGAACATAGAACATAGAGCATAGTTTGATCCACAAAGAGCACGAAGATCGCGAAGTTAATTTTTTAGCCACAAATTATTTTGATAGCCTATAGCCATTGTTTTGCTGCGGCTATGAGTTAAATCTGACCCCTAGCCCCTGAATCCTGACCCCCTATGCTCTATGTTCTATGCTCTTTATTAGCCATTTGGCAATTTTTGATGGGGAAAAACCTTGACAGCTGAGCCTTTAGCCAAGACTGCTGAATAGGGCGTTTCGTTTGCTAGCCAAGCCCATTGAGGGCCATAAATCGCGCCCCAATCAAATTGCAGTTGATAACGCTCCACTGGATAAACATCCCACTCAGGATGTTCAACCCGATAGACGATTGGCTTGCCGTTGCGCTTGCGCCCAAAGCCCCATTCGTGCTCCTTGAAAAAGTGTTCGGTGCTATCGGCACTTGGGTGATACAGCTGTTTGCTAGCGGTTAACTTGACCAAATTGGTTTGGCCTTGCCAATATAAATTGTGCTCAACCGTGATTTGGTTGGCACTGAATTGGGTATGGCTCTGCAATGGAGCGGCCACATACGGCTCGTTATAAATGACGTTGGCTAATGTGGCGACCAGCCATTGAGGCACGATTTCGCGCACAAACACCACTCCGCGTTGCTGCCCACGGCGCACATAAAAGCGCAAATTCATCTCGGCAAAATTGCGAAAGCCGGGCCACGCCACGCCTAAAACTTTGGTTTGCAGAAAATCAAATACCACTAAGCTTACGAACGCCGAGCCATCACGCCGATCAAGCTCTAAGCCAGTTGGCAAATAGGGCTGCAATAATTGATCGGGCACAGCATACGAGAACAATCCAAGATTAGCCCATTCTGCTGATAGAAATGCAATTTTCATCGTTGCTCCTTTTTTTGATTAGGATTCAGGCCTCAGGGGGTAGGGTTCAGCGCGAGGCGACAGAGTTCAGGGGTTGGGTTTCACTCGCGCGTACTATCCCATAGCCCAAATGCCGAACCCTAATTTTGTTACAGATTGTTAGGATTAGGTTCCGATAGCCCATAGCCTAGAGCCAAATCTCTGTGTGCTAAACCCTGACCCCTGAATCCTGACCCCTGATCCCTATTTTGACTTCTGATTTGACCCTATGTTCTCTGTTCGTCTGCTATACTTGGACCAATGGTTCTCTAGCTTCGGTAGGCCGATTGATGCAACCTGCAAGCCTCAGTATACTCACCCCAACCCCACTGTATCCAGCCCATGCTGGTGCAAAAAACCATAGTTTGAATGCGCTACGTCAATTAAGTGATTATTATACTGTTGATAGTTATTGTTTAGCCAACCAACCGCAAACAGTCGATTGGGGGCCGTTGCCGCAATGGTGTCGTGATCTACATGCCTTCGCGCCAAGCAACCCTAAGCATCGGGGAATTGATCCACCAGCGGTGCATTTGGAGTTTTCGCAGCCCATGCGCGATTATTTGCAACAACGCTGGGCGACCAAGCTGCCGGATTTGCTGCAACTTGAAGGCACAACCATGGCCCAGTATGCCCCATTTGCTCGCCATTTGGGGCTGAAGGCAATTATTTGTACCGTACATCAGGTTGGGTTTGTGGCTCAATGGCGACGCTTACAACGCGAAAAACATTGGAAACTCCGCGCCCGCCGCTTGGCTGGATTGCTCAGCTTGTGGCTGTATGAGCAGCGAGCCTTGCGCCAGTGTGATTTGCTAGTTACGCTGAGCGAAACGGATCAACGAACCCTAGCTCGTTGGCAACCAAAACTCAACATCGTAACCGTGCCAGCGGGAGTTGATTTAAGCCAATGGCCGCTATGTCGCCAGCCTCAGGCTCCGCAGCAAGTGTTGTTTGTGGGCAACTATTTTCATCCGCCGAATGTTGAAGGGGCGTTATGGTTGGCGCGTGAGGTTTGGCCGTTGGTTCAAGCCCAAATGCCTGAAGCCCGCTTGATGCTGGCAGGCCGCAGCCCTACGCCTGAAATTCAACAACTTGCCAGTGCTACAATTCAAGTACCAGGCACAATTGACGATTTACAGGCAGTTTATCGTCAAAGTCGGGTGGTGGCAGCGCCAATTTTTTGGGGTAGCGGTGTGCGGATTAAAATTTTAGAGGGTTTGGCGACAGGTTTGCCTTTGGTAACGACAAGTTTGGCGGCTGAAGGCTTGGCACTTAAGCACGAAACCCATGCCCTGTTTGCCGAAACGCCGCAATCATTTGCTGCAGCGCTTGTGCGCATTTTGCGAACACCACGTTTGGCCGAACAACTCGGCGATGCAGGTAGGCAATTGATCGCCCAAGATTACGATTGGCAAGCAATTGGGCGACAATTAGCCCAGCACTATCAGCGCTTACTCTAGCAAGGAGCTTCTCCATGGAAATGGATCATGTTGCGGTTGTAGTTAATAATATTGCTGAATCAACTGCTTGGTATGTTGAGCAATGTGGGGCGCAGGTATTATATGCTGATGAGACATGGGCTTTTTTACGGATTGGCCAAGGAAAATTAGCGTTGGTTATGGCCTATCAACATCCGCCGCATGTGGCGGTGCGGGTTAATGAAACGCAATTAAACGCCTTAGCAACCCAACATAACCAACCGATCGATCGCCATCGTGATGGTACAAAAGGCTTTTATCTACGCGACCCAAATGGGAATGTGCTGGAAGTTATTTGTTATCCACCTGCTGAAACAGTGTATAACAAAGGTTGATTGGTATGGGCGCGACCCGAACCTCCGCCTTTTGTTAATCTAATAGCCGATAATCATATACTCCTCAGCGTTAAAAAAGCGATCGAGCGACTACCGCCCGATCGCTAAATCGATCCCTCATGCTTACGTTCTATGCTCTATGTTGTAAGCTCGATGCTTTGCGGCCCACCCCAATTGCGGCTAGGATCGATCAGATTGGGAATAGCCTCGTAAAACATGCGGACTGAATGTTCTTCACCAGCAGCAATATGTTTATAGACTTTGTTGAAGGGATAAATCCAGATATCGCCCCCTTGGACAGGCAGCGCAATGCCCCAATCGTTGCTTTCGTGTTCGTGGCCCCAACGTCCGCCGTAATTGGCAATAATGCAGGCTCCAAGAAACGCCCCAAGCGATTGAACCAAGTTGGGCGGCACTTGTTCAGGCGCATAATTGGGGCGAATTTGTTCGATATAGGTATTGAGCCATTTCACCGCCACGTGATTATATTCAAGCTCAATTCCAAGCTGGCTTTGCACCGAGCGCACAAAGTGTTGCGCCAAGTGCTCTAAGCCAGCGATAATTTCGGTTTGTTGCGACATAGCTGACCTTAATGGTTATTTGGTGGCCTGTTCGAGCACACGCAAGGTGATATTGGGTACACCAAAGGGTAATGGATGATTATTGGGCATTGGTTTCAAGCGACTATTGCCCGATTCATGCTCCAAGATACCAATCACTTGGCCTTGGTAAAACGGCACATATAGGGTTGGTTTATCGGGCACACATAATTGCACCGCGCCAGTAGCGCTGCGTTTATGCACATCGTTCACTACTTGTTGCAAAATCGTTTTAGAAGCAGCAATCGCCACAGGCCGACTGGGATCAGCCCCAACAATTGCGGCACATGCATCGATCAAACGGGCGGGAGTTTGGTAGAGTTCTGGCTGTGAATGGGCATTGGCCAAATGTTGCAATGCCTGATTGGCGCTATACCACTGATCGTTGGACAAATCTTGGGCATGCACGCCACGTAGATGGCCCTCGCTGAACAGCACAATCCCCATCACAAAGCCCGTGCTTTGCGCCCCTGGTTGATAGTAGACATAACCAGAGAAACGGCGGGTTTGCAAATATTCCAATTGTTTGCCCAAGGGCAGGCTTTGCAATTGCTTGCTACTGTTGGGGTCGTGTTCGCCTGGTGGCAGCACCAACGAACGCCGCACAGGCTGAGGAATTAATGCGGCCTTGGGAATTGGTGCAGCACTGAGTCCAAAAAACTCCAGGGCAAAATCGTGCTCAGGTGGGCGATTTAAAATTTCGCCCTCGACCATAATCGTTAACAACCGATCAAAATTTGCCACCATATCGGCATTAATACTATGCGCCGGTTTAAACAAATTATCAGCGGCATTCCACTCGAAATGGCCCGAACGCCGCGTCAACAGCCAATCCACCGCATCTTCGCCAATTTGGCCATGTGGGTCTACTTGGCCATGGCGTAAAATCCCATCCACAAAAAATAAATGCACCCGATCTATGTGATCGATCCATGTGAGTCGGCCCGATAATTGTCGCCGTTTCACGGTTTCAACCACTTGTGGTAGATCGTGAAGGTGCGGGATTGCCGCCAATGAATTCATAACATCCTCCACACCAAACAAGTAGCCCGCTGAGTGATTGTATAGGTCTGATTAATTTTCTGCATTCTGTGTTTGCCACCATCCACCAAGATACCACCCGCAAAAGCCACAGAGCAACACGATCAAGGCTGCGCCGTTCAGTTGCAATGCAAGTGGGGTTGTTGCAAGTAAGGTTAGGGCGGCTGGTACAATGTTTGCCAACCATAAAGCAACAGTGAACGCCAAGCCATTCCAGCGCAGCATGCGGCCAAGCCCAAAGCTCAACAGCACAGCTAGGCCTAAAACAAGCCATTGAACTGGTTCACGCAACGGCAAGAGAACCAATGCGATTCCAAGACAGGTGATTGCCAAGGCGATCTGCTGCTTCCCACGTACTACCCATGTTAGCATGCTCAGGCTACCGATCAAGAGCAAACTTGTCGTAATTGCATCAAATGTTGCCTGTAATAGTATATCAAGCATTGCTGATTGTGCGTTCAGGGGTTGGACGCTGGCCCAAAAACCAGCTTTGGCGGTTGTAAAACCAATGCTGCTGCGAATCAGCAAGATCCATGGCACGATCATTATCCCCAATACGATGCTTTCGCGCCGCAAAACTTGTGCCCGATCGGCCACAAAATCTTGGATTCGATGCGGAATTGCCCGAATAAAGGCTTCAAGCGGCAATTGTTGTTCGTTTTTGGTCAGGTTCCAAGCGGTTGCTGCGCCTGCTCCTAACAAGGCTAGCTCGCCACCATTCAAGACCGCATTAGCCAAGGTTTGGCTGATAGCTAAAATAAAGCGTGGTAGTTCGCTAACTTGGGCAAATGTCCAGCGCCCAGCACCTTGTATTAAGTAGCCAATCCCGGCAATAACCCCCAACCAAACCCACGGCCAAAGCTCAGTGCGCCGCCGAAAAATGCCAATCAAGCCTAAAATCGGCAAGATTGTGGCCGGAATACCGCGCAAGGCGCTGCGCAAATTGCTCAGAATACTTTCGCTCAAGGTGGTTTGGTCGCGCTCACGCCGATATTCAGGCGGCGTGTACATCGAGGACGAGCTAGTAATCACTTGATCGCCTGCCACCGTCACCTCAAAGCGCCGATAGGCCTCAGCAATCCATGGCATTTTGGTCTGCCATACAAAGGTGTAATCGCTACGATTGGGCTTTTGGCTGGTACTGGTATTGATCAACTCATACTGCTCAAGCGCGATAAATTGGCTGACATGGGTGGTTGCAATCGTTTGAGCTTGCTCCAGTGTGGTTGAAATCGCGCTGGTATTTTCGGGCAAACTCAAGCGATACGACAGCAAACGCCCAGCCGGATCGAGATACACCAACCAGCTATACTCAGGCCGATCCCAATTCGACCAGCGCACGCTCCACGCCCGAACTGTGCCTTTTTCAATCGCAGCAGCGGTTTGCTCAGGATCTAGTTGATCGTAGATGTAGGCCAAATCAAGGTCAACCCAATCGGCCACAACCGTCACGCTGGGATTCAGGCCCGTTAGATCGATATTGCGTTCTTGGGCTAGCGCTTCGGTGCGGGTAACCATATCTTGGCGCACACCGTTGCGAGCCAAGGCAGGCGCACGATTCAGCCCAATTACCAGCAATATAACCGCGACCAAGCCCGATAAACCAGCAAATAATTTCCAATCGCGTCGCCATTGCCAGCTCAATTGAGGCACAACTGGCTCGGGCACTTGCGGCGGCAGCGCGGCGCGAATCGTATTATCGCTCTCAAGCGGAACTCCACGCAGTTGGCGAATGATTGAAGGAATCAACAACCACAACACCAAGGCGGCGGCGGCAATCCCGCTGAGCAAATAGAAGTTATTAGTTTTCCAAAAGAGCGGCACATACAGCGAGGCATTGTAGGTATAGTGGGCAGCGATTGAGGCCAACACGCCGTAACGCACGCTCAAAAAGCCAAACAAAATCCCAATAATGCTTAATTCAACCACGCGAATATAAAATGGATGTTGAGGATAGGTGGCATGCAAAGCTGCCCAAACCACCGCCGTGACAATGATTGCCAGTTTGGGTCGGCCAAAATAGCGAGTCAACACCATAATCCCGCCCAAGCGAAAGATCAGTTCCTCTCCGATGGCGGGCAACAAGCCCAGTGCCATGCCATACAAAGCTGGAAACGGTGTAGCAATCGTATCGTCGTACAATGGCGTAACTGGCGACCAAACCCCAAAATAGCGGCTACCCAAGGCATAAAAGGCCGAAACAAAGCCTAATTGGAAGATTCCAACCAAGCCGCCAATCCATAAAGCCTGCACGACTGGGCGACTCACTAATCCACGGCGGGTCAGGGTTTCGCTCAACGAAACTGTGCCTTCGGTTTCTTCCCAAACGAGCGCCTCGCCAGCCATGCCCGCCAAGAGGATCGTGCTGGCAATGGCAACGAGCTGACCAACATAGCCACTGAGCACATTACCCCAATAAACAGGCAGGCTTTGGTTAATATCATAATGGGCCAAATCGAGCGGAATGCTGTTGAGCATGACCAACACACCAACTACTGCAACTGCCGCAAAAAGGTGCAAGGCCCAACGCCAGCGCAACCGCCCTCGCCGTGCCTGAATAAACCAAGCCACCCCAATCAAGGCAGTTAGGGCATAGGTCAGCGTCCAACCAGTGTGGTTGAGAATGCCACCACGGCGCAGTTGCCAATCTTTATCCAAATACCACGACTGCGGCAACCAATAATACTCGCCGAGTTGGCCTAATTGATCGCCAGCAATCGTGACACTGTAGCGATATTGGGCTTCGGCATCAGTGATATCACGGCGCTGCCAAATAAAGGTATGGTCGGTACGGTTAGGCTGTTGCGTGGTAAATTGATCGAGCAAGCTCAATTGTTCAAGCGGAATTGGCAATTGGTCTTGCGCTATTAACAAGGCCTCAGCTTGACTTAATTTCGCTCCTGCTGCTTCATCGGGGCGCAGATGATTAATCGCCAAAATTCGGCCTGTGGTTGGCGAAATGCTAACCAACCATTGTTCAGGATCAAGCTCACGCCAAAAACGCACATTCCAACTGGCAAGATTGAGATCTTCGTCAACCCGCTGATTGAGCAATTCGCGGCTGCCTTCGCGAATCAAATACGATTGAGCATCGTTGTTCGAGCCAAACGTGATTGTTTGGGTGAATTGGCTTGGATCGCCACCCACTCCCAGCACCGCATCCTCCGAGCGCTGCAAGGCCGCCTCACGATCCACGTTGAAGCGAATCTCGGCCATGGGCGTTGATTCAGTGGCAAAGACAATCGCTAAGAAAATGCCAAATAACGCTAAAAGGAAAAAACCTGGGGGAATCAGTCGTTTGGTATCGGGCTTGTGCACGCCATCCCTCCATCGCTGTTTGGTTGTTAGCCTAAGTATAAAGCAAAGTTAAGGATGAAGGATGAATTATGAGGGATGAAAAGGGATTAGGATTCAGGTGTCAGTTGCCAGGACGTATGCGCAATCTCTAACGCAGCGGCCAAACACAAAGTGAGTTGGCTATCGCAGCAGCATTAAACAAATCTGTAGAATTTGTGGCTAAAAACTTAACCTTCGTGCCCTTCGTGGATCAACAACAAGCCCCTGAAACCTAGCAACTGACCCCTCGACTCACTTGTCGAAATATCGAGATTAGGGTATTGTTTGCAAGCGTGGCCTACAAATGCCGCCCACCAACCCCCACTTAAAGGAGCAGAAACACTCATGTCAGAAATAATGGACAAAGTTCAAGAAATTATTACTGCGATTATTACGGCGCTTGGCTATCCAGGCATTGCGTTGGTGATGTTTGCCGAAAACCTCTTTCCCCCGATCCCTTCAGAATTGGTGATGCCATTTGCCGGTTTTATTGTTGGCAAAGGCGAGATGAACCTTGTTGCAGTATTGTTGGCTGGCACAATTGGCGCAGTGTTGGGTGCGCTGGCGCTCTATTATATTGGCATGTGGGCCGACGAAACGATTATTCGGCGCTTTATCCGCCGCTATGGCAAATTCTTCTTCATCAGCGAAGCTGATATTGATAAAACCTTGGGCTTCTTTGCTAAATATGGCGAGATTGTAGTATTTACTGGGCGCTTGATTCCCTTGGTGCGTAGTTTGATTTCAATTCCAGCAGGCATGAACCGCATGCCCATGGGGCGCTTTTTGCTTTGGACAACCTTTGGCTCATTGATCTGGAATGGTCTTTTGACCTATGCAGGGATTGTGCTTGGTTCGCAATGGGAAAATGTGCTTGGCTTAGTTGATCGCTATGAAAAAGTTGCTTTGGGAATTATTGCTGTAGGCCTGATTTGGTTTGTGGTAAACCGCGTACTCAAAGTTCGCCGTAGCCGAGCTGAATCCAAGCAGGTCTAGCCGAAAGCCCTTCCCCCGACCGATTGCAAATCCATCACGGTACGTATCATAGAGTGCGTACCGTGATTTGTTGTTAATTAAGGAGTTGCCATGGCGGTTTTTGTTGAACAAGAAGCCATTTTAGAATTATTACAAAGCTCGCGGGCGGCTAGTTTGGCGGCGATGCAGTATGTGCAGCCAACAGATTTAGCTCAATTAATCGCCTTAGAGCAACAAGCTACCAATGATTGTGCCGCTCACGCCAATCGGCCAGCTCAGTTGGTTGATGCAGCCAACAGCCTAGAGCAATGGCAACAACAACGTCAACAGCTAGCCCAAGCCATCGCGGCAATTCCATGGGCTGGCTATGCTCAACGCATCCAAACTGCGGCGGGGGAGTTGTATTTAGGCGAATTGGTTAAGCGTTTGATTGCCGCTGAGCATCAGCAACTCTCGCAGCTTTTGCAGGCGGGTCAGCATCCAGCAATCATCGATCAATGGGCTGATTAAGCCGCTTTGTGCTGGATAAACCAATCGAGCGCATATAGATAGCCTTGCCAACCAAGCCCGCTAATTTGGCCTTGGGCAATTGCCGCAACCACCGAGTGATGCCGAAAGGCCTCACGTGCATAGACGTTCGATAAATGCACTTCGATGATCGGTACATCCATCAAGGCTAAGCCATCGCGCAGGCTCAAACCATAGTGGGTGAGTGCGCCTGGATTGATAATAATGCCCTGAATCTGACCATAATGAGCGTGGAGGGTATCAACCAACACGCCTTCATGATTCGATTGCACGAAGGTCAATTCGATGGCTGCGCTGGCGGCTTTTGCGTTCATAGCGCTATGAATATCGGCCAGCGTGGTTGAGCCATAAATTGTTGGCTCACGTTGGCCAAGCATGTTAAGATTTGGGCCTTGTAGCACTAAAAGATGCATATTAAATTGCTCCTGATTGACAAATTGTAGGCCATTGTGCGGCCAAGCCCAAGCTATGTCAATCGGAGCCAGCGAGAATGATATTGATGGAATTTGCACTAACTAACGCTCAGCGCGAGGCGATGCTTCAGGCTTGGCAAATGCTGAGCGACCAAGCATTGCCCGAGGAGCGGCTTTCGTTTGCTGGATTGCAAGCCTTGCCACGTTTGGTTGCGCAAGCGCTGAGCAACGGTGATCAAACTAGCCTCACCGCGAGCTTAATCAACCCAATCTATTGGCATCAAACTGCGAGTTATGGCCATGGCTTGTTGGCCCGCGAACGGCGAGTGCCAATTGATCATGCGGCTTATCGCTTGAGTTGGTGGCTTTGGCTACGGCTCTACAATCTTGCCAATGCCCAGCTTTGGTTTGATCAAGGTTTGCGCTATGCCACGCTTGCGCAACTAGATGCTGAGCATCAAGAGCCAGCCACTTGTGCGCTACAAACTGGAATACAGGTTGAGTTGGCGGCAGTGCTTGAGCAACGCCTGCTTGTGCCGAGTGGCTTTCATTGCCGCCATGGTTTGGTAGCAAGCAACAAAGCTTGAAATATTAACGCAGAGGCGCAGAGCTGTAGGATGGCTATCGGCTGAAGGCTATGAGCTATCGGCGATTGCTTGGAACTTCTAAGCCAATAGTCCATAGCCAATGTTCTATGTTCTATGCTCTATCTTTGACTGAAGCCGTGTGTTTTTGGCTTGCGATTCGGCGGCCATGGTTTGTTTGTATTCAATCAATTTGGCTTGTAAGGTGGCATCGGCGGTTGCCAAAATTTGAATTGCCAATAAACCTGCATTTTTGGCTTGACCAATCGCGACGGTGGCAACCGGCACGCCACCAGGCATTTGCACAATTGACATCAAGGCATCAACGCCTTGGAGATGACCGATTGGCACGGGCACACCAATTACTGGCAAGGGCGTGTAGGCTGCCAACATGCCCGGTAAGTGAGCAGCCCCGCCCGCCCCAGCAATGATCACCTTGAGGCCACGTTCATGGGCGGTTTGGCCATACTCGGCCATCAAAGCAGGCGTGCGGTGCGCCGAAACCACCCGCATTTCATAGGCAATGCCAAATTCTTGGCAAATAGTGGCGGCTGCCTGCATGGTCGCTAAATCCGAATCACTGCCCATCACAATTCCAACAACGGCTGACATAATGCTCCTTTGGCGTGAAATTAAAAATGCCAAGCGTTGATCGGGGTGCACCATTGCAACTCCCGATTGGCCTGACATGTGGGATTGTTTGCTTAATTATACGGGTTCAGCTAAAACTCGTTCTAACTGATCGACGGCGGCTTGGGCACGCGCTTCGACCTCGCTTGATTCGGCTCCTACAGCGGTGATATGGCCAATTTTACGGCCTGGCTTGGCGCTGCGTTTATCATACCAATGCACATGCACCTGCGGTTTGAGCGCGGTTTGAATCAAGCTGCTTTCCAAGGGTCGGGTGGTTGGCGCAAGCACATTGACCATCACCGCGCTTTGGTGGCGCAACTGAGGATCGCCCAACGGCCAGCCCAACGCTGCGCGAATCGTATTTTCAAATTGAGAGCAATAACAACCCTCGATTGAATAGTGCCCAGTGTTGTGCGGGCGAGGCGCTAGCTCGTTGACCAAAATTTGGCCCTTGCTGTTCAGAAACATTTCAACCGCCAAGATGCCTAAGCCACCGAGTGCTGCTGCCGTCGCCTGCGCCACCTCGCTGGCTTGTTGCTGGATTGCCGTTGAGAAGGGTGCTGGCGCACGTACCACCCGACAAACACCGCTTGGCTGATAGGTTTCGATTACTGGATAAACACATTGTTCTCCGCTGACTGAGCGAATAATTAAGGTCGCCAACTCGGCTTCGAAGGGAACCCACGCCTCAACAAACACTGGATTTTCGGGAAAACCCAATGAGCTACAAGCGCTGCCAATCTCTTCGGCGCTGCGAATTTTGGCCGTGCCGCGCCCATCATAGCCGTTGCGCCGCGTTTTCAACATCAACGGAAAGCCATGTTCAGCGCCAAAGGCCGCCACATCGTCCAACGATTCGATCAGAGCCAAGGCTGGTACAGGCAAGCCTGCGGCAGCCAAAGTTAATTTTTGTTGGGCTTTATCCTCGATCAAGCCAAGGGTTGCTTGATCGGGCACGAGTTGCACGCCTTTGCTGGCAAGGTAGGCCAATTTTTCCGAGCCAATAAACTCGTTTTCGAGTACCACTACATCAACCGCTTGAGCAAATTGATCAAGCAAGGCTCGATCATTCCACTCGCCAACCACCGCTTTGCTGACTAATGCCGCTGGCTCGTCGTTGCGGTTGGCTAAAACCACGGTTTCAATTCCCAAGGGAATCGCCGCTTGCACCAACATCCGCGCCAATTGGCCGCCACCAAGAATTCCTAAACGTTTTGTCATAATGCCTTAATGAGCTATAAGTTAATAGTCTAGATTTAACCACGAAGGATGTTCCGACGCTTGCTACCAATTCCTATATCTAAAAATAGCGTTTTATTCCCTCACCCCCTAGCCCCCTCTCCCGCCAAGCAGGCGAGGGGGAACCGCTCCATGGGTCTCCCCGCTCCTGCCGCAGTGGGAGCGGGGCTAGGGGTGAGGGAACGCAATCCCAATAAATTGCAATTGATGGGAAATAGTGGTTCCTTGCTGAAACGAAAGATTGGCGATTCCCGACCTCAACCCTCAATGCCTATATTCTACCTATGTTCTATGCTCTATGTTCTATATTCTTTCTCCCTGAATCCTAAGCCCTAGCCCCTGACCCCTCATTTAATAAAAATCAGCAAAGCCCTCGCGATCGAGTCGTTCGAGCATGGCCTGAATTTTGGTTTGCGATTGGGGATATGCAGCAAACAATTGGGCCAAACTGCGCAAGCCATTGCGAAAGCGTGGGCTATCATCACCCCGCAATTTGGGCAATAATTTTTGCTTAATTTGTAAATCGAGGGCTGTGTTGAGCGGCATAATCCCCTCGGCGCCTTCCAAATAGCGCCCAATCTCTTCGACCGTGCGATAGCCAAATGGATGCCCAAGGCTGGCCAAGATTGGTTGTAATTCAAGCAATAATTGCCATGCTGTCAGATTAAACGGACGGCGATAGCTGGCTCGCCATGCGGCTAAATCGACCTCGGTCAGTTCGATCACGTTTGCTCGATCAAGCAGTTTGTCGCTGAGCGTAAAGGTGCTTTCATCAACATTGACTGTGCCGATGATATGCACATTTAATGGCAAACGCAGTGGATTGCGCACGCTCTCGCCATCAACGGTTTGGGCAACTTCTTGGGGAATACCCAAATCGATTAGATGTTCGGCGGTTTCGAGCGCACTCAAAATTGGCGCTAAATAATATTCAGGCCGCGCCAAATTCAGCTCATCAAGGCAGAGAAAATAGGGATTAGCTGGATCAGCGCTGGCTCGCAGTAACAAACGCAAGGTTGGAGTTGGCTGGAAGGTTTGGGTCAAGGCATTGAAATAACCCAGCAGATCGCGGGCATTATGCCAATCGGGCTGCACGGCCACCGCCAAATAATAGGGATTATCGCTGTGCGGCGCGATTTGATGCACTGCATCAGCATAGACACGAGTCAAACGGGTTTTGCCTGTGCCCGAAATTCCAGGCAAAATCACCAAGGGCTTGGTTTGCAGGGCAATGTGATACGAACGCAGCACAGCATCGGGATAGATAAAGCCCCGTTGGCGAATGCTAGCGCTAATTTCTTCGATACTTGGGCTATTGAAACCCGTGGCATAACTTTGGCGGGCTTCGCGAAGATGGCTTGGTGGTAATTCCCACTCCTCTTCGGCAATTTCCATAATTGCTTCATTGAGCGGTAGCAAGGCCAACATATGGTTGATCAATTGCAGATTAAATTGTTGGCTATCATCTAGCGCTTGCTGCCAAGGGTAGCTCCAGCCCGCCCAAAGATAATTGCTACTGCGATTGGCCAGATAATCATCGAGCCAAAGTTGTTGCTCAGCATGCTCGCCACGGGTATAGCGCACATCGGGCAAACTGCGAATTAACGGCTCCCACAGCACCCGCCCACGATCCCAAACCGCTGCTAATTCACGCTTGCGCTTATTCCACAATTGAATTCCAACCAAAATCCGTTCTTCACTGCCGCTAACCCCGAGATAAATATGGCAGCCGCGTGGTGGTCGGTCGATTACCACATGATAATCGTCGATTGGATCACGTTGGCGGCCACGATTGACCGCTCTAACGGTTTTGGCACTAACTTCGTACAAACCCCAAGTGTTGGGAAATTGGCGGGCTGCAGCGCTATCAAGTTGCTCACTGAGCGCGACCAGAATTGGGTGCAACTGCTCTTGGACTGCATTCCAACGCTCGTTTACGCCTTCGACCTGGAGCGCTTGCAAGGCTACGGCATTCCATTGAATTGGCTCACTTTGGCTCACAACTAGGCTTCCTTATCACGGCGTTTGAGCAACCAAGCCGTGATTGCCAAACAAGCCATGGTGTAGCCAATCAAAATAAACCAAGTCAGGAAAATATAGCCAGCACTATCGTCGTAGCCCACAGTTGGAAACACCTCACAGGTGCTGGGGCTAGGAATTTGGCCAGCGCGACATTTGCCTGGGTCGAATGGCTCACCCAAACCGCCGATCGAGCCATAGGCTTGCATGGCCCAGCGGCTGCCAACCAAGAATGAAACTGGAGCCAAGGCCGCAGGCAAGGGCAGCAAGGCCAAAGCAAACACAATCTGCGGAATTAGCGCAAAGGGAATGATGCTCATGGCTTTATCCGATGAGCTAGCTGAGGCCGAAATCAACAAGCCAACGCCTAAGCCTGTGAGCGATGTGAGGAAGGTTGTGACCAAAAAGCCACCCCAAACCCCAAATGGTACCTCCAGCCCAAGATCAAAATCGACCTTTGTGCCCAGAATGACCATCAAAATAATGCTTTGAATGAGACATAAGCCAGCTAGCACCAGAACTTTCGAGCCTAAATAAGGTACGATTTTAAGGTTGGCCAAACGTTCACGGCGATAAATTGGGCCTTCCTTGGTGATTTCGCGGGCTGAATTCAAAATGCCAAACCACACTGCAATCGCGCCCAACAAGAACGGAACCATACGTGCATCAGCCGAATTGGGGCGGCGGAAGGCATCTTCTTTGGCCACCAACAGCAAAATCATACCAATAATCGGAGCTTGCAACAATAAAATCCCAAGGTTGCGTTTATCGGCGGCGATCAAGCGCAAATAACGCCGTGTCATAATCCCAAACTGGCGCATGGCCGAAACGGGCGGCGGTTTGGGTCGGCCAGCAGGAGCCGCCGAGGTAGGAATCGAGACGCTGACTTGGTTGGGATAGGCTCCAGGCACCGCAGCTTGGGGAATTGGCGCTTGCGGTGGGGTCATAACTGGCACTTGCGGCGCACGTTGCAGCCGTTCCCAAACATATTTGCGATAGGCCTCGGAGTTGCGGAAACGAATTTCCCACAGCTCAGAGAGTCGTGGTGCTTGGCGCACTTGATTATTATGTTGCCGCCACGTTTCGAATTCTTGCTTCAACTCAGTTGTAGTTAAAGGATGATTCGGGTCAGCATCGCCCTCAAGTTTGGTGTAGATATCGGCAAAATCGCCCGAAGTTACATTGAAGAAGGTTAAGGCCTCGCTGGGCGGCCCAAACCAAACCATGCGCCCATCGGCCATAAACACCACATGATCGCATTGGGTGATATTGGCGGTGGCGTGAGTTACCAACACAATTGTGCGCCCTGAATCAGCCAATTGGCGCAAGGTATACATCATCTTCTTTTCGAGGCCCGGGTCTAGCCCCGAGGTTGGCTCATCGAGAAAGAACAGGCTGGGGTCGGCCAAAAGCTCCGAACTAATTGACACCCGTTTGCGCTGGCCACCAGAAAGTTGATTAACTTGCTTGCCACGATGGGCGCTCATCTCAACATCTTTGAGCACCCGATCGATCCGCGCTTCGATTTCGCTGCTGGCAGTGTCGGCGGGCAAACGGAGCTTAGCGGTATAGCGCAAAGCTACATCAACTGGCAAGCTGCTGTGCAAAATATCATCTTGCGGCACATAGCCCAAAATGGCGCGGTAGGCATCGAAGTTGGCATAATAGTCGTCGCCATTGACCAACACCGCGCCTTTGTTGGCACGATTGTAGCCCGATAGTGCACCCATCAGGGTTGATTTGCCAGCGCCTGAGCCACCAACCAAGGCAATAAATTCGCGTGGTTCGATTACCAGCGAAACATTATTCAGAATAACTCGATTGCCGCCGACCAAGCGTACCAATGAATGGGCATCGATTCGCAATGCGCCCCGTTGATCAAATTGATCAAGCGAAGTGCCGTCGTAGACCAGTTTGAATGGCCCAATTTGAATCACATCGCCGCGATTTAGGCGGGTTGTCGTGATTCGATTACCATTGACGAACGTGCCGTTGGTGCTGCCAAGATCGCGAACCTCGTGGCCACCTTGGATGGCGCGAATTTCGGCATGGTTACGTGACACTTGGGGATTGGGCAAATTGAGGGCTGAGCCTTCGCGGCCAATCGTCACGGCAGGCTTATTGCTCAAATCAAAGCGGCTAACGTGGCCAGCTTCGGCGGGCGGCGTGGCAACCTTTTGATTGCGATACGTTAGGGTTACAAAGTTCCCAGTAACCGGATCGCCAATCCGTACCGAATCGCCATCGTTAAAACTATGGCGGGGCACACGTTGGCTTTGAAAGAGCAAGCCATTGGTGCTACCAAGATCGATAATGACGTGGCGTTGGCCGTCTGGCTCGATCCGCGCATGGTTCGACGACACAAAGCGCGATGACGCAATAATATCGTTATCGGGCTTGCGGCCAAAGGTCACTGGTTGATTAGCGAGTGGAATTTGACGGGGTGCCTGACCAGTTTCTTGCACCTCTAAAAATGCCATCGATGAATGTAGGATGGTTGTGGCCCCACCGCCTAAGGCGGGGTTAGCTTGATTGGGTGCGGCCTGTTGCGATTTACCGCAACTTGGGCAAAACTTCGTATTAGGCTGAATGGCAGCACCGCAGTGGATACAGCGTGTCATCATTCCCCCTTAAATGCCAAGCTTCATGCAACGAAATTAGCGCTATCTAGTGGCATGGATGAAGGGCTGTGCTATAATCGCAGCATGTGAGCAGACTCAAACACGCGCATTATAGCATACTGCTCCAGACCACAACCGTTCCTGCCGAATGGGAGGTTGCTCGAATGAGCCTTGCAACGCCTACTGACGCTCCATGCCCACGCTGTCAGCGCCTTGTTGATGAAACGGCCCGTTTTTGCCGTTACTGTGGCTTTCCGCTGCGTTCAGTCGCAACATCGCCAGCATCAACAACGCCCGTGTCAGCTACGGCAGTCGAGCCGATCGACTATGAAGAAGTTGTTTTACCTGCACCCCGCCGAATTCAGCTTGAAGGCGAGAAGATTAGCCTGCGAGCCTTGGAACAGATGGTGCATGCTGGCGTTGAATGGTGGCAGATGCGCCTGCAAACTGGTGAGGCAACCCGTGAAGAGGCAATCAGTAGTATTGAAGAGTTGCGGAAAGCCCTTGGAAGCGTTAGTCATCAGTTGGCTCAAGGCCGTGAAACTATTCGCATCACCACCACGTTAACGCCCGCCCGCCGCTTTCCGCTGGGCTGCTCGCGCTGCGGTAAGGGCAATCGGGTGAATGCACGTTATTGCATTGCCTGTGGTAATCCATTGGTGGCTAATGCAGAAAAGGTCCAGCCTATGTCCCAAACACTTCGCTATACTGTTGGCCTGCTTTCCGATGTTGGTACTCGTCGTTCAGTCAACCAAGATTCTGCCTTGGTCGAGCAGTTTCGCTTGCGTGATGGCACGCCAGTGATCTGTTGTTTGGTGGCTGATGGCATGGGTGGTGCTCAAGGCGGCGAACGGGCGAGCGCCTTGGCTAGTCAAACAATTGTTAATCATCTGCGCGATTATAGCCGCAATGTTGATCGCAGTTTCGATGGCTGGCGTGATGTGGTGCGAGCTGCAATTGCCGCAGCCAATAGCACGATCTTTCGTGAAGCTGAAGTTAAATCAACCTTGCGAGGCATGGGTACAACAGTCGTCGTTGCCTTGGTAATTGGCGAAAAAGCCTGGATTGGCAGCGTTGGTGATTCGCGCGTCTATCTTTTTAATCGTAAAGGGGTCAGCGAACACACCCAACAAATCGCCCAAATCACGGTTGATCACACCATGGTCGCGCGATTGGTGGATATTGGTGAGCTAACGCCTGAACAAGCCCGCACTCACCCGCGTCGCCATGTGCTCTATCGCTCGGTCGGGGTAGAAGCCACGGTCGAATCGGACATGACCGAGCAGCCGCTTGAGGCAGGCGATTGGCTTTTGCTCTGCTCCGATGGCTTGATCAACGAGCTTTCGGATGAAGAGTTGCGTGATGCAGTCTTTGAAGCTTCATCACCCCAAGCATGCTGTGGCAGCTTGATTGCTATTGCCAATAGTCGTGGGGCACGCGATAATGTGACAGTGGTGTTGTTGTCGGCGGAAGAACGCACCGACCAGCAGCACTAGTGGCCTGCGGCTGAAACTAATTAAAGATTGTCTGCGTCTTATGCTGTGACGGCCTTACGCTAACGATCACATCCTGATCGTTTTGTCACGATTCTGGGCGCTTTTTAGCGCAACATCGTGCTATAATCGCGCTGAGTTGCTGATACGAAGGATTTTCTCCATGAGCGATTTGTTATCTGAAGAAAACTCTAAAACAGGTGCATTGCCCCCCGAGTTGATTTTGGGCTATCGCTATTTGCTCAAACAACGGCTTGGGCAGGGCGGCATGGGGGCGGTATATTTGGCCTATGATCAGCGCCTTGATATTGATTGCGCGATCAAGGAAATGAGCACCGCCCTGCTTAAAACCGAAGAGGAGCGCGAACGCGCCCGCAAATCGTTTCATGAAGAAGCAAAATTGCTGGCTCGTTTGAATCATCCTAATCTGCCACGCGTGACCGACCACTTTAGCGACCACGGGCGGGAGTATTTGGTGATGGAGTTTGTGCCAGGCGAAACCTTGGCAACGATTTTGCGCAATAGTCCGCCGCCCTGGCCCGTTGCCGATGTGGTCGCTTTTGCTGAACCATTAACCGAGGTGCTGCACTATTTGCATAGCCGCACCCCACCAATTATCTTCCGCGATTTGAAGCCAGCCAATATTATGCGTACCCCCGAAGGTCAAGTAAAGTTGATCGACTTTGGGATTGCGCGGTTGTTTAAGCCTGGTCAATCGCAAGATACCCAAGCCTTTGGTACGATGGGCTACTCAGCGCCCGAGCAATATGGCACTGGCCAAACTGATGCCCGCTCCGATGTGTATGCCTTGGGCGTGTTGTTGCATCAATTAATGACTGGTCATGATCCAATTGCTCAGCCATTTAATGTACCGTTGGCGCATACGATTAATGCCGCCGTGCCTGAAGCAATTAGTTCGGTGCTGATGACGGCGATGAGCCATGATCCGCAAACACGCTTTGCTTCGATGGTGGCCTTGCGCCGAGCCTTATCCAATGCTTCGCAACACAGTGCTGATGTGTATGTGGCCCAGCGCCCAGGTACTGCGGCCTTGCCAAATGTTGGCTATGCTCCGTCTGCCCAAATGCGGCCAACATCACAGCCCTATGGCCCGCCCAGTTCACAACCATATGGACAAACTGGTTCGCAACCATATGGCAAACCTAGTTCCCAGCCGTATGGGCAGCCTAGTTCCCAGCCCTATGGACAAACTGGCTCGCAACCCTACGGGCCACCAGTGGCGCAGCCGTATGCTCAGCCCTATAGCCCGCCACCACCGCCAACCTATGCCCAACCATTTAGCCCACCAGCGCCGCCGATGCATCCGGCAACGCATCACTTGCAAGCTTCGAGCGTGCCTAAAGCCAAAACTACAGGAGTGGCCCAAACCGCGCAAATTATGGGCTTTTTGAGTTTGCTCTTGACGATTAGCGGCTTTTTCTACGAAGATATGGGGCGAGATGCTGGCATCTTTATGGGCTTTTTTGGTGGCTTTGCAGGGTTTGTCTCGCTGATTGTTAGCATCGTGGCCATTAGTTTAAAAGCTACCCGCGAATCGATCAAAGGCCGCTCGCAATCGGTACGTGGCCTGATTTTTGCCACGGTTGCGATGATTCTTGCCTGTGTTGTTTTTGCGATAATTGGCGCGGCAAATCAATACTAATATTTGTACATTCTTGTGTGCTCCCTTGTTGAAGGAGGAAGTATGAAGTGTCCAAGCTGTGGACATACGAATGATGGTGGCAACCGTTTTTGTGAATATTGTGGTGCCCGACTCGATCCGTCGATGAATCAAGAAGCAACCCAAATCGGGGCAGTTCCCAATTTACATACGGATCAAAGTTACGATGCGCCAACCATGTTTGTACCAGCCGATCAGGCTCCTCCTGCGCCACCAGCCCAAGCGGAGCCAGCAGTCGCCAGTGTGCCAGCAGCAAGCTCGCTCAACTGCGCTGAATGTGGCTATATTAATCAACCAGGCGATCGTTATTGTGACCAGTGTGGCGCTTCACTCGATGCTGCTCCTGCCGCTGTTACTCCGGTGGCCACACCTGCGCCAGTTGCTAGCGAAGCGCTTACGCCGCCCGATGGTGTGCCAGCCGTACCAGTCGCCGAGCCGCATTTGGCTGAATTAACCAATGTTGCACCTGCTGAGGAGTTGCCAACCGTGCCAATTGATGATCAACAGCCAGTTTCAACTCCTGTGGCCGAGGCCGAACCAGTTGTGCCAGTGGTAGAAGAACCAGTTGCAATGCCTGTGGCCGAGGCCGAACCAGTTGTGCCAGCAGTCGAAGAACCAGTTTCAACTCCTGTGGCCGAGGTCGCTCCGGTAGCTGAGGCTGCCCCAGTAGTTGACGAAGAAGCCGTAGCCGCCGAACGTACTGCTTTATCAGCAGCAGTGATCGAGCAAGAAGATAATTTGGTGATGTTCGAGCAAATGGCTAACCGTTATGCTGGCCGTGCCTTGCCTGCCCATATCGCCGCTGGGATCGAAGAAACTAAGGCTAGTTTGGCCGAAGCGCAAGCTAATTTGGCGGCGTTTGATCAAGCCCAAGCTGTGGCCAAAGCTGCTGCTGAAGCCGCTGCTCAGGCTGCCGCCGACGCTGCTGCCGCTGCTGCTGCCCAACCTGATCCAGAAGAAGTGGCTCGCTTAGAAGCAGCAATTACCGAACATCAAGATAACTTGGCGATGTTCGAGCAGATGTCAGCTCGTTATGCTGGCCGCGCCTTGCCTGCCCACATTGCTGCTGGCTTGGAAGAAAGCAAGCATGCCTTGGCTGAAGCCGAAGCTGAATTAGCCGCTTTGCTTGGTGGTGCACCTGTTGTACCTGCCGCTGCGCCAATTCCTTCAGCTCCGGTCAATACCTATGACGCGCCAACGGTTGCGGCGGCTACTCCGGCTGAGCCAGCGCCGACTCCGGTCGTGCCCGCTGAACCAGTGCCAGCGCCAGAGGTTGAGGCCGCGCCTGCATGGGCTGCACCAACGTCCGCTGAGCCAGTCGCTGCTCCGGTTGTTGAGCCAGTTCAAGTTAGCCCGCATTTGGTGGTTGCTGGTAGCCAAGTGGTGCTCAACTTACCAACCGATAAGCAAATCTATGTGATTGGCCGCGAAGATCCAATTAGCGGCATTTATCCTGAGGTCGATTTGACCAACCATGGCGGCGAAGGCGGTGGGGTCAGTCGCCAGCATGCTCGCTTGCACAACACTGGTGGTGGTTGGATGTTGGAAGATTTGAATAGTACCAACTATTCCAAAGTCAACGGCCAAAAATTGGCTCCGCATGCGCCAGCTCCAGTCAATCATGGCGATCAACTGCAATTTGGCAAAGTTGTTGTGACCTTGCATTTGCATTAATTGTGAGTTTACGACCCGCGCTTATCGTTGCTGATAGGCGCGGGTTCTTTGTATTTGGAGGAGTTAATGCTGAATCCAGTTCAATTTCAGGTCTTGACCTTTGATTGTTATGGCACATTGATCGATTGGGAAACTGGCTTGTGGGCAGCGCTTGAGCCAATTTTTGCTCGATACAAGATTAATATCGAGCAAGAAGCGGCTTTGCAATTGTATGGTGAGCTAGAAAGTGCGCTCGAAGCTGGCCCATATTTGGCCTATAAAACTGTGGTGGCAACCGTGTTGGGGCAACTTGGCCAGCGCTTGGGCTTTACCCCAAACGCCGAAGAAACTGCCGAATTTGGCTTGTCGGTCAAGCAATGGCCAGCGTTTGCCGATTCGCCAGCAGCCTTGCAACGCTTGCAACAACGCTATAAATTAGCGATCATCTCGAATGTTGATGATGATTTGTTTGCGGCTTCAGAGCAACGCTTGGGTGTGAAATTCGATTGGATTATTACGGCCCAACAAGTACAATCGTACAAGCCGTCGTTGAATAATTTTCAGCAAGCCTTTGAACGTTTAGCCTTGCCGCAAAGCGCAATTTTGCATGTGGCCCAAAGTTTGTTTCACGATATTGTGCCTGCCAACCAACTTGGCTTGAACACGGTTTGGGTCAATCGTCGCCATGCCAATCCTGGCTTTGGGGCAACGCCTGCCGCCGAAGCCCAGCCCGATTTGGTTGTGCCAAGTTTGGCTGCCTTGGCCGATGCTTTGGGTTGTTAAATCTGCTGCCAGCACTGTTGTTGATAGTGCTGGCGTTTTGACGATATGAGGAAGGATATTTACGTGGATACTCTTTTGTTAAATATATTTAATGATAAATATCATCGCTTTATCATTGATAATATGCCGGATAGTTCGGTTAAAGCTTTTTATAAATGGATAATAGAAGATAAAAATTCATTGAGGGTCGATTATTTGCAAAAAAGTGGGATTTTGAAAATGGTGGAGCTTTATAGCTATATATTTCATTTTATTAGTAAAGATGATGATAAAATAGTTAATTTATGTGAGAAAATATCAGATTTGATGATATATCAGGTTTATGAAATTATATCTGATAATATTTGTATTACTAGTGATAAAATAGTTAGTAAAAATAAGGTAGATTTAAATATTAAGATTAATAATAGTATTATTGAAGCATTAAATAATACCCATAGGATCAAGTTGATAGATATTGGTGAATTTGACTTTATATCTAATCACCTATCAGAAGATAACAGTCAATTTATTGATGGCTATAGAGCAATCAGTAAAGAAATAGATATACAGAATGAATCTTGGATTATCGTATATATGAATATAATCAGTTGTATTAATGTAATTAATAATATTGATCTACATAATTATAAGAAAAGTATGATTAGGCGATATAATTCAGTAAATCATATCTCTATGAATAAATATGATGACATCAAAGAGATAATAAAATTACAATCGGAAACTATACTGGTAAGTCAAACACTTCAGTACTGTATTAATATATATACAAAAATATATGTTAAGAATGATATAACATATAAAATTTTTAATGATTCAAATATTCTGTCAATAATTTATGATGTAGCAATAGTTATAAGGTTATTAAATGATTTAGGTTTATATTTTTTAGAATACAGCCTTCAAGAAATTGAAATGCGTTTTGATAATTTACTTAATAATGAGATAATGGGAAATGAAACTTGGGTTGAATGGTTTTTGCGAATAGCATTAGATTTGCCATTTACTAGACTATATAAAGATATTTTATTTAATGAATATAATATATCTTTATATAATATTGAATTTGAGATGAATTACCGTGATGTGATATATAGGATTTTAAATAATACTAAATATCTATCCTTGATCTATAAAAAATGTATGAAAAATATTGAATCGAAGAGAAAGTATTTATTTGATAATGATTATGGATATATTTTTGATATTGTTATGAATATGGTTAAATTTCATCAAGATGTTTATTCAAAAGAATATACTTCAAAAGAAGGAGAATTTGCAATTTAAACAGTATTATAGCCTTCGTTATAATTTTTTTTCATAACGAAGGCTTGATGCTAACATCTAAGAGATGTGGTGGGATATTTGCTATTAAAATTATATTATTCGTAAAAGGCTGGGGCTAGTTTGAGCGTTTGCCACTGCTGATTGTCATGGCCAAAAATGACTAGCCCAATCTGCTCGCGTTCAACCAGATCAAGCAATTTAATCGTGCTAGCGTGGATCGCCTCGGCATCAGGGTTGTTATCAGCCTCGGGTTGCTCACGAGTAAAGCCATTCGCAAAAGGTACCGCATCGATTGGCAATAAAACCGCTCCAGTTTTGGGTAGCCGTACTAGCACCGATTGATGGCCTGGCACATGGCCACTCGTTTCAATCAGTTCCAATCCAGGCAGCAGTTGGGTGTCGCCATCGACAAGCTGAATCCGCTCGCTTGATTGATCCCATTGCGGGCGGTTGGCGGCAAAGCGTGGGTTACTCGCCGCATCCAGATGGTGCACCCGCTGCACAATATAGGTTGCTTTGGTGAATGCCCCATGTCTGCCAGCGTGATCAAAATCATAATGGGTTGAAATGACCAGATCAATAGCGTCAGGCGTTAAGCCGATCGTTGCTAATTGGGTGATCACATCCTGTCCATTTTCAAAATCCGCTCCTTCTGCTGGAATCACCTCGGGTAGCCCAGTATCAATTAGAATATTCTTGCCATCACCAGTTTGTACCAGATAGCAGACGATCGGAATTTGATACTCTGGCATCGTGCCAACCTGCATCAAGTATAAACGCTGGGGCATTTGTTGGCTCATCATCGTTTCCTTCGCAAACAAAAAACAATCGAAATTTGATTAAAATTAGACCAAATGTTCTATTATTTGTCAATCCCAAAGTTGATCGGTTGCGGAAGTTAATTGGCTGAATTGACGAGCCAAGCACGATCTCGGTATAGTAATGCAAGCGCTGTGGTGATTTACAGCGCTTGCTGACATTTAGCGTTTGCTGCTGAGGGTCATAATTGTGCCTTGGGCAACTGCAACCAAGGTTTCATTTTGCTCGTCTCGGCAATAAACCAAACATTGGCAAACTGCTTGACGACTGCCGCTGCTCAAAACACTGGCACGGGCAATCAGTTCTTGGCCTTGAGCTGGTTTGACATAATTGATTTTGTATTCAGCAGTGACAACTTCCAAGCCTAAAACTGAGCCACCAGCGAAGGTAATGGCGTTATCGGCGGCATAGCTGAGCACGCCGCCATGGACGAAGCCAAATTGTTGGGTTAGCTCAGGGCTGATGTTTAACCGTAATTCGGCATAGCCTTGGCGAAATTCGCTAATTTGGGCTTTGAGCAACTGGCTGAAGGGCTGGCTGGCTAAAATCTGCTGACCAATGGCGGTTAGATCATCACTCATTTGAACCTCACACAGAATAAGGATTTGGCGATGGCTGAGCATGTGCCGACAATTTTGGTGGTTGAAGATGCTGTCGATTTGGCCGAAGTGCTGGTGCGCGAACTGAGTAACTTGGGTTATCAGGTGTGGCATGCTGCCGATGGCCGGACAGGCTTAAGTTTACACCAGCAACATCAACCAGATTTAGTGATTTTAGATTGGATGTTGCCGCAACTTGATGGTTTAGAGGTGCTGCGCACGATTCGCCAAACGAAATCGACCCCGGTGCTGATGCTAACAGCTCGCAGCGAAGAAACCGATTTGGTGGTGGGCTTGGAATTGGGTGCTGATGATTATTTGACTAAGCCATTTGGCATGCGCGAACTAATTGCCAGAGTACGGGCCTTGTTGCGCCGTGATCAGCGGATTCAGCAGTTGTTGCAGGCCGATGCCCAACCAGCAACCGAGGTGCTGCGCTACGGCGACTTGGTGCTTGACCCGCATTTGCACATTGTTGCCTTGCGCCAGCAGGAGCTTGATTTGACCCCAACTGAGTTTGCGATTCTCGATTTGTTGTTGCGTAACCCAGGTCGGGCTTTTAGTCGCAACTATCTGCTCGATACGATTTGGGGCCAAAGTTATGTTGGCGGTGATCGCTCGGTTGATAACGCTATGCTGCGCTTGCGTAAAAAATTGGCCGATTTTGGCGATGCAATCGAGACGGTTTGGGGCTTGGGCTATCGTTTACAAGCAGAAGCACCCCAATGAAACTTTGGTTGCGTTGGTATGCGCAGGCGGGGCTGGGACGAGCATTTGCCACAATGTTGCTATTCGATGGTTTTTGCTTGGTAATCCTGCTAGCGATTATTTATCTTTTGCCAGTTGAAGTTTTTGTGTTGATGACTGGTGGCTTCTTCGTTTTAGGCATTGGCGCGGTCGTTTTTGGGCTGAACTTGGTTTTGTCTGAGGGTGGTTTTTGGCGGCAACTGCTGCCTGAACTTGGTGCATTTGGGCTCGTGATGATTTGCCTGGTTGGGCTGGGCGGGCTGATTGCATGGCATGAACTTTCACGGATTATGAGTCCTTGGAATGATGGTGATTTTGCCCAATCATTCCCTGATATGTTGATTTTCTTTGCGCTGCATGGCATCACATTTTTGGGCACACGCTTTTTGATGCGCGTCTGGCGTTGGTGGAATCGCTTGCGCAAACGCTCATTGCTTTGGACATTGACCCATGATCAATTAACGATTGTGTTTGTGTTGATGCTGATTTTTGGCATGGGCATGGTGCTGCTTTCGATTCAGTTGCGCAGCGAAGAATTAAGCCAATCAAATGATGCAGTGGTTTTTTTAATTGAACATGTGGTGCAATATTCGCTGCTTGGCTCAATTTATGGTGTATTGATGGTGATTGGCTTATTTGTGTTTTTGCCAGTGGCCATGGTGCTTTCGTATATGTTGGTGCGGCGAATTATGCGCCGAATCGAAGCCCTTGCTAACGCTACGACGGCCTTGCGCGAAGGCGATTATAGTTCGCGGATTGTAGTCAATGGCACTGATGAGGTTGCCCAACTCCAAGCTAATTTCAATGCGATGGCCGAGCAATTGGCTAGCACCGTTAATGCCCTAAAAACCGAGCGCGATCGGGTGGCGGCCTTACTTGACGATCGGCGAGCTTTAGTTGCCAGCGTTTCACACGAATTGCGTACGCCTGTTGCCACCCTGCGCGGCTATCTTGAATCGAGTTTGCAAACCGAACAAACTTTAGATTCGCAAGTTCAGCGCGATTTACTGGTGATGGAGCGCGAAACCCTACGTTTGCAACAACTGATCGAAGATCTCTTTTTGCTTTCGGCGAGTGAGGTTGGCCGTTTGACCCTCAAACTTGAAGCTCATGCCGTGGCTCCCTTGATCAACCGAATTGTACAAACGGTACAGCCCTTGGCTTGGCGACAATCGCGAGTTGAAGTGCTGGCCGATTGTGCCGCTGAGCTTGATCAAGCCCTGATTGACCCCCAACGGTTTGAGCAGATTTTACGCAACTTGCTGCATAATGCCTTACGCTACACCCCACCTGGTGGTTTGGTGGTGGTACAAGCGGTTAATCATGCCGACTCAATTAATATCTATGTTCGTGATACTGGTAGCGGAATCGACCCCACCGAGCTTGGCGCAATTTGGCAGCGTTTTTATCGTGCCAAGGATCGGGCCAATGAGCAGCATCAGGGAGCGGGCTTAGGCTTGGCCTTAGTCAAAGAATTAACAGAATCGATGGCTGGCTCGGTGGCAGTTGAAAGCCAGCTTGGCGTTGGCACGAGCTTTTGTATTTGTTTCCCCAAAGCCTAAATCGTATTTCCTCACTCCAACCCCTCTCTTTACAAGGGTAGGTTTTTAACAATGATTGGGTGGTATGTACCGTCGATTGGCATGCCCTCACCCCCTGACCCCCTCTCCCGCCGAGCGAGCGAGGGGGAACCCATCCAGCAGTGCTCCCCTCTCCCACGGAGGTGGGAGAGGGGCTGGGGGTGAGGGGGCGTAAAACCTACCCTTGTCAGATCCCTCGCCCACAGTGGCGGGCGAGGGGCCTTTGGTATTTTAGTGCTGAATATTCTCCTAGCTAGGCAAGAATTTAAGTGGACGATTGAGATAATGTCCACTTGTCTGCGACAATTTTGCGACAACTTCGTGATACTGCGGTAACACTTGCCCCCTATGCTAAAGCCTATCACAAGGAGGCTTTATGCAACGTTTATCGATTGCCACAATCAGCATCGCCAGCCGTCGTGCCATGCTGCATAGCTTAATCAATCCAAATCCTACTTATGAATTAATTGCTGATATTACTCACGCTGAGGCGCTGCAATTGCTGCCCAATCTTCAGCCAGATATCGTGGTGCTTGATGCCGCGATGTTGAATATTAATCCCTTGGTTGCACTCAAAAGTTTAGCCCAGTGGCCAAATCGTCCGGCAATCATCGTGTTAACCAGCGCTGTTGGCTATGAACAACGGCTTTGGCACGATTTGGGGGCGCAAGCGATTGCCCGGCTCGAACAGCCCGAAACGATTGAGCAAGCCTTGGCCCAAATTGCCCACCAAGCCCAACTTCAAGCAGCATAAACGAGGGGTTGGGGGTCAGGGGTCAGGGATCAGAGCTTAGGGGTCAATTTTTGTAACTACGAAAAATGCGAAGGGAGATGAGGCTAGCGGCTATATGTAATGGTTTATTGCATTAGGCCAGCATGCCCTCACCCCCTGACCCCCGCTCCCGCACGCGAGGCGAGGGGGAACCGCTCCAGGTGTGCTCCCCTCGCCCGCCGCTGTGAGAGAGGGGTCAGGGGGTCAGGGCACGGTACAATTAATTGTTAACCTAATGAACCATTACAGCTAGCGGCTATCGGAATAACTGTAGATATTTCAAAATAATCTCCAATAGCCAATAGCCTCAGACGCTCTATGTTCTAAATAAAGGAATTTTACATGCTTGCGACAAACTCGAATACCGCGCCAGTTGCCCTGATGCGCGATGTTGTGCATACGGTAAAGCTTGGCACAACCAGCTTGACGATTCTGAATGGCATTTCGTTGGAAATTGTCCGTGGCTCGTGGGTGGCCTTGACTGGCCCATCTGGCTCAGGTAAATCGACCTTGTTGGGCATTTTGGCGGGCTTGGATACACCGAGCAAAGGTCATGTGCGCCTGAACGATGTTGATATTACCACCATGGGCGAGCCGCAATTGGCGCGTTTGCGCAACCAAACGATTGGGGTAGTGTTTCAATCGTTCAATTTGATTCCAACCATGACCGCCCAAGAAAATGTTGAAGCACCTTTATTTGTGCATCGCAATCGTGGCGATATTAGCCAACGCGCCAAAGCCATGCTCGAATTGGTTGGCCTCGGCGATCGGCGCGATCATCGGCCAGCTCAGCTTTCGGGCGGCCAACAACAGCGAGTGGCAATTGCCCGCGCCTTGGTTACCACGCCCCAATTGCTGATTGCCGATGAGCCAACTGGCAACCTTGATAGCACTACCAGCCAGCAAATTCTCGAATTATTTGCGGATTTACGCCGTCAGCTCAACATTACGATTGTGATGGTGACCCATGATCCCGATGTGGCAGCCCGCGCTGATCGTCAACTGTATCTCGTCGATGGTCAGATTCGCCACGATAGCACGAGGGTTTAATCATGGGTTGGGGTTTTACCTTTAATTATGCTTGGCGCTCGTTACGCTTGGGTGGTCAGCGCACCTTGTTGGCGATTATCTGTATTGCCTTTGGCGTGATGTCGCTTGGCTCGATGCAAAGTTTATCGACGGCGATCAATCAAATTTTTGTGGAAAATCGGGTTAGTGTTGGTGGCGATGCTATGCTCGATTGGCCCAACGGCTCGATTGGGCCTGAACAACAAGCCCAACTTGAGCAATGGAAACAATCAGGCGTGATTGGCGGCTATACGGTCTATTCGGCGATTCCGCCTGCGTTGCTCAAGCCTGCTGGCGGCGATCATGTGATTTTTGGCGATATTGGCTATGGGATTGATCCGCAAAGTTACCCGTTGTTGGGCGAATTGCATGTGAGCCAACCAGCCAACGCCAGCATGAGCGAGTTGCTGAGCCAGCCCGATGCCTTGGTTGCTACCGAGCTTTTGGCGTTGCAACATGATCTGACGATTGGCCAAGAACTGGTGATTTTGGTCAATCAAGGGGCAACGCCTAAACGCCTAAAATTGGTCGGTTTGGTGGATCAAGTGCCGAACAAAAGCGCTGGTAGCTTATTTTTTAGCTTGGCGACTGCTCACGAGATTTACCCCGGAGCGCATTTGAACTCAGCGCGGGTGGTTTGGGGCCAGCAAGGTGTGCAAGTTGGCACGTTAGAGCAAGCAGGTTGGTCGGTTGCGACCGTCAGTAGCGAGCCATCGGATACCGCTGGTTTATTCAATATGACCTTGCGTGGTGCTGGGGTGCTGGGCTTGATTGTTAGCGGAATTGGGGTGGCAAATACCATGCAAGTCGTGCTTGCACGTCGCCGCAACGAAATCGCCATCCTCAAAACCTTGGGCTATCGTGGCCCGCAATTGTTGTTGCTCTTTGGCTTTGAAACCGCTTTACTCGGGCTGATTGGCAGTATCTTGGGCGCAGTGGCCGCCGTATTAATCGGCGATCAATTGACCGATTTGTTTGCACGCAGCAGTGCCTATATGCTGCCAACGGTGGTTGATTGGCAGATTTTGGGCGGGGCCATTGGCTTGGGCATCGCCACAACCTTGATCTTTGGCATGGTGGCGATTGTAAAAGCCAATGCGGTACGGCCTGGCTCGTTGCTTCGTTCTGGCCCGATCGAAGTTAACCCAACAACCCGCCGCGCCATGGTTGGGTTGTATGCAGTTTTGGGGGCAATGTTTGCCTTGGTTGCTAGTATTAGCATGGGTTCGTTTGGCGCAGGCATGCTCTTGTTTGCGGGGGCAGTATTGGGCTTGGCCTTGCTCAATTGGTTGTTTCAAGCGATTTTGTGGTTGGTTGCCAAAACCCCGTTGCCTGGCTATTGGCTGCGCTTGGCCAGTCGCAATATACAACGCAATGGTCAGCGGGCCGCCTTTGCGATTATCGCTTTGGCGATCGGGGTGTTTACGATTGGTTTTTCGGCAGCAGCGTTGTTGACGGTTCAAAAAGAACTTGATGCCCGGGCCGACCCTAACACTAATCAGAATCGAGCGCTGTGGGTGATTACTGCTCCTAGCGAGGCCACCAAGGTTAACCAAATTGTCGAGCAATTGCAGCAACCAGCACTTGAGCCAACTCAATTGTTGCAAGTCGCAACTTCGCTGCCCGAGAGTGAAGGCATCGAATTTGAAACCTCGGCCCGCTCAGCCACGCAAATTGGCGATATTCAGTTGATCGAAGGCCAATGGCAGGCTGCGGCTGATCAAGTAATGTTTGCTCAATGGTTTTTCAGCGAAATTCCGCTTGGCACTGAACTAGAACTGATTGGATCGAACGGTCGATTAAAAGTCCGCTTGGTCGGGCGCTACGAAAATCAAGCTAGCCAAGCATCCAGCACCATGGTGATTAGCCCATCCAGCGTTGAGCAGTTGGTTGGCATGCAAAGCCGTTTGATCTATACGCTCAATCTGCCGATTAACCAATTGAGCAACGCAACCAATCGCTTTAATCAGGCGATTCCCCAAGCCTTTGTTTATAACGAAGTTGAAATGTACAACACCACTCAAATGATCTATCGCTCGTTGGGCTTGTTTGTGGTGGCTGTGGCAGGCTTGGCGTTTGTGGCAGGCATGGTGCTGATCGCCAATGCCGTTGGTTTGGCACTGTTTGAACGTCGCCGCGAAATGGGTATTTTCAAGGCGGTTGGTTATAGCACTGCTCACTTGTTGCGCAGCATCAGCATGGAATATAGCTTGGTTGGCTTGATTGCTGGGAGCGCTGGTATGCTGGCAGTTTGGATTGCAATCACGGTGATTAATACGCTTGAACCTAAGGCTGGACTTGGACTAGATGCCTTGCCAGGCTTGCTGATTTTCGGCTTTGCAATTGGTCTAGCGCTGTTGACTGCCTTGGGTGTTGCTTGGCGACCTGCCCATCTGCGCCCGCTGCATGTGCTGCGCGACGAGTAAGTTTTATGCTAAACTTGGGGTTGTGCAATATACAATTGATTACCCCCAACTGAATGATGATTTGATTCAACGCCCACGCCTTCAAGCTCAATTGGAGGCGTGTTGGACATGTCGCTTAACCATGGTCGTGGCAGCGGCTGGCTATGGCAAAACCACCATGCTGGCCCAGTGGATGCAGCAAACGCTTGGTGGCGATTGTTTGTGGTATGGCCTGCATAGCCCAACCGAGGCTGATCAGCTTCAGCGCTTGTTGAGCAACCTAACCAAATCCCGTTTTCCTCAAATCAATCCGATCAATAGTTTGGCTGATTTGTTTGATTGCTGGGCAACCTTGGCTCCGCGCCGAATCGCCTTGGTGCTTGATGATTGTCAGCATTTGCAAACCAGTGCCTGGCGTTTGTTGAATGAATTGACCCGTTTTGCGCCGACCAACCTGCATCTGATATTGAGCAGCCGCCAACTGCCGCAGCTCGATTGGGCAGGCTTAGCGGCGCGGGGCCAGTATCGCCAATTAACCGCCGCAGAATTGCGATTTAGCCAAGCCGAATTGCAGGAGCTATTGCCTACCCAAAGCCCAAGCCAATGCCAAGCAGCTTGGCAAGCAACCAACGGCTGGCCTGCGGGTTTGCGTTTGTGGCGTGCCTTGCCCTCAGGCTATCAAGGCACGGTTAGCGATTTTCTGGCCCAAGATGTGTTGGGGCAATTGCCTGATGCGGTGCGGCGGACTGCCCAATTTGCCGCGCTCTTGCCCTTTTTTAATCAAGCGGTGCTGACGGCGATGGCTGCACCTGATCCAGCTAGTTTATGGCATTACAATCTGTTTGTGCTGCCTGATCAGGCTGAATGGTGGCGCTTTGAGCCATTTTGGTTGGAGGTGCTGCGTCAACAACCGTTGGCTGAAACCAACCAATTGTTGGCCCAAGCGGCCACATGGTTTGAGCAGCAGGGGCATTTGGCGGCGGCCTTGGATGTCTGGTGTCGGTTGGGGCAATGGGCGCAGGTGGCCGAGCAGCTTAAGCGCCATGGTTTGCGGCTATTGGCTCAACATCAGCCAGTCTTGCAATGGTTGCAACAACTGCCAGCAGCCGAGCGCCAAATTGCCGAATTGTTGCATCTGCATGGGCTGGCTTTGCGCGAACATGACCCTGTGCTTGCGGCCCAAACCTTGGCCCAAGCAGCCCAACGCTATCGGGCTGAGCAACGTTATGCTGAGGCCTTTCAGGTGGTTGGTGAACAATGTTTGATCTATTTTTGGCAGGGCGATGAGCAAGCCTTGATTGGGGTGGCGCGTGAAAGTTTTAGCCTCAAAAGCTTTGTTTGGTATCGTCAGCGCCGTGATTTGTTGAAATTTCCCTTGCTGTTATTTCAGATCAAGCGTGGCCGTTATATCAAGGCCTTGGCAACGGCCCAAAGTTTAGCCCAAAGCGAATTGCCCTTTTTTTGGCGTTGGGTGGCGGCCTGTGTCGTTGGTGGTTTGTATACGATTTTGACCTTGCCGAATGAGGGCATTCAATGGCTCGAAGTTTGGTTGCAACATCCCCAAGTTCAAGCTGAACCAGCCATGCGTATGAGTTTGCTCGATTTGTTGGCAACCTGCTTGATGAGCCGCGCCGCACCCGATGATCGCCTCGCTGCCCAACGCTTGGCCGATGAAGCTAGCCGTTTGAGCGAGCGCTATGGCGTGCGTTTGACTCGTTTGCAAACGCGAGGTACAAAACTCGGTTTGGCCTTGTTGGATGCTGATCGACCAACGACTGAGCATTTGATTCAGCAATTGCTTTTGCCGAGCGATGAGCCATTGCCCTCGATTATGCGCAATCGCTTGCTTGCATTACGCGCTTTTGCTTGGGCTAGTTTGGGCGAAATTAAACTGGCTCAGCACGATGCAACGCTCAGCGAACGTGGCTTGATTCGTGATGATGCGCTGTATGGAGCTGACCCACGCATGTGGTTGATGTTGGCTCAAGCCTGGTTTTGCTGTGGCGAATATCAACGAGCCTTGGCGGCTTTGGAGCGAGCCAAACCCATGATCGAGGCCGCTCAATCGCCGATTTTGCGCTTGCGAGCAGGCTTGGTGCAGCTGGCCAGTCGTTGGCAAATTCAGCCAAGCTCACAATTAATTGCCGAAGCAACCACGATTTGGCGTGATTATTTAGCGGATGGCGACCGCCATATGAACGCAACGCCGCTGCGTTTAACCACGCTGTTGGTGGAGTTGGGCTTGCGAACGGGGATTGCGCCACAGCGGATTGCCCAATTTTTAGCCAAGCGTGATCGGGTTGCTTTAGAAGAAATTTGCTGGAAACTGTATGCCGAGCAGCCGCAACAACAAACCGCACTCTTGCAACTTTTGGGCTTATATGGCTCGGCAGCCAGCCTTGAGCGTTTGCAAGCGGTGATTAAACAAGCCTCGACCCAGCAGCGCAAAATTGCCCAACACAGCTTAACCAGCATTCGCCAGCGCCCCGCCTATGCCCTAAAAATTCAGCTTTTTGGTAGTTTGCAACTTTGGCGTGGCGCGGAATTGGTCGATCCCAACGAGTGGTCGCGTGAGAAAGCTCGTCAATTATTGGCCTTATTAGTCTTGCAACGCCCGAGAATTATCAGCCGTGAAGCCTTGATCGAGCACTTTTGGCCTGATCTTACGCCGCAAGCCGCCGATGGAGCCTTGCGAGTGACCTTGAATGCCCTGTTGCATGTGCTGGAGCCGGAACGCAGCGGCGGCGCTAATTCGGCTTTTGTGTTGAGCGAAGCAACGGGCTTGCGTTTAAATCCACAAGCTCAGATCGATACTGATTATGCTGAATTTCAAGCCTTGCTACAAACTGCCGCCAAGCAACGCCAGCAAGGAGCCATGCCCGCCGCCTTACAAGCCTATCAAGCAGCCTTGGCCTTGTATCAGGATGATTTATTAAGCGATATTGCTTACGCCGAATGGGTGCTGGATTGGCGCGAACAAGCCTTGAGCCAATTTGTGGCGGCAACTAGCGATTATTTGGAATTATTGCTGGCCTATGGCCCAACTGCCGAGGCTATCCCCTATGCTGAGCGTTTATTGAGCTACGACCCTTATCACGAACCAACCTACCTGCGCCTGATCGACATCTATCAAATGTTGGGCAATGCTAGTGCTGCTGAGCGCATTCGAAAACGCCTCGAACGTATTTCTTTATAACACTTCAATCCCTACGTAATTTAATTAATCTATTTTAACTATAAGTGATAGCTGATATATCGCTCTTATATCGGTTTAACTATCGTTGTCCCAATAGTTTACGCCATGGCGATATGGTGTAATAGGCCTGTCAACAACGAGGTGCGCACCCACAGCTGACAAACCTACAATTGCTTAGTCTAACAGGAGTACCACCCCATGGCAGATGTAAAGAATTTGATCGATGCTGAAGTGACCGCCGCCGAAACCGAATTGTTTGCTGATGAATTGGAAGAGCATGTAACCAATGCTGCCGCCGCCTGTGTTTCATCGTTGGGTTCGCTCAGCACCTCGGGCACGATTTGTACCGTCAGCACCTTCTGTACTGCCGCCATCGAAGCTCAATAAATTGCATTATTACTCTTAGTTAGTGAGGATTACTCTTATGTCAGATGTAAAAAACTTGATCGATGCTGAAGTGACCACCGCCGAAACCGAATTGTTTGCTGATGAGTTGGAAGAGCATGTAACCAATGCAGCCGCTGCCTGTGTCTCATCGTTAGGTTCGCTCAGCACCTCAGGCACGATTTGTACCGTCAGCACCTTCTGCACCGCCGCCATCGAAGCCCAATAAATCGGATTAGCCATTCTTAGTTAGTGAGGAATCTCCCAATGTCAGATGTAAAAAACTTGATCGACGCTGAAGTGACCGCCGCCGAAACCGAATTGTTTGCTGATGAATTAGAAGAGCATGTAACCAATGCCGCCGCTGCCTGTGTCTCATCGTTAGGTTCGCTCAGCACCTCAGGCACGATTTGTACCGTCAGCACCTTCTGCACCGCCGCCATCGAAGCCCAATAAATCGGATTAGCCATTCTTAGTTAGTGAGGAATCTCCCAATGTCAGATGTAAAAAACTTGATCGACGCTGAAGTGACCGCCGCCGAAACCGAATTGTTTGCTGATGAGTTGGAAGAGCATGTAAGCAACGCCGCCGCCGCCTGTGTTTCATCGTTGGGTTCGCTCAGCACCTCAGGCACGATTTGTACCGTCAGCACCTTCTGTACCGCCGGTGTCGCTGAAAAATAGCCTGGCTCTCTCTTAGCTACTTTGTGAGGAATGCTCTTATGTCAGATGTAAAGAACTTGATCGATGCTGAAGTGACCGCCGCTGAAACCGAATTGTTCGCTGATGAGTTGGAAGAGCATGTAACCAATGCTGCCGCTGCTTGTGTCTCATCATTGGGTTCACTCAGCACCTCAGGTACGATTTGTACCGTCAGCACCTTCTGCACAGCTGCAATCGAAGCTCAATAGTGTGATGTAAGGGAGCCAGGCAGCAGGAAACTGCTTCTGCTGCTTGCACCTTCCCTAAGCACCCTACCAAATATGGTGGAAGTATGACTACACAGAACAGGCTCCGGCTACCGCAAGGGTCTGGAGCCTTGACTGATTAAATGGAGTATGACGATGGATGGATTTTTGCTCGCGAATGCTTCAACCTCAAACGCCGCACTCTTCGAACAACTAGCCGATCTGGGTGTATCCCTTCAGCACAAAGCCACAACGCAACGCCCCGCCAGCTGGTTATGGATTTGCACCGACCAGGTTGAGGAAGCCGATCGCTTAATCTCGTTCGTCGCAACCAGTCCATTGCCAGTGGTAGTGCTTCAGCCATTGGTGCATACTCTGCGGCTTGGGCCATTGTTTGGCGCTGATGATTATTGCTGTGTTGATTGTTTTCAACGTTATAACGCTCTTTTTCCAGCTCCTGCAACCAGCGATTATCTGATGGCGCTGCCAGCTTGGCAAACTACCGCCCGTTGGCTCACCAATCAATTGCAACAACTCGCGGCTCGCATTCTGGTGATTCGGGCTGATGGTACTAGTCAATTAGGCCGTTTGCCGCGCGACCCTTTATGTTTGCGCTGCTCGTCCTTCCGCAGCTACCCAATCGATTCTCTACAGCAGCTTCAGCAACCATCGGCATAACGGAGTGTAATCATGTCAAAGACGTTTTTATCAATTGATGACATTTTGACGCGGGTTGCGCCGTTGGTGAATCCGCGAACCGGAATCTTGGGCACTGCGACCGAATTACCGCGCACACCTGGTAACCCGACAATTCCAGTCTATAGCACCAACATTCATTGTGCCGAGCTGGCTATGGCCGAGGCTCCAGCGGGCACAGGCGTATTTTTGGAACGGGAATGGGCTAAAGCTAAATCCTATTGTGAAGCGCTCGAACGTTATTGCAATGTCAAGCATGCGCATCAAAATTTTATTGTGGCGACCCGCCAAGAGTTGGGTATCGAAGCGGTTGATTTGGAGTTATTTCCCCGCTGTTCTGATGCTGAATATCGTAACCCTGCTAACCCAACTACGCCGCCGAGCAACCACCAACCCATGCGCTGGGTCGAAGGCTATTCGCTAATTTCAGGTCAGCCGATGTATGTTCCAGCGATTGGGGTCTATGTTGGCATGCAGCCCGAGTATGCTGGCGAAACCTTTACCACCTCGATCTCAACCGGCACGGCCTTGGCTGCTAGCTACGAACAAGCGATTGTAACTGGAATTGGCGAGGCGATCGAACGCGATGCCTTGAGTATTGCCTGGTGGCAAAAATTGGCCCTGCCACAAGTTGATTTGCGCGAATTTTCCGATCCAGCCTTCCAAGAACGTTTGAGTCGGGTCGAAGCAGCCCAAATTCAGAGCTATTTTTTTGATGCAACTACTGATTTAGGCGTTGCGACGATTTATGCAGTGCAAGTTGCACCCCATGGTCGGCTGCGCACAATGGTGATGTCGGCCACCCGCACCAATCCATTGGCCTTGCCCAGCAAAGTGCTCGACGAATCGGCGGCCTCGCGGATTGGCATCGAGCATTCGTTGAGCCAGCCGCTACCCTTTGATCCTGCCGATTATCGCACCTTTATGCGCTTGAGTGATGGTGCTGCTTACTATGCCGATGCGGCTACTGCTCCCGCTTTTGATTTCTTGTTTGAGCAAACTCGTTGGCGCACGCTCGACCAACTGCCACGGCTCGATCATCCTGATCCTGCGGTCGAAGCCCAGCGCTTGATCGATATTTTTCGGCGGGCTGGGCTGGAACTGATTGTGGTTGATTTGACCTTGCCAGCTTTGCGCGAAGTTGGTTTGTATACGATCAAAGTGGTTGCGCCGCAATTGATGCCCTTCAGTTGTAACTATAATGCCCGCTTTTTGGCTACGCCGCGCTTGTATAGCGTGCCGGAGCGCATGGGCTACCCAGTTTTGGCCGAAGCTGACTTGAACCATTGGCCTCAGCCATTTGCCTAGTTTGAAAGGATTGCCCGATGGATCAACTTTATTCAACCCTTGTGGCAACCCATCAGCAATGGCTGTTTGCCCAAGGTTTACACGAACATCGTTCAGCTCGCTTGCTCTTGGTGACCGACGCAGTGATGGCGCAGGCACTCTTGGCTCGCTTGGGGCAACTGCCCTTAGCCCAGGTGACCGTCGCTGCCTTGTCCAGCACCGATCATGGCCCAATTTCGCAGCAGATTCGCGAATTGACTAGCACTTTTCCAATTCAGTTGCTAGCGCGACCCTTTGCTGCTGGTGGTTTGGGCTTGCTACTCAGTCGTTATCACGCCGCAGCATTAATCACTCAGCGGCCTTATCCGGCGGTGGCCGAAGCGCTGAATCAAGCCAGTTTACGTGCTGCCACGCCATGGACTGCTCTCAGTCTGTGGGGTGCACAAATTACCCTAGGGCCAACGATTTTGCCCAATCACACCGCCTGTTATGCCTGCTATCAAGCACGATTGCGCTCGTGTGAAACTCGCAACGATGTGTGGCAGGCGCGTGATGGCTTTTTACGACGGCAACAACACGCTTTATTTCAACCCTCGCTGGCGGCGCTCAATCAATTGGCTGCTAGCTATGGCTTGGCCGAAATCGAGCGCTTATTACTTGGTCAACAACCACCGTTGGCGCTGGGTCGCGAAGTTCAATGGGATAGCTTCAATCTTGGGGTGAGCCGCAATCATGTTGAGCCATTTGAAAACTGTTCAGCTTGTGGTGGTCAGCAAAACACCACTTGGATTGGTCATGATCAATTGGCTCAGGTGGTGGCCAAATTAAGCTTGCAAGCTCGCGAGGTGGCATTATGACCATGGCAATTGATTTACACAGCCAACTCCAGAGCGATCCGCAGGTGCAAATTCCAACCCGCCCACGAATATCTGATGAAATTGCCCGCGTTTGGCATAACGAACAGCTGTTGTTGTTGCTGGGCGGGCCGCAAGATGTGGTGCTGCGTGGCAAAGCGGTGCGCAATCTGTTGCCGCAACTCTTGCCCTTGTTGAATGGTCTTAACACCCGTGAAACGATTGGCGAACGTTTGACCCAATTCAAGTCTGCAACAATTGACGATACCTTGCAGTTGTTGCATGTGCAGGGGGTGCTCGAAGAAGGCCCGTTGCCAAGCAATACGCTTGATCCACAAGTTGCCCGTGCGTTTAGCCAACAACTAGCTTTTTACAGCCGCTTTGTTGATCAAACGCGGGTCTGTCGCAATCGCTATGAAGTGCTGCAACGTTTGCAAGCAACGCGCTTGTTGTTGATTGGTGGCGAACGTTTGGTTGCGCCACTGCTGGATCAATTGGCCCAAGCTGGCTTAGGCCGCGCAACTTGGCTGGCCAGTTCAGCTCCAACTACCACCTATGCCCTGCCACATTTGGCGCTTGATCTTCAAGTTCCTCAGGCTGATGAATTACTTGCAGCGGTTGATCGTTGGCTAGCTGAACATGATGATGGATTGATCTGTTTGGTAACGAGTACAGCGCAGGCTGAATTAACTCAGGCGCTCAATCAACGGGCGATTCAAGCCCAAACTCGCTTTACCCGACTTTGGCTGCACCCCCAGCATATTGAGCTTGGCCCCACCACCTTTGCTGGCGAAGCTGGCTGTTATGCCTGTGCCGAGCAAGTTGACAGTCACGAACCGCAATTAAGCGAGCCAACCGCGCCGCTGAGCCTCAATGAGCAATTAGCCTTGAGCCAAGCAAGTTTGCTGGTTGGTAATCTGATTTCGGGCTTGACTCCAGTGATTACCGGTGGCGTGCGTTATCTGCTTGATCCAACGACGCTCGAATTTGTGGCGCAATCGGTGCATCGTTTGGTGTTGTGCCCAGTCTGTGGTCAGCCCAACCTTGATGCGCCCCGCGATCTATTGGTGGGCGCGAGCCATTTTGAGAATTTACCGCTATGGTATCACGCCAACACCGATGAGCGCAGTTACGCGATTTTCCCCAAGGCCCATCAGCAGCATTATGCGCCCAAAAATGCGATTGCAATCGTTAGCGGAGCCAAAGGTTATACCAATAGTCAACGCCATGCCTTGAGCGAATTGCAGGGCCAATGGCAGCCTGATCCAACTGTCGATCTGAGTGCTCAACTGCCAGCCCAAACCACGATTGCGCCCTTAGCTTGGTTGTTTGAGCAAGCGTTTGTGCGCAAGCCAGCCACCCAAGTGATCGCCGCTGGCCAACGGTTTGTGCCTTCGGGCGGTAATCTGGCCTCGCAAACGGTCTATTTGCTCAACCACAAGCTGAGCAATTTGGCGGCTGGTATCTATCACTTGAACCAACATGATGCTTCGTTGGAAGCGATTCGCCCATTGTTTGGCTGGGATGAAATTTCCAAAGCCTTCTCTAGCGATCCACTGCATCAACAAACCTTGGGTTTGATTGTGCTGACGGCGGCGATTGGACGAGTTGAAGGCAAGTATGGCGCAAAATCGTATCGGATCGCGCTCTACGATTGTGGTGTTGCCGCGCAGGCAATTGAATTTTTGGCAGGTGCGGCAGGCTGGCAAATCGAGCAAATCAGCACTTTCTACGATCAAGAGTTGCGCGATCTGCTCCAGGTCTATAGCCCAAGCGAAACCCCGTTGCTGGTGCTGCGGCTGGTTGCGCCCAATCCTGAGGTGCTGCAATGAGCGAACATTTCTTCGGTGCTGGCGTGAGTGCCAGTTCCTATATTCACGAATGGACCAGCCTGCAACGAGGCAACCCACTGCCTGAGCCAAATCAGTCAGCTAGCCCATGGTGTTCGAGCTTGTTTGAAGCCAAGGCCAAAATCGCGCTACCAGCGGCGTATCCTACTCATTTGAACTATCAACAATTGATTAATCAACGCCAAAGTTTGCGCGAATATGCTGACCGTCCGGTGAATGTGGCCGATTTAGCGACCTTTTTGGAGCACGCCAGTCGCCCGTTCAACCCAGCCACCAAGCCCTTGAGTTTGCTTGCGCCGCTGATGTTGAAATCTGATGATTTGGCCTTGGGTGGCTATGTTTATAATCCAGCTGCCCATCAATTGGCCGTATTGCGCACCGCCGATCCGCTGGAAACATTACAACGCTATTGCTTTCAACGCGAATTTTTGCAAGCGCCATTGATTGTATTAGTGCTGACTTCGCTGCCCAGCGCAATCAATCAAGCTGGTGATCGTGGCTATCGCCAGGCCTTGCTTGATGCTGGCGCACATTTGCAGCGTTTGTATGTTGCAGCTCAGCGCGTCGGCATGGTCGGTTGTGCCACTGGCAGCGTGATTCAAGGCCAATTAGCCCGTTGGCTCGGCTTTGACGACTATCAAACACAGGTTTTAATCGGTTTTGCTGCTGGCTATCCTCACAAGGAGCAAACTCATGACTAACCCCGCTTTAACGCTGAATGATTTTGCTGCGCTTGAGGCCAGCAGCGACTATCGCCCGCACGTTGTTGATGATGTGCAAGTTTCGCCCTTCAGCCAACAGCAAACCAGCCAATATGTGGTTGGTCGCCCAGCTTCGCCCTCGTTTATGCGCACCAACGTGGTTGGCGTGCGCATTTTGGAATTGCTGAATGGTCAGCGCTCAATCGAGCAGCTGCAAATCGAAATGCAGCAACGTTATGGGATTGAAGTCAGTATCGAAAAGATTCGCCATTTTTGCGATTTATGTGCTCGCCACCGTTTATTAGTCCATGAAACCTGGGTCAACACAACTCCCGATTCAGAAGAAGCGCCACGTTTGGGTCGCCGTAGTGGTTTCTATTGGACGCTGATTCGCGGCGATAGTTTTATTGAACAGATTGTGGCGTGGCAGCGCTGGTGGTGGAATCCAATCACTTGGCTGTTGATGTTTGGTTTGTTGGGCGTGGGCCTGACCTACATCATAACTAAAGGCGTGATGCTGGTTTCGCCCTTGATGTTAGCCCACCCCGATGCGAGCAAACACTTGATTTTCTGGCTATTTGGGCTATTTCTGGTCGAGATTGCAACCCACGAATTGGCCCATGCTGTGGCTTGCCGCATGGCTGGAGCCAAACCAGCAGGCTTTGGGATGGGCTTGCTCTGGTGGTTTATCCCGATTTTCTTCACCGATACCAGCGATATTTACCGTGTACCGAGCAAATATCGGCGGGCTTCGGTGGCGGCGGCTGGCCCCTTGGTCGATGCACTCTGGTTTGGGGTGGTTGCTAGTTTGCTCTGGCTCTTGCCGCGCGATAGTTTGGCCTATGAAATTGCCTTTGCCTATAGCGGCATCCCAGCCTTGCTCTGTTTGATCAACCTCAATCCATTTGTTTCACGCATGGATGGCTATTGGATTATCACCAATCTGCTGGAGCAGCCTAATTTGCGCCACCGTACCGTGCGCAACATGGTCAACAACGTTCGTGGTTGGTTTGGCGCTACACCAATTATCGACCCGCTGAGTGAGCAACAATCGGGGCGTTGGCAATGGGCTTATAACCTATATGCCTTGGCTTCATTGCTCTGGACGATTTTCTTTATGGTCAATATCGGCTTTCATTTTGCCAGCTACGGCTTCACGATTTTGCGCATGTACGCCGCAGCGCTATAAGGAGCATGGCCATGACTGATGTCTATCAATCAAGCATTGTGATCGCCGCTGATCAACCTGTCCAACCAACCTGGCAGCCTGCTTCGCCTGTTTTGGTGCGCCTGGCTGGCACGAGCTACAAGCATTTACATAACCTGAAGTTTGAGCGCACGATTAGCCTGTTTCAAGTGATTTTGCGCCAGCAACGTTGGCTCGATAACCATACCCAGGCAATTGTTGATGTGCTCTACGGATTAATTGGCACAACCCAGGGTTCGCTCAAAAGCAGTTTGGTGGCCCTGAAACGCGATATTTTCAATCGCCGTTTGCCCTTGCGCAGCGATGTTGCCAGCTTGCGCAATCTGGATCATCCAAACTTGCGCGGGCAAGTCTTGCGGTTTCGCCGCACGTTACAGCAATTACAACGGGCTTGGCGCGAGGCTCGGTTGGTATTTGAACAAGAATTACAAGCCAAACGCCGTTTGTTGCAACAAAGCTATGCCCAACCAGCTTTTCAAAAAGCGGTGCAAGTCGCCAGCTCAACCTTAGCCAGCAGCTTGCCGCGCTATATCAATGCCGACCCCAGCCAGTTGCGCAGCCGTGAACGCAAAACCGAAGTTGGAGCCTACCAATATCTGATGCGCATGGCCGGTAAAACCAGCCCATTTAGCCATTTTGGTCCCTTGGTGCTTGGCTCGGCTGACCCGAAATTAGCCCAACCAGTCGCGATTGAAGGCCAAATGCCGCAAGCGCGGGCGGTCAGCCAACTGCGGCGCTCGGTAGGTGGGGCAATTCGCAATGCCTTGGTGCGCATTCCGGCAATCAAGGCCGATTTGCCCTTGCGCTTGAATCCGAGTAGCTTTGTTGATGGCGAGAGTTTGGTTTTTTCGCGCTTGCGCCAACAACTTGATGACCCCAACCAATACTTCGCTTCATGGCAACGTCGTGGCAAACGTTCGCCCTTGCTCGATAGCGTGTTGGCAGTTTTTGCCGATCAACAGCAATTGAGCCACGCCGAATTGTTGGAACTTTTGCAAACCCAACATCCCGAGTTAGCTCCCGCCAAGCTTGCCCAAACGATCAACCAATTGCTCGCCAGCGGCTTGCTCTTTTACAATTTGGATTTACCCTCGGATTATCGTGATCCGCTACTGGCGTTGGTTGATCAATTGGCCGATGTTCCCTCAACTGAAGCTGGGCAAGTTCGCGAATTATTACAAAGCTTGGCTGAATCGGCCCAAGCGTATGCCCAAGCCACAGTTGCTCAACGTTGGCAGCTTGAGCAAAGCATGCGCCAAACCATCGATCAGATCTTGGCTTTTGCGCCAGAATTGAAGCAAACCAGCAGTCAACTTGGTCAGCTAATCGTTGAAGATGTAGTTTGGGATGATTTGGCGGTACATTTGGGTCAGCCATTATTGGCAACTTTGGCCAGCGATTTGGCTCCAGTTTTAGAGTGTGGTTTTCAGCGCGACGGGCGTGGCCCAGCCCAAAGTTGGCTGCTCGATATTTTCACCCATGCCTTTGGCGAAGGCGGCCAAACCGACACTATTCTAGGCTTTGCGCCCGAATACAATCGGCTTTCGGCTCATTCAAGCGAGCTGCCAATGCCGCGGATTAACGCTATTCAACAACGTCAACGCCGTTATGGCCAGTTTTTGCACCAAGCGCTTGATGCCGAGCGCGAAGCCCGTGAATGTATACTTGATCCCCAGGCATTTTGGCAGCTTGCCGCCGATTTTGGTCAACATAATCACTATGGCTCAACCAGCATTCAATTTCAGGTGGCCGCGAGCAGCCAAGCAGCCCTGGCCCAAGGCGATTATTTGGTGGTTTTGAATTACACCTTGCCGGGCTTTGGGCGTTTTCTGACCCGCTATTTGAGCTTGTTGCCTACGCCAAGCTGGCAAAACTATGTGCAATCGGCGTGGCAACCATTGCACAATAATGCCCAAGCTGTGCCAGCCGAAATCGTGTCGGTGCTCGAACATAACGCTCAAGTGCATGTGCCATTTACCAAGCATGTGATTGTGCCGCCCGATGAGCCAAGCTATCGTTCGCAATCAATTCAACATGGCGTTGGCGATTTGAGCCTTGCCCATGATCCAGTTGCTGATCAATTGCGGATTTATCGCCGCCACGCTGATGGCAGCCAACAAGAGCTTTTGCCCTTGTATATGGGCTTTTTGCATATGGTTTCGTTGCCAATTTTGCAACGAGTGCTGGCCCAACTTAGCCCAAGCAGCTATCACATGGAGCAATTGCGACCGCGTGAGCAAACTCTCGTTTCGCGCAAGCAACCAACCAATGCCATCAGTCATACGCCGCGCTTACGGATTGGCCGCTTGGTATTGCAACGCGAAAGCTGGAATGTGCCAACCGCCGCGATTCCTAGTAGCGTCGCCAATGACGAATTTATGAGCTTTTTCAACTGGTATAGCTGGGCTGAACAAGCAGGCCTACCAAGCGAAGTGTTTGTACGCATCCAACGGCCACTCAGCAGCAAACATCTCAATATGTGGACTAACCACAAACCACTGGCGCTTGATTTTGAAAATTATTTCAGCATTCAGATGTTGCGCCATGTGATTGCTGATGATCAAGTCAGTTTGACCCTTGAAGAAATGCTGCCCAGCCCGCAGCAGCAGTGGTTTGATCTTGATCAAGAACCCTATGTGATTGAATTTCAGGTTGAGTTTAATCGGGGAGGCAGTGTATGAGTTTGGCAGTGCTGAATGGCAAAATTTACTATAGCCCGCAGAATATTAGTGAGCCATACGATCCGAGAGCTGATCGATTGATTGCTGAAGCGTGGACTCCGCTGTTTGATCAATTGCACGAACAGATTGAGTTGATTACTTGGTTGCGCTTTGCTGAAGGCGGCTATCAGCTGCGCATCGCCTGTTTTGCTGATGAGCACGTTTTGCGCGAGTTTGCGATTCCGCTGATTCGTGAGCGCTTTACGGCCTATTTTGCCCAAAATCCTGATTTGTGTGGCGATGCCCAGCCACTTTCGGCCCATGCTGCGATTCTCAATCGCAAATTGGGGCTGGATACCGATGTACAGGCTTTGGCTCAGCCTGGCACAATTCAACTTGAAATCAGCCATGATCTCTCAATTGGGCGCGATCACGATTCGCTGGAAGATTTGCAGCACTACTATGCGTTGCAAACCGTAATTGCTCGCGCCACGCTCGATGTAATTCCGCATACAACCGATTTGGTGGCCCGCAAAATCTTCATTCGAATCTTTTTGGATGAACTGTTGCACGCGGGATTTTTGCAAAGTTACGAAATTAGCCAGTTGCTTGAGCGCTTGCGCCAAACCTGGGTCGATTATTTTGAATTCCCACTAGAGTTTATTTTGCAATCGGATGCGTTGGTGGCCCAGTCGCTAGAACGCCATTGGCGTTTTCATCAACAGCCGTTGGCCCAACGCCTTAGTTTATTGCCTGAGGCGTTGCATGCAGTGGTGCAGAACGGGCTGGCAGGTTTACAACGCTATGCTGGGCCCGTGATTAAGCGCAATCAACAACAAGAATTGGCGCGTTCGAGCTACGCCGCGCTTTCGTCGTTGTTTCATCTGACCCATAACCGCCTGAGCGTGAGCATCGCTGAGGAAGCTCATTTATGTAGCCTGTTGCTCTCATTGGAGCGCCAGCGCCAACAACAACCTGATCAAACGCTGCAACAACTGCTAGTGAACCAATATTAAGCTGAAATTTGCGCTGGAAAGGGGAATCTAATGCCGAATCCAAGCCAATGGCACTATCGCCAAGTATTTCTACAACCACCGAATACGCCAACCCCAACCAAGCCTGATCTGCGCCAGGTCTGCGATCGAATGCTGCTCGATTGGGAAAAAACCTTTGGTGAGCATGGCAGCTTGCAGCCGCATATCGATCGCTGGTTTTTTATTCGCTACGGCGAGGGCGGCTATCATGTGCGGTTGCGCTACCAAAGCCCGCCCGAACAGCGCACAACTACGATCGATCCCTTGCTGGATGCTGAGCTGTTGCGATTTTTTCAGGCCCATGCCGCAAGCGTTGGTTTGCAGCAAACGCCGCAGGCAATTGATGAACTATATGCAGCGGGCTATCTGCGCGATCTGACCTATGAGCCAGAATATGCCAAATATGCTGGCACGCTAGGTATGGCTTTGGCCGAACAGCATTTTGCCTATTCCAGTGCGATTTGCCTGCGAGTGTTGCAGGCTAGTGCAACCAGCGGCGTGGCTCGCTCGTTTTGGGTGCTCGAACTGGTTCATGATCTGCTAGAGCAATTTAGCCCTGATCCGTATGTCCAAGCCTTGATTGTGCGCAGCTACCTCGATTATTGGATTGCCCAGGTGGTGGGTGATCGTGCGGCCTTTATTCAAGGCTTGGAGCAGCATTACGAGCGCCAAGCAGCGGTAATTCGCCAGCGTTTGGGCAGCTTGCGCCACAACCAGCTGTATCCATTATTTGCTGATTGGCGCGAACATCTGCGCAGCCATTTTGCCGATTTGCAGACAGCTGAAGCCAATCAGCACTTGCAATCGAGCGTAACAGCGCATTTTCAGCGCTATCAAGCTGAACTGCCAACCATTTTGGCCGAATATCCACTGACTGGCTTGCTCTTTGTGCCCAATTATCTACATTTGGTGCAAAATCGTTTGGGCTTGAGCGTGATGCAAGAGATCCAATTGCTGTATATGCTCTATCGAGTACAAATTGCTGAACTCGATGTTGCGCCAACCAGCGTGCCATTGATTCTAGAGCCACGCTAGCACTTTATATCGCTTTTGATATCGCTTAGCCTCTCGTTTTACGGGAGGCTACATTGTTTAATTGAGCCAGCTGAATACCCTATTGAAGGAGGAAGCGATGGCTCCAGTATTGGTCGTAGAACATCTGCAAAAACACTATGGCAACCATAAAGCAGTCAAAGATGTTTCATTCAGTGTTGAGGCTGGGGAGATTTTTGGGATTGTTGGCCCGAACGGGGCCGGAAAAACGTCATCGGTGGAATGTATTATTGGCCTACGCCCGGCAACTGCTGGCACGATTCAGCTTTTGGGTCGCGATTTGAAGCAGCATGGCCCATATATTCGCAGCAAAATTGGCGTGCAATTGCAACAAGCGACTTTGCCTGATCGCCTGACGGTGGCCGAAGCACTCCAACTGTTTGGTTCGTTTTATCCCCAAGCACGGCCTTGGCAAAAAGTGCTCGAAGAATGGGGCTTGGCTGAACAAGCCAAAACGGCATTTGCCAATCTTTCTGGTGGTCAGAAACAGCGTTTGTTTATCGCGCTTAGCCTAATCCACGACCCCGAAATTGTTTTTCTCGATGAATTGACGACCGGTCTCGATCCGCAAGCACGGCGGATTACCTGGAATTTAATTCAAGATGTGCGCAAGCGTGGCAAAACTGTGGTTTTGGTCACCCACTTTATGGAAGAAGTTGAGCGTTTATGCGACCGAATTGCCGTAATTGATCAAGGCACAGTGATTGCGCTCGATACACCAGATCGTATGATTGCGGCCTATCAACATGATTTGCGCCAACAACCAGTGCCCAGCCGCGACTTGCCGCACCCCGAACGAGTAACTTTTGAAGATGTCTTTTTACGCTTGATCGGCCAGCCCGCCCATTAATCGCATTTAACAGTTGATTGGCATGCCCTCACCCCCTGACCCCCTCTCCCGCACGCGAGGCGAGGGAGAATCCTCATCAAGGGTAGAACACCCCTCTCCCGCGGCAGTGGGCGAGGGGCTAGGGGTGAGGGAACCTATCAACCATTACAGCTTTTCAGGAGGAAGTATGCACGCTTTTTGGCAAATTGTACGAACTGAATTGCGCTTGATGGGGCGTGATCTGACCAACCTCAGTTTTATTGTCTTTTTTCCAGCGGTGATGGCCTTGGTTTTGGGTTTACAAATGCCGGCTGGCCCGAGTCAAACCGCCAATGCCTTGATGATGTTGGCGTTTGGCCCGATGATTTTTGGCATTATGGCGTTCCCGATGAGCTTGGTCAATTATCGTGAGCGTGGCATGTTGCGGCGCTTACAAATTACCCCAATCTCGCCGTTGCGCTATTTGTTGGCTCAAGCCTTGGTTGGCTTGTTGTTGGTATTGCTAGGCGGCTTGGTTGTCTTAATTCTCAGCGTGGTCGTTTTAAAATTGCCGCTGCCTGCCAACCCGCTTGGCTTGATTGCGAGCTTTTTGGTTGGGGCAATTGCCTTTTCAGCCTTGGGAGCTTTGCTTGGCAGCCGCATTCGTAACACCCGCAGCATTCAAGTTGTCAGCATTTTGGTATTTGGAGCGATGGCGGTGGTGCTGGTTTCGAGCACAACCAGCCAATCGGGCCTGCTTCAACAAATTGGGGCTTGGGTGCCTGCACGCCATTTAGTGCAATTAATCGAAGCAAATTGGTTGGGATCAAGTTTCAATATTTGGCCAAGTTTGGCGATCTTGGCGGTGTTGACCGTGGTCAGTCTTGGCTCGGCAACCAAACTCTTTCGCTGGGAATAGACCAGTAGCAAGCCCTAAACCCATTCCTGTGTTGATGAGCTAGGAATGGGTTTTTGATTGTTTAGTGAGATTGTTAAGTAACTTGAAATTGATTCTTGACAATTCTGTTTAACTATGTTATAAATAGCCCATACAAATAAATATCACTTGCGTAACTCATCCAGAGGGGTGGAGGGATCGGCCCTATGAAACCCCGGCAACCGCAGGCAGCAATGCTTGGACTGGTGCTAAGTCCGACAGAATCATTCTGGAAGATGAGGGGCGGCGCACAAACCTATCTTTCGATGGTTACTTACAGCCTCTCATCAACTGATGAGAGGTTTTTTTGTTCATAGGCGTTGTAGCCTGGGTCGCAATGGCGCGAATCGGAACAACCGTAGCATTGAAGATTATATACAAGGAGTCCTGATCATGGCAGACGAAGTACAATTCACCCGATTCGAAACCTTAGCGCTCCACGGTGGTCAAAAACCAGATCCAACCACTGGTTCGCGGGCTGTGCCAATTTACCAAACCACCTCGTATGCCTTTCGGGATACCGACCATGCTGCGGCGCTGTTCTCATTGGCCGAGCCTGGTAACATTTATACGCGGATTATGAACCCGACCAATGATGTGTTTGAGCAACGTTTGGCTTTGCTTGAAGGTGGGATTGGCGCTCTGGCTCTTGCATCAGGCCAAGCAGCCGAAACCTTCGCGATTTTGAACGTCGCTGAAGCTGGCGATAACATCGTTTCAGCAACCAACTTGTATGGTGGCACTTATAACTTGTTCCACCACACCTTGCCACGTTGGGGCGTGCAAACCCGCTTCGTCGATGCCAGCGACCCCGAAAATTTCCGCGCTGCGGTTGATGAACGCACCAAGGCCTTCTACTTGGAAAGCATTGGCAATCCCAAGTTGCAAATTCCTGATTTTGAAAAGATTGCCCAAATTGCCCATGAAGTTGGCGTGCCGTTGATTGTTGATAACACCGCTGCAACCCCATTCTTGTTGCGGCCAATCGAGCACGGCGCAGATATCGTAGTGCACTCAGCAACCAAATTTATTGGTGGCCATGGCACGACGATTGGTGGGGTAATTGTTGATGCAGGCAAGTTCGATTGGGCTGCTAGCGGTCGCTTTACCCAATACACCACGCCTGATCAATCGTATCACGGCTTGCGCTTTGCCGATTTGGGCGCACCAGCCTACATTCTCAAAGCTCGGGTGCAATTGCTGCGCGACTTTGGTTCATGTCTCAGCCCATTCAACTCGTTCTTGCTGTTGCAAGGCTTGGAAACCCTGCACCTACGCTTGGAACGCCACGTGCAAAATGCTGCGGCTGTGGCCAAGTTCTTAACTGAACATAAGAATGTCGAATGGGTCAACTACCCAGGTTTGCCCGGCCACCCATCATATGAATTGGCGCAAAAATATCTGCCTAAGGGTGCTGGTGCCTTGGTTGGCTTCGGGCTTAAAGGTGGTTTGGCTGCTGGTCGGAGCTTTATCGACAAGTTGCAATTGTTCTCGCACTTGGCCAACATCGGCGACTCGAAGTCGTTGGCGATTCACCCAGCGACCACAACTCACCAACAATTGACCGACGAAGAACGTTTGGCAACTGGCGTGACCGCCGATTATGTTCGCTTGTCAGTGGGTACGGAAGCCATCGACGATATTCTCGCCGATTTGGAACAAGCCCTTGCGTAATCGCTTAGTGCCAGCAGTGAGAGTGTGTTGACACTGCTGCATGTCAGGGAGTTGCGACCCTAACCGAAATTGTACGGGTGGATGCTCACCTGCTGTTGAGCATCCACAGACCAAGGAGTTCCCGATGTCGCATAATCATGATTTACTCAAGCCTTTACGCTCGGCTCATGGTGAGTTCGTTACAACCGTTCTTGCCCAGGCCAAAGCGGCAAATCCTGCACCGTTAGTTGAACAATTGGTAGCCCACAATCGCTGGGCTGTGGCACAACTCCGCGCCGTGCCACAGCGAGCTGGAGCAATGCCCCCTGCTTCTGGCACCATGGCTGATGTTAGTGGAATGCTAGCCGAATTGGCTGCGAGCTGTGCAGATTTGGGGGCGGCTGTCCGCGATTTACCAGCGGAAGCAGTTGAGTGCGGTTCAAGCATGGTCGATGCGATCATCGGGTACTATCACGAACAAACCGCCCGCTTGCGCCAAGGAGGTACGCGGCTATGACCGATACCGTCACCTTGGGCGATGTGCCGGCCGTTACCCAACCTGCTTGGGGACGGTCGGTTGGTTTTGTAACGCCCCAAGTGCAAATCTTCACTGAGCCGTTTCGCACTGCGAGCGGCGCTTTGATTCCAGCACCATGGCAACTAAGCTATGAAACCTATGGCAAACTCAATGCCGATCGCTCAAATGTGATTTTGCTGTGCCATGCGCTTTCGGGCGATGCTCATGCTGCTGGTCGCTATAGTGTTCACGATAGCAAGGCTGGTTGGTGCGAACCCTTTATTGGCCCTGGCCGTGCCTTTGATACTGAGCGCTATTTCGTGATTTGCTCAAATATTTTGGGTGGTTGTGGCGGCTCAACTGGGCCATCATCGTTGCACCCTCACACCGGAACCCACTGGGGCAGCCGTTTTCCAATCTTGACGATTGGCGATATGGTGGCGGCCCAAGTACGATTGCTTGATGCTCTAGGTATCGAACGTTTGCTGGCGGTGGCTGGTGGCTCACTTGGTGGCATGCAAGCGCTCGAATGGGCAGCGAGCTGGGGTGATCGGGTGCGCGGGGTGATTGCTTTGGCTACTACCGCACGTTCCTCGGCCATGGCTATGGCCTTGAGTGCCGCTGGTCGCCAGGCGATTGTTAGTGATCCCGATTGGCGTGGTGGCGATTATTATGGTACGGCTGGCCCAGTCAATGGCTTAGCCACCGCCCGCCGAATCGGCCATATCAGCTATTTGAGTGCTGAAGCCTTAGAAGAAAAATTTGATCGGCGCTGGCAGCACGAAGCCTCGCCACAATGGAGCCATCAGCCCGAATTTGCGGTCGAGAGCTATCTCGATTATCAAGGCCGAGCGTTTGTGCAGCGCTTTGATGCCAACAGCTATCTGGTAATTTCGCGAGCAATGGATTATTTTGATTTGGCTCAGCGAGCTGGTGGTTTGGCCACAGCGTTTGCCAACACCCAAGCGCGATTTTTCGTGGCGACATGGAGCAGCGATTGGCTCTACCCTGAGCGTGATGGTGAGCTTATTCGTCAAGCGGCGCAGGCAGCGGGACGAGCAGTTGTGCATTATCCGTTTCATAGCACCAAAGGCCATGATGCCTTTTTGCTTGAGGACGCTCAACTAACCCCGCCATTGATCGATTGGCTTGCCAGTTTAAGCGCCTAAAATAATCAACGCCCCGCAATTGCGGGGCGTTTTTGCTTGGAGATGGATGCTTACTTAGCGACTACCAAGGATGCGGACGGCCCGTTCGCGTAATTTATCGGCCAATTGCGTCGCATTCGGGCGACCAACCAACAAACGAATTGACTCCTCGAATGCGCTGATTGCGGCATGAACTTGCTCGTTGGAAGCGTTATTGGCGGTTGGCTCGATGCCAACTCGACGATAAGCCTCGGAGAGCAAGACACTCGCTGAATTCCCTAAAGCTCCACGGGCCATCTCCTCGAATTGAGGAAACAACGACTCAGCCAGATTCAGCTCTTTTTTTTCGATTAAACCATTGCGCAATAAATTTGCCACAATTTCGCACGAGCGAAACCAACCTAAACCAGTGCGTTCGGCGATCAAAGCAACAGTATTTTTGCCATTGATCATCGTCAGCACGCGCCATTCATCGGCAGCGAGATTAATATCTCGCGAACCGGTATCGGGATTTTGCACCAAGCGCAGGACGACATTAGTATTGGGCACAAACTGCTCAATTTCGGCCCAGCGATCTTGGCGATCGATCCCTTCCATAATGATCATCTCGTTGGATGAAGTAATTGTTGGCGGTGGCACAGCTTGTTCATAAAAGCGGAACTGACCTTCGTGGAAGGTAAAGAAGGTGAGGGCTGCTTCGAGCGGCTCCAAATTGCCAAGCGTTGCACCAGTAATCCGGCCATCACGAAAATACAGGTAGCCCTCAACCGATTCATCGCCTTGGAGCGCCTGAACATGAGTTGCGCCTGTTTTTTTACTCAAGTCAACGAGTTGAATCAGGTCGGAGATACTCAGATCTCGCAAATTACCTTCAAGTGCCATACGGTGACCCTACGGACAATAACTGGCAGGCGAAGCTGCCAGTTGAGACATGGTTTAGAGTTTGCTAATCACGAGTTTGCTAATGGCTTTGAGTGTATCGAATACACCTACGCCAGTGGTTGCGACGGCCTCATAGCGTTGCCAGCCCAACGGATTTAAATATTTATCCATGACTGGAGTAGGCAATGCGCCGGGCATATCACGTTTATTATATTGCAACACGATGGGGAATTCGCTGAACTTCTTGTTTTGGCGAGTGATATTACGGGCCAACTCTTGCAAGCTTTTGATATCTTCTTGGAGTTTATCACGTTGCGAGTCGGCGACGAAGACCACCCCATCGGCCCCATTCAGCACGGCGACGCGGGTGCGTTCGTACAAAATTTGGCCAGGAACCGTGTACAAATGGAAACGGGTTGAGAAACCGCGCACCTTACCAAGGTCGAGCGGTAGAAAGTCGAAAAAGAGCGTGCGTTCGGTCTCGGTTGCAATCGACAATAGATCGCCTTTTGCTTCGCGGGGTACTTGGCTGTGAATATACTGCAAATTGGTCGTTTTGCCACACATACCGGGGCCATAATAGACAATTTTACAGTGAATTTCGCGAACCCCTACGTTGATAATCGCCATAGGTCCTCTCAAAACATAGTCTGAAGCGTATGCTAAAAAACCCCAGACAGCAACCGACTAGGAAGGGTATATGCCAGCCTAGTCGCGGAAAAGCAAATCAATCGTATCTTCCATGGAAGTACGGAAATTGCTCCCCAACACTTCATCTCGCGATTTGTGTTGTTTCCGCACGCGCTCCAAGACGGAGGCGAGTTCTTCGGTCGCCTTTTTGGTCAAGACCTTCACCAGCCCAATGTGCGTACCCTTATTGAAAATAATGGTCAAAATCCATTGGTCATCGATCAAGGCGATAAAGAGATTTTCGCGCACACCTTGTTGCAAGAGCATGCGGAAATCCTTTTCACGCAACAGTTTCGCGATCTGTTGAGATGAGGCGAACGATCCGGCGATCAACGCGCCCAAGGCCGTGGTATCTTGGCGATTGCCATCACCCGAAGCGGCAATAACCTGGCCACTTTTGTCGAGCAGCAACGCATAGTTACCGCCAGTATCTTCCACAAGGCGCGTTAAACATTCGTCAATATGGGCGACTTCCTCTGGCGGAACAATTAAACTAGCTAGTTGTGGGTCCATACGTGCCACCTATCCATGGTCTGGAGTGCGAAGTATTTTCCAAGCAAAGACGAGCGATTACGGCTCATTATAGCACAGGACGTTCCAATATAACATGCTTTCTTGACGATTTTGCCAAAAATAGCCTGCTAGCTGCTTAGATCGCGGCCAAGGCTGCATCTAAGTTGGCACGATGGGCTTGAGCCATATAGCGTAACTTGCCTAACAGTTCGCGTGAACTGGTTAGTACGACCAGCATAGCATCGCTGCTGACTGGTTCGAGTAGGATCAAGCCTTGATCGTATTCGAGCACAGTTTGCACCGAGCCACCTTTGTTGATTTCCCGACCGAGCGCCTCAGCCATGGCCAAGCCATTCGATGCTACCGCGCAGATCGCGTCAACATCAACCCCAGAACGCGCTGAGCTTTCAATTAAAAGACCATCGGTTCCTGCAACCGCAGCGAGTTCTACGTTTTCCAGCGTGCGAAATTGATTTAGCACATCACGCAGTGTCTTGCTCATGGAGGTGTGCTCTCCTTCGAACTACGAGAATGAAGAATCCGAGGATCGTCGCCGTAATCGTGCCGTTGGTCGCGCTCGCAACCGTTTGAGGCGGCTACGGGCTTCTTTCGGCGGTCGCCCCGTTCGGATATTGCGCAGCGAATCAATTGTGGCAACTATCGCACGATCCGCCCAGCCATAAATCGTTGGCCGACTTTTGCTCAGCTCGTGAGCAAGTTGCGTGACGTTGGTTTTGTATTCAGGGTCGAAGGTGGCAAGGTTGATCCGCGCCGAGGCGATAATTTGGTGTATCTCCTCGTCGGTGAGTTGATAATCATTGATCAGTTTGCTGGCACGTTTACCCGCTCGATCAAATTGCATGCCATTTGCTCCTTTGGATTGCCGATGGAGCGCTCCTCTTCATGGTACAGACCCAACGTTGTGCTTTGGACGGATTGTGGTGGCTCATCTTAGCATAGGATAGACAGGGTGTCTAGAGGAGTTTGTAAATAGTAATACCTAGGACTTTTGGGGCATAAGCTAGCTTGTAATCAATCTAACGCGCTATTTTAGCCCTCTCACCCAGCGTAAGTCTTGACACTTTTTAATTTCAACATCCCCCACAATTAACCGTTAGTTGGGCACATTAACGCGCGAAGTCATACTGAACTGCGCCCAAAGTACTATGGGTATCATGGACAAAGCGTGGTATTATCGCTGCCATGAGATGATCAGGCTCGATCATGGAGGATCTTGCCTGACATTTATTGTGTTTAGCCTCATTGTCCTTTTTTATTCTACTAGCTTTTGTCGTTGTTAAACTTCGCGGAGGATTCGTTTTTATGGTCTTTTTCGCTCGTTCAAGGGATTTGTTGCCCCGCTTGCTGAGCGGGTTGCTGCTGCTGACCTTGATCATTATGGGGTTGTTGGTGCAGTCGCAAGCCGAAGCCCAAACTGCTCAACCACAGGCTATTGCCACCAGTGCCACAACGACGATGTTTAGTTGGCAAGATGGCGCAACTGTGCCGCAACCACGTTTTGAATCGCAAGGGGTCTTTGTCAATGGCAAGTTGTATGTAATAGGTGGCTTTATTAGTTGTTGTACCCAAATTAATGCCACTGATTTGGTCGATGTGTATGATTTGGCCAGCAATACGTGGCAACGGATTGCCAGTATTCCCGAGGCGATCAGCCACGCTCCAGTTGTTGCCGATGGCACCGATATTTATGTGCTCGGCGGTTATTTGGGCAATAACCCAGGCGGTAGCACCAACCACGTTTGGAAGTTGAACACAGTTACGAAAACGTGGAGCCGTGGCATCGATTTACCAGTTGCTCGCGGTGGCGCTGGCGCAGCAATTGTCAATCGGAAAATTTATTTCTTCGGTGGTGCTGTGCGTACCGCTGGCGTATTTGATGATACGGACTTCGGCGACCACTATATGCTCGACTTGAGCCTCGCCAACCCAACATGGGTTTCTCGCGCTGCCATGCCCAACCCTCGTAACCACACCGCCGCTGGGGTGGTCGATGGTAAAATTTACGCCGTCGGCGGTCAGCATGGCAAAGCCGAAGAATCTGCCAATCAGGCCGAGGTTGATCGCTACGATCCAGCAACCAATACCTGGACTCGCGTTGCTGATATGCCAATTCCCAAAGGCCATACGTCATCATCAACCTTTGGCTATCGTGGCCGTTTGTTGGTGATTGGTGGCTCGATCAATGGTGGTACGAGTGGCCTTGCTTCGGCTGATGTGCTGATGTATGACCCCAAAAGCGATGTTTGGATGAAGTTGGTTTCGTTGCCAGCCTACCGTAAAACCCCAGTTGCCGATGTTTGGAATAACCAACTTGTGGTGACGACTGGCGGCGGTTATGGCCAAACTGATACCACCTGGATTGGCAATTTGCCCGATTCATGGGAAGCGAACGGCACCATGCCTGTGCCACTGGGCGAGGTCGCCAGCGGGATTATCGGCAATAAAATGTATGTTGTCGGCCAAGGCAATGCCGCAACCTTGCGCTACAATTTGACGACTGGTAGCTATAGCTCAACCACCACCTTGGCCCAACGAGCTTTGCGTGGCAATCACCACGCCGCCGAAGTGATCAACGGTAAATTCTATTTATTTGGTGGTCTCGATAATAGTAGCGATGGTAAAGTCCAAATCTATGATCCGGTGTCCAATACATGGGCTATGGGCGCAGATATGCCGTTTGCCGCTGGGGCTAGCTCCTCAGCCGTGATCAATGGTTATGCCTATGTTGCTGGCGGAATTATCAACGGCAGTACAACCACGCGGGTTGCCCGTTATGATCCAGTGGCGAACACGTGGACTGAAGTTGCTGCTATGCCACGAGGCCGCAATCACGCTGCTTCAACGACTGATGGTAACAAATTGTATGTCTTTGGTGGGCGTGGGCCAGGCAGCGGCGATGGTAATAATATTGCCAATGGCTTTGATACGGTCCAAATTTATGATCCTGTTGCCAATTCGTGGCGCTCAAGCATGACCGATGCCACGATTGCGCCGTTGCCGCAAGCCCGTGGTGGCATGGGTAAAGCCGTTTATTTTGACGGCGAGTTTTATATTTTTGGCGGCGAAACGCTTGATGGCGCAGGTGCAGTCACTGGTAACGTGTATGATCGGGTTGATATTTATAACCCAATTCTCAACCGCTGGCGCACTGGCTCACCCATGCCAACTGCCCGCCATGGCATCTTCCCCGTGATTAACGGCGGACGAATTTATATTGCGGGTGGTGGCACGGTTGCAGGCTTTAGCCAAACCAACATCACTGAAATTTATAACCCAGGGATTGCTAGCGACGAAAATGCCCACCTTGAAAGCAATGGTCAGGTTGGCTTCGATTCTGAGCAAGTCCATGGCAATACCGCCCGTGGTCAGTGGTCGTGGCAAACCCGCAATGATGTTGATCGGCCTGGCTTCAGCGGCAACAACTACTTTGCCGTCTTGCCCAATACTGGCACGCTTTCGGATACCAACTACACCACCATGGCTCCCCAGCTCGATTATCGCGTGAAGTTCACCACGCCTGGCACTTATTATGTGTGGCTGCGTGGCTGGGCCGATAGCGGCGGCGATAATTCGGTGCACATTGGCCTGAATGGCCAGCAATCAAGCTCATCGGATAAGATGACCTTGCCAATTTTCAGTGCTTGGCGTTGGTTCCGCGATACAACTGATGGTGTGCCTTCAACGATTACTATTCCAAGCGCTGGGGTTTATACCCTGAATTTGTGGATGCGTGAGGATGGTTTCCGCGTTGATCGCTTGTATCTGACGACTGATGTTAATTTTGTGCCAACTGACACCCAATTAACCCCAACTCCGACGACTGCGCCAACCGTGACGGTGAGCAATCCAACCGCGACCAACACCGCGACGGCAACCAATACCGCAACCAATACGCCAACTAACACACCTACAACGGTTCCGCCAACTGCGACCGATACGGCGACGGCGACCGAAATTCCAACTAATACGCCAACCGCCACGACGGTTCCGCCAACGTCAACTGATCTGCCAACTGCGACCAATACGCCTGAACCGTCAACGACTGAGCCAGCGACCAACACGCCGACTCCGACGATTACGGTAACGGCAACCAATACTACCACTGCAGTGCCAACGACGGCGGTTCCGACGACGGCAGTGCCAACGGTAACCGAAACGCATACACCGACGGCAACTGTTACGATGGGCACGATTACCCCAAGTGAAACGCCAACCGCGACAGTTCCAACGAATGAAACGCATCGAGTCTATCTACCTTGGGCTTCTAAATAAGCAAAAAGCCCTGTGCGCAGCTAGCGCACAGGGCTTTTGCTGTTTTTAGGATTTATATAGAACACTGCAGAACACCCCGCCCCAAGACCCATGCTATGGAGACCCGTGCGGGATGCATGCGTGCCAGTTCTAACGAAGAGACGTTAACTGTTTCGTGAATATCAATCAGGTGTAGTTCAGTTTTTTTTGACTGCGTGAAATATACGCTATCGTATGCAGTCAAAAAAACGGCCATTATCGCGTATAATAGCCGTTGCTATGCCTTCCTTGGTTCAGCGTAGCCATGCCCTCGATTGTTCCAGGAATACGAGGGCTTCTTAATCTCCTACCGAAACAACTGTGAACAAATCTCCCACATCACAATTAAGGAAGCCGAACGATGCGAATCGTGATCCGTTGCTACAAATACCGTCTTCAACCCACGCCTGCCCAAGTCGGAACTTTGGTCCAGTGGGCTGGTTGCCGACGCTTCGTCTGGAACTGGGCATTGCACTGCAAGCAAGCCCAGTTCCAAGCAACAGGTCAACGGTTGAGCTATCAACAGCTTGGAGCGATGCTGGTTGATCTGAAACGCCAGCCCAAAACGGCCTTTTTGCGTGATTGTCATTCGCAACCGTTGCAACAAAGCCTGATGGATTTAGAAACGGCCTTTACCAACTTTTTCGCCAAACGCGCCAAGTATCCGCGTTTCAAATCACGCAAAATCACGCCGCACAGCCTCCGCTTCCCGCAAGGTGTGGTCGTGGTTGATGAACGTACCATCAGCGTGCCAAAAATCGGGCAAATGCGAGCAATCATTCATCGCCCCTTGCAAGGCAGAGCAAAAGGTGCAACAATCAAACAAGCTGCAACGGGCGCATGGTGGGTTGTATTTGTCTGTCATATTGAGCGCCCTGATACTCCGCTCACAGCTGATCGGCCTGTGGGCATTGACGGAGGGCTTGAATCCTTCACGACATTGCACACAGGTGAAAAGACTGCACCCCCGAAGTTCTACCGCCGGAGCCAGAAGAAACTTGCCCACGCTCAGCGGAAACTCGCACGCGCCCAAAAAGGTAGCAACAATCGCGCTAAAGCCCGTAAGCGCGTCGCCCGTATTCACCAGAAAATTAGTAACCAACGCACCGATTGGCTGCATAAGCATGCATTAGATATTGTTCAATGATTCGACGTGGTGTGCATCGAAGACCTGAATATTAAAGGCCTTGCGAGAACCAAGCTGGCTAAATCATTCAGTGATGCCGCCCTGAGTACCTTCATGCAAATGCTGCACGATAAAGCGGAATGGCATGGCCGACAAGTCATCAAGATTGGGCGGTTCTACGCCTCATCGAAAACCTGTCATCACTGCCAGATCAAAATCACCTTGACGTTAGCAGATCGCGTGTGGACATGCCCCTCCTGTGGCGCGATCCATGATCGCGATAAGAATGCGGCAATCAATATTCTGAACGAGGGGCTACGCCTGCTTGCCGTTGGGACGACGGAAAGCTAAAACGCTGCTCGAGATGGAGTAAACCCAGCGAAATGCTGGTAGCCGTCGTTGAAGGCAGAAGCCATGCCCCTCGTGGGCGTGGTGGTTCACTTATTAACTTCGAGTTCTTTGGCTGAGCCAACCTGTACGCTAATTTTACGTGGCTTGACTTCTTCAGCCTTTGGAACATCAAGCCGTAGAATGCCATGTTCCAAAGTGGCGCTAATTTGGTCGCCCTTGACCAGCATTGGCAAGTTGATCGAGCGGCTGAAGCGGCCATAGCGGCGTTCGGTGCGATGAGCGGTGGTGCCTTCGCTTAATTTTTGGCTGCGAACTTCACCGCTGATCGTTAATACATTTTCTTGCAATGTAATATCAAGATCTTCAGCTTTGAGACCAGGCACGGCAGCTTCAACGATATAGCTATTGGCATTTTCCAAAACGTTCATATCAACACTCAAACCGGTGCGCATTGCAGCAGATGGAGCAACAAAGCTTTCTTCGAACAAACGGCTCATTGCATCGCGCAAGCTGAGGGCTTCTTCAACTGGTGACCAACGATTGATAGTTGCCATTGTGGTATTCTCCTTGCAATAAAGATTTTGTTTTTGCTGTCGATGTCGTCTGCATCAATCAATTTCGTAACTGTTTGTATAATACTCTGGCAGTGTTAGAACAACGTCTATGGAGCGTTAGAGCCATGTTAGAGCCTCAGGATCTGCGATTACGCCAACGTGATTATTTATTGCGTTTGATGCGGGCAATGGCTGCCCAGCTTGATGCTGAGCCGTTGCTCAATCTGGTGATCGCCCAAGCAGTCGAGTTGTTGGCGGGTAATTATGGCTTGATCGCCTTGTACAATCCCAATCAGCGGCTCGAAATTCGCGCCGCCTATGGGCTTACTCCCAGTTTGTGGTCGGCCTTCGATGAAATTTTGCATGTTTTACAAAGTGAAGGCCCTCAATCAAGCCACATGTCGGCAGAATTAAGCAAGCTGGCGAATGCCTTGAATGTGCCGTTGCGCCAAGTTGTGGCCTTGCCAATGGTTACCGGCGATCAGCAATTGGGCATGATGTTGGTGTTGCGGGCAGCGCTCAATGTGGGTTTTACCGCTGATGATCGTCAATTGCTCAGCGCTTTTGTTGATTTTGCGGCGATTGCGGTCAATAATTCGCAACTCTATGCCGAAGCAATTGCTGAACGTGGGCGGCTCGATGCAATTATCGAATCGAGCGCCGATGGCATGATGATGCTCGATACCCGTTGGCGAATTACCCGTTTCAACGCGGCCATGGAGCGCTTGACTGGTTGGTCGCGTGAAGAGGCTTTGGGGCGACCATGCGCCGAAGTATTGGCAATTCACAACCAGCAAGGGGTCAATATTTGCTTAACTGCCTGTCCATTGCAACTCTTCCCCGATAATGATCATCCTTCGGTTGAGGGTTGGGTGACTCATCGCGATGGTCATGAGATTTATGTTGGCTCATCGTATAGCGTGGTACGCGAGCCAACGGGCCGTTTTGGCGGGGCAATTGCCAATATTCGCGATATTACCAAGCAAAAACGCGATGAGCAGCAGCAATCGACCTTTATTTCGGTGATGTCGCATGAATTAAAAACCCCAGTTGCGATTATCAAAGGCTACGCTAGCACGCTCAGCCGCACCGACGTAAAGCTCAACAAAGCTACCAAAGCTGAAATGTTGACAGGCATCGAAGAAGAAGCTGATCGCTTGGCACGATTAATTGGTGATTTGCTGGAAGTTTCGCGCATGCAGGCGGGTGGCTTGCGTTTGCATCCAGCGCCATTTGATCTGAGCGATTTGGCTGCTGATGTGGTAGCCGCCTTTGCCGCGACAGTTGATCAGCGTTTTGAATTTCAACTACGCTTCGAGCCAAAACTGCCGCATGTCTATGCCGATCAAGAGCGGATTCGCATGGTGCTCTCCAATTTAATCTCAAATGCAATTAAATATTCGCCCGAGGGTGGCGTGATTCGCCTAGGCGGCTGGCCGGAGAATGGCCATGTGCTCAGCTATGTGACCGACGAAGGTATTGGCATTGCCCAAGAGGAATTGCCTAAATTATTCGCGCCATTTTATCGGGTCGATAATCGCTTGGCCCGTGAAACTCAGGGCGCTGGCTTGGGTTTGTATCTGACTAAATCGATTATTGAGGCTCATGGTGGCCGCATGTGGGCCGATAGCACGCTGGGCAAAGGCTCGCGCTTCTATTGGACCTTGCCAATTGCCCCGCCTAGCCTGCCCGATGTTGAGCCAAGTGTGATTTTGGCTAATGGAGAGTAATTAAAAATATTAACTATAACTGTACTATAGCTGAACATTCCTAAGCAATTGGCTCGCTATACTGGAGGCCAGGTAGCGGGCTATTTTTAATTAAGGAGTGGATGGATGTCTCAGCGACGTAAGCAAGTATTTGGTAGTTTGTTGCTGCTGATCGCGATTATTATGGCCAACTTGGCGGTTGGTTCAGCTTCAGCCGTGACCTATGTACGGATTAAGAATCGTTGGCAGAATACTTATCTCTACGAAACCAATAGCCAGGTGCGCTATGGCTCGCCGAATATTAACGATCAAAGTTCGCATTGGGTGATTGAGGATTATCAAGGAGCTAAGCGGCTCAAAAATCGGGCAACTGGTCACTATATGGCGATTGAACATCAACTTGAAGCAGTTGAGAGTATCACGATTGCCGATGTGTGGGAGAGCGCACGTTGGGTAATCGAGGCGGCTCCCGATGGCGCGAGTTATATTCGCAGCGCTTGGCATAGCTGGGAATATATTCATGTTGAAAATCAATTGGGTTTTGCCCAGCACGGCAGCATTTATCCTGCTTGGCAAAGTGCCCAATGGTGGATTGAAACAGTTGCTACCGGAACCCCGACCAGCACGCCAATTCCGCCGACGCGCACGCCTGCCCCACCAACCAACACGCCGATTGCCCCAACTGCTAGCCCAATTGTGCCAACCAGCACGCCGCAGCTCCCAGCCAATCGTGGCGCAACTGTGCCATGGATCGAATATGAAGCTGAAACAATGGCGACCAACGGCACAATTTTGGGGCCAAGCCGAACCTTCGGCAATCTGGCAACTGAATCATCGGGCCGCCGCAGCGTCGAACTCAACAGCACTGGTGAGTTTGTGCAATTTACCAGCAACACCACGGCCAACTCGATTGTGGTGCGCTATTCAATTCCTGATGCGGCCAATGGTGGCGGGCTTGATGCTAGCCTGAGTTTGTATGTTAACGGCGTATTTCGCCAAAAATTGGGATTGACTTCGCGCTATGCTTGGGTCTATGGCGGCGAAACCAGCAGCTTGAATAACCCAAGTGCTGGCGGCGCACATAACTTTTTCGATGAAGCACGAGCCTTGGTTGGCGACATTCCTCAAGGTGCAACGATTAAATTGCAAAAAGATGGCGACGATCAAGCAGCATTTTATGTAATTGATTTGGTTGATTTGGAGCAAGTTGGGGCCGCCCAAACCCAGCCTGCTAATTTTCTTTCGCTGACTGCCGATTGTGGTGCGACCGCCAACGGCGGCGGCGACGATGGTCAAGCCTTGCAAAATTGTATTAACACTGCCCGTGCTCACGCGAAAGGCGTGTGGATTCCGGCGGGCACGTTTGATTTGCGCTCCCAAATTCAAAGCGACGCAGGCATTACCATTTCCGATGTGACCGTGCGCGGGGCTGGCATGTGGTATTCGGTGCTGCGTGGGCCGTGGGCACGTTTCCATTGCATTGGTAATAATTGTCGTTTTTACAACTTTGCGATCACTGGCGAGGCCGTGACCCGCAACGATGGCGCTGCTGAAAATGCCTTCAATGGCAGCGCTGGCTCAGGCTCGCGGGTGGAGAATGTTTGGGTTGAGCATACCAAAGTTGGCTGGTGGGTTGGCTCGGATAACCAGGCAGCGCCAACCGATGGATTGGTGATTACAGGCAGCCGGTTTCGCAACTTATTTGCTGATGGCGTGAATTTGTGCAATGGCTCAAGCAACTCGGTGGTCGAAAATAGCCACTTCCGCAGCACTGGCGATGATGCATTGGCTTCGTGGTCGCCCGCCGCTCATGGTCCAGTGAATATTGCGAATACCTTCCGTTTCAACACCGTGCAATTGCCGTGGCGAGCCAATTGTTTTGCAATTTATGGTGGCCAAAATATGCGGGTTGAGGATAATATTTGCGCCGATGTGGTTACTTATCCTGGTGTGCTAATTGCCCAGCAATTCGATTCGCATCCATTTGGCGGCTTTATCAGCGTTCAGCGCAACTCGTTGATTCGGGTGGGTGGGCCGATGTGGAACCAACAGCATGGCGCGTTGAAAGTCCACACCGATCGTGGGCCAATCCCAGGCTTGACCGTCAACGACATCTTGATCGAAAGTCCAACCTTTGCTGGGATTCACCTGCAAGGCTCAGATGGCGGCATCACTTCGGCAACGTTACAAAATGCCAGCTTCAGCAATATTCGAATTAATAATGCTGGAACCTATGGCTTGTTGCTGAATGCCAATGCTCGTGGTAATGCTACATTTAGCAATGTGGTAGTGAGCAATCCGGCTAATGGCGGCTTGAACAACCAAGCGCCTGCTAATCAATTTACGATTAATCGGGGTACTGGCAATAGCGGTTGGTAATCTGAGTTAAATCCAAAGGCCGCGTCAAGCGACGCGGCCTTGCTTATTTTAGCTGGGAGCGAGTTTAACGTACAACGAATGGAGTGAAAATGCTGTAGCGCTCGATTTGAGCATCGGTTGGGCCGATCATGCTCAAATTATTATTGGCATCGACTTCAACCAACCAATAGTAATAATGCACATTTGGCTCAGCGTTGGTATCGAGCCATTGATAGTTGCTTTGCGCACCTAAGGCTGGAATCAAGCTATCAGTCACTTGAACGGCGGTTGCTGGATCGTCGCTGGTGCTACGATAAATATGGAAGCCTTGGGTTTCAAATTCATGGCTGGTAGTCCAGCGCACCTGAATAGCATCGACCCGTACCAAGGCCGTGAAACCAACCACCGTTACCGCAGTTGGATTGACCAAATCGCTATCACTGGCGTTCAATGGTTGGAACACATTGTTCAAGGTATCGTTGAAGGTCAAGGTAACATTATTGACCACCGGAACCGTGGTGATTGGATCGTTGACGGTTACTTGAACATTCAGTGTGCCAACTTCGCCTGGGCGAACCATTTCGGTGATATTGAAGGTCACCACGCCAGCAGCATGGCTACATGTGCCAGTAAATGGGGCGTTAATCGCACAACTAACAAAGGTTGTATCAGGTGGTAAATTATCGGTTAAGGTAACATTGGTAGCACTGCCAGGTGTGGCTGTGCTGTTTGAAGTATTGGTAAAGGCGATGGTGTAATTGAGCGTATCGCCTGGCAAGACCAAGGTCACGCCATCGGTTTTGCTCAAGGCCATCACCGGAGTTGGTGGCTGTTCGTAGTAGGCTGGCGTGCCAGTTTGGCCTTCTTGGATAAACTGGTTGTGATTGCTGGTACAGGTTACGATCCGCCACCAGCCCGAAACCGGATTGTTGATGGTATCGCCGACGCGGGTTGCTAAAGTTGCACCAGTGCCATTCCAAATTTGATCGTTGCTCAGGCTGCCCACGATGCCGCCGCTATTGCCCATAGGCGTGTAACTCGCATCACCAGGCGCGTAGTAGCGTACTCGGCGTACATTATCGATATCAAAATTATTAAAGCTAACGGTGGGCTGACCGGGGGTTACATATTCATACAAAGTTAAACATGTGGCGACAACATCTGCCGCACCAGCATCGTGTTGGAACGAAGCCTGGCGCATCCCAAGGGTAATTTCATCGCCAGTGCCAGCGACACCATCGAAATTATCGGTGTTGGCTGGGGGGGCATTATTGGCATCAGCGTCGTTATCGCGACCAACTCGCAAGCGCCAACCATTTTCATCGTTGCCCGAAGTGGCTGAACGCAAAACATACGTACCACAAGTGACAGGTGCTGCAATCGTATAGAAGCGCAACCATGCCTCAGGCGTGCTAGCAGGCACAAAGGTTTGTTGATGCAGACTGCCAGCCGCACCTGGGCCAGGCGTTGCTGGAACAACAATCGGCGTGCCTGCTGTATAAAACTCAAATTGAGTATTATCGTAAACCCCACCGCGAATTTCGTCGCTGAGGGTGGCATTGCTATTCATTTCAGGGCTAAAGATATCGATATGGACTGGCTCAGTGCTCGGCCAAGCACATGGAATATCAACTGTAAAGTAATGATAACCATTACCTGCGCCTGCCAGACTGTTGGTGTACCAATCGCCGTTATTCAGGGTGTTGGTAGGCCCATTAGTTTGGAGATACACCGACGCGCCTGTTGGCGGAATTTCGACGGCTTTGGTTGGTGTGACTAACACTCCCAGCAAAGCCACAAGGCTGAGTAGTGCGAGGCGTTGATAGCGAAAGTGCTGCCGACCCATAAAAACTCCTTGGCGGGTGAAAAGAACGAAATGTGCTGCGAACAAATTAACGACATTTGAAAAATAACAGTAATGGTTGGGTAAAGGCCGTAATAAGTCTAGCGTATTGTATGCAATCAATAGTCCTTTTGCCATCCCCCACGAGAGGCAACTTGAGGCGTAATTATAGGACTAAATTCCCACTAAAGCCACTATGCCTAGATAGTTACTCAATAATTTGGCTGGTCACCCGTAGTTCGTAGACGCTTAGACGGAAGTCATCTGCCACAATCGTGTGAATTAAGCGCTCGACGTTGGCTATAGTGCTCGGGACTGGCGCGGTCTGTTCGAGAAATAATTGCACAAACACACTTGCCCCATCAGGGTGATAACCCAATACCACTTCGAGATCAACCACGTTAGGCTGATTCAAAATGCCTCGTTCTAGGCGACGGCGCAGCTCACGTAGATCCCAAGCTGGTTGGCGTGGGTCGAGTTCGGGAGCCGAGCCAGCCTCATGTTGTTGGCTGTGGGGTGCATTCGGGTAAGGTTTAGTTTTGACCTTACTTTTGAGCGTTAAAATTGCCACGCCCAAGCGCTCTTCAACTTCTTCGCGAATGTTTTGGTGGACATACGCCAAGGTATCATTTAAATGCGCGGTTGGGTGTAGTTCAAGTTCGGTGTAAATCGCCACGCCCTCGCCATACCCTTGAACTTGAGCTTTGGCGCTGCGCACATCGAGCGCCTGCCCAAGCGCTTGATCAACTGCCCGCTGAACGGTTTGCAAATCGAGTTGAGCAGAGCCTGAGCCAGTATTGCGCACTGGTACATATTGACTTTGGCGAATAAACATCTGAGCCAAGGCTAAACCAAGCAGCAGCAAGCCCCCAATGCCTGCCACAATTCGCGTGGTTGTACTATAAATTAACGCTTGAGCACGCAAATATTGGAGCGAACGCAGGGCCAAATCAAAGCTTTGCAGCGGTAAGAGCGCAATCGTAATGGCCAAGACGGCTAAGGCCAAGGCAATTATTGTCATCGCTAAACGGTTAAATCCTTGCATGTGCGCTTACTCGGCTACTACAATGGCGGCAATTTCTAGCGGGGCTTCCTTGCCCTTGAGTGCCAACGGACCAATCGGCTGAATCAGGCTTTGCAAATCGCCTAAATCTTCGGCAAGCGTGTCAGGGCCAAGATAAATCGTGTTGGCTGGAGCTGCGCCACATAAGCGGGCTGCGACATTGGTTACATCGCCAATCACGCTATAATCGTAACGCTCATGGGCTCCAACATTGCCTACCACACCAATTCCGGTGTTGATCCCAGCTCCAAACGAGGCTTGAGCGGGTAAGGCTTGGGCCGCAGCTGAACGATTAAAGGCCACAATTGCCTCTAATGCTGCCACTGCGCCGCGAATGGCCCGTTGAGCATGATCGGGCTGGGCGACTGGCGCGTTGAAAATCGCCATGGCTTGATCGCCTGCATATTGGTTGAGCGTGCCGCCATGATCAATTAATGCCTTGGCGATCAGATTCAGGTAGGTATTGATAATCTGCATCATGGCTTCTGGCGGCAAGCGCTCGGATAAATTGGTAAAGCCGCGCATATCCATAAACACAATGCTGACTTCGCGACGTTCGCCCCCAAGTTGTAATTGACCACGCTCAGCAGCCTTCAATAGCTCGCTGAGCACGCTGGGCGGGGTACGTTTGGCAAAAAGTTCGAGCACTTGGGTATGATCTTGGCGTTGAAGCTGGTTTTGCACCAACAGCATCACCAAGCCAGTTAAGCCAATTGCCAACAATGGGCTAGCCAAGTCGATGCGCAAAAATTGTTGTTGCAAAGCACTGACTGCGCTAATCAGCATCACGCTTGTCCCTATCACCATGCCACTAAATAGCAGCCATGGCCGCCGAATCATGGCGATTAACGTTAGGGCTAGCACTAAACCAAGCTTAATGATCCGCCGACTGCTGGAGCTTTGTTCACGCAGCGCATTGGCGTTCAAAATTGTGCCAATCGCGTTGGCATGAATTTCAACACCATCCATTAATGGGCTGGTGGGGGTGGTGTAGCGGTCGCCGAGGGCTGCAGCGGTTGAGCCAATCAGCACGATTTTATCATTGAATAGTGCTGGATCAACCTCACCGTTGAGCACTGCTAGCAAACTAACTTGTGGGTAGGTTTGGCTTGCGCCAGCATAATTTAACATAAAGCTAGAATTATTGACCGGAATTACTACACCATTAGTGAGGGTTGTGGCCGTTGGCTCAATCTGCAAACCTGCTGGTAGATGCCACCATGCTTGAGCACTAACTAGCGCAATCGCAGGATAGATGGCAGCCTGATCATAGTGGGTTTGGATGCGCCGCACGACACCATCGGGGTCAGCAATAATGTCGCTATGGGCCAACACCACATTACCAGTGGCCAATTGCGGTGCTGGCTGAATCATTTGGTTGGTCTGGTTATCGCGTGAGACCGCCAAAATTGGGTGCTCCAAAGGCGCAAGGGCTTGAGCAAACGCTTGGTCACCAGCAGGGTTGGCCCCAGTAAATAGCATATCAAAGACGATCACCCGCGCAGATTGTAGCTTATCCAATAAATGGGCATAGATGCTGCGATCCCACTCGGTCAGCCGCCCAAAGCCTGTCTCATTGCTGAGCGCTTGATCATCGATGGCGACAATGATGATTGCTGGTTGCGGGTTATGGCTGGCTAGCCGGCGCACCAACAAATCGGCGGCTGAGCGATCGAGTTGTCTGCGCCAAGCCCAGCTATCGCTTAGCAAGAGGGCTAGCAAACATGCCAGCCCAGTTGCGCTAAACCAAACTCCACGGCGAATTTGTTGCGAACGTAGCACCAAACTGCTCCTATGGCTGCGGAATAATCAAGGTTAACCCAATTGGAATCTCATCGCGATCACGGATGATCGGGTTGGCGTTGACCAAGGCATCGGGTGTGATTCCAAAGCGTTGGGCAATGCCATTGATTGTATCGCCAGCTTGGGTAATGTAAAGCTGTGGTGTGACCGTTGGCGTTGCGCTTGGCGTGCTGGTTGGCGTTGCCGTCGCTGTGGCCGTCGGTGTTGGTGTGCTGGTTGGCGTATTAGTTGGCGTTGCTGTCGCCGTTGGCGTTGGGGTATTGGTCGGGGTGGGGGTTGGCGAAATTTGCGGCTCGACCACCAACGGCTTGGATTGTTCGGCTAATAATTGTTCGCCAGCCCGCACAAACACCGTTTGACCATCCATTGCGACTTGCACATTGCCCTTGTCGGTGGCATAAAAGGTCGTGGTATTATTGCGCGATTCGACAGTGAACTCTGTGCCACGGACTGAAGCTGCCGACGATGGTGTTTCAACCTCAAACTGATCATTTGGCCCAAGCAAGCGTTTGACCCCGTTGAGAGTCCGGCCAAACCAAACTTTAAGCCGAATTTGCTGGCCACCATTTTCACTATCCATGGTTTCAAGGGTCATGCGGGCATTGGCTTGCAATGCAGTGGTTTGGCCATCGAAATAGGTAATTAATGCCCGACCTGTTTCAGTTTGAATTGTATCGCCTGGCTCTAAAATAGTTACATCGCCAGCATTCAAACGTCGTTCAGTGCCAGTACGCAGGTTGTTGATTACAGCAGTGCCATCGAAAATTTGGACACTGGCATTATGCGGCACGTTTGGAGCCGATGTGGCTAAGGTGGCGTAGGCAACAAAAAATAAAAGAGCAGTTGCCACAATTAATGCAAAAATTTGCGCCCGACTCCATTGCCATTGCCAAATTCGGCGTTTGGTTTTAGGGGCTTTGCGCCGATCGCGGGTTGGCTGAAGCGGACGAACTTGCTCAAGCTGTTGATCAAGTGTTTGATTGATTGCTTGTTGTTGACTAAGACTAAGCTGTTGTTCAGGCAAGGCCTGATTAATCGCCTGCTGCAGCTGTTGCTTGGTTGATGCCATAAAATCCCTCTGCCACAGCAAACTTGAGCCGTTGTTGGCCTTGCTGTAATAGTTGTTCAGTTGCGCGTTGAGTTCGACCAAGAATTTCAGCAATAGTCGCAACCGATTCATTGTGGCGTAGATGCAACAATATTGCCAAATGCATCGCCTCGGGTAAGCGTTGTAACTCGCTAATCATACTAGCTGTTTGGGGCGCATGACCATTATCTCGCCAATGATCAAGAATTACATGACAGCTGATGGTGTAGAGCCATAAACGCAGCCCCAACCGTTGATCGACACTGTGAATAGTTCGAATCGCGGTTGCCCAAACTTTGTTAACAATGGTTTGGGCAGGAACAGTTTGATAAACTGCCCCCCATGCCAAATTATAAAGCTCGCCTGACCACTGCTCGGCCAGCATGCGCCAAGTTTGTTGATCGCCACGTTGTAATAAGGCGATGATTGCTGAATCGTTTGGTGGTTGAGCCATTGGCTAATACCCATCACTTTCGCACAAACTGAACAAAAAGAATCACGTCGAGCATTTGTGCTGACGTGATCGTAGAAGAATGACATTACGGGATTGCTAACTAGCCTTCGCGAGCACGCCGCACCGCAGCATTAAAGCCAGCTTCATCACGATTAATCAGCTTGCGATTTTCGCTGGTTTCCTCGAATTTGGGGCAGCGTACCGCCAAATAAGGGGCAGTATGTGGATCAACACCCATCACACAAGGCACATGCAAGCCAACTCGAAAATGGCTACAATCGCGGCAATCGCGGGCACGGCGGGGGTCGCCGCCAGTTTCATTGTAGTGTTCGGCCAGTGCGCCAATGCTCTCGTAGAGCAACTGCACTTGGCGGCGCAAATCTTCGAGCGCCAAATTAAAGGCATTATCGCGGTCGTTGAGGCGTGGGCGACGAATTAAGCCATCGTCTGGTTGGCGTGGTGGGGGCGTTGGGCGTGACGCATCATTACTACTCATGGATTCCTCCTTGGGCGCTTGCGGCGATGCTTTATCGCGCCCCAGCCAATTATCCAACATGCCATGCTCCTTCAGCAATAGGCTCGCACTGGTGATTATTTGGTATTTTAGCACTCACCAACAAGGGGGAACCTTTAGTAAGGATGACATTAAGAGCATAGAACATACAGCATAGAGCATACAAACGCTGCTTCGCGCTCTTCGTGGTTTCGGTCAGGTTCGTGGGATTTGACAACGGTGGCGAACGGTGGTAGAATCCCCGGGCTGTCAACGCATGACTGACACACATCAGTCACGACACACCAACCTGCTGAACTCCGCCCACAGCGACCGATTTGACAAAACTTGGCGGCTGTGGTAGAATCCACAGGCTGTTGACCGGCAGCACGATGTTTGCTCAACATCACACAATTTGGTGACAGTGCTCCGCTCCGATGCTCTGCTGCATCAGCGGATTTTTTATCGCCAAAATCGCACCTTTCCAACTGATGGGTGCTGCGTCCGCAGCACATTCCATGCATCATAGTTTTTGTTTTTTTGTCACCGTCAATCGCTTCGGTAGGGATCTACCAAGCAGAGCCACCGTTCTCCGGCTCATTAAACAAGGAGAACACGCAGTGACCACGGTCACTTGTCGGCGAGTTTGATCCTGGCTCAGGACGAACGCTGGCGGCGTGCCTAATGCATGCAAGTCGAACGCATTCTTCGGAATGAGTGGCGCACGGCTGA